>JBKPOR010000120.1:0-6502 GCA_046765675.1 Pseudomonadota bacterium
GATTCCGGGCGTGTCGATGCTCCAATTCGTCCGCGAGGCTTTGAACACGCAGCGTCGTTCGCGCAGCGAGGCGGAGCTGTCGGGCGCCGAGTTCATCAAGCTCGCCCGCGAGCAGGCGGGCCTTCTCGGAATGGACGCCGAGATGCTGAAGCGTCCGGTCAACGTCGGCTTTTCGGGCGGCGAGAAGAAGCGCGCCGAGATGGTCCAGATGGGTATCATCAACCCGCGCTTTGCCGTGCTCGACGAGACCGACAGCGGGCTCGACATCGACGCGCTGAAAAGCGTCGGCGCGGGCATCAACCGGATCATGCGCAGCCCCGACAAGGGTGTCCTTCTGATCACCCATTATCAGCGCCTGCTCGACTATGTTGAGCCGGACAAGGTGCACGTGCTGAACGCCGGCCGGATCGCCCGATCGGGTGGCCCGGAACTTGCGAAAGAGCTCGAGCGCGAAGGCTATGTGGAGGCGGCGGCATGACCGCGCCCTTCCCCACCCGCAAGCAGGAGGAATGGCGCTACGCCGACCTCGACGCGCTGCGGCCGGTTTGGCAGCAGTTCGCCGAGCCGCTGACCCTCACTGTCGGGCCCGGCGAGAGCTTCGAGAAAATCTGGCTTCCGGGCGACGATGATGTGTTGGTGCGCCGCGTTCAGATCGCTCTCGAAGCGGGCGCGAAGGCGCGGCTGTTCGTGCTCAACACCGCCTCGGAATATGGCCGGACAGAGCTAGACGTCAGCCTAGCCAAAGGCGCCGATTTCGAGCTGTTCGGAGCCAACATCGGCACCGGCCTTTCGACCAACGAGATCGTCACCAACGTGAAGCACGTCGGCGAGGGCGGCCGCTCGCGCCAGGTCATCCGCAGCGTGCTGAATGGAAAGGCGACCGGCTCCTATCTCGGCAAGATCGAAGTCGCGCGCGGCGCTCAGCAGACCGACGCCGAGCAATCCGTGAAAGCCATGCTGCTCGACCGCGGCGCGACCGCGAACTGCAAGCCCGAGCTGGAGATTTTCGCCGACGACGTGAAATGCGCGCACGGCGCGAGCGTCGGCGAATTGGACGCGATGCAGCTCTTCTACGCCGAGAGCCGCGGGCTCGATCCGGCAAGCGCCCGGGCTCTTCTGCTCGAAGGCTTCGTCATTGGCCTGTGGGACAGCGCGAAAGAGCCACAAGCGATCGGCGAAGCTGCGCGCGACGCGCTACGGAGGGTCGTCGGATGAACCGCGAGACCCAGCTTATCGCCAACTCGATGCTGAGTGTCCGCGACCAGTTCCCGGCGATCGCCAACTGGCATTATCTCGACAGCGCCGCGACTGCGCAGAAGCCGCAAGCCGTGATCGATGCAATCACCACGGCTTATTCGCGCGATTATGCGACGGTGCATCGCGGCGTCTACGAACGTTCGGCGGAGATGACCGCGAGCTATGAGGCGTCGCGCGCTTCCGCGTCGAAGCTTATCGGCGGCAAGCCCAACGAAGCGGTGTTCACGCGCAACGCGACCGAGGCGATCAACCTCGTCGCTCGGACCCTCCCGAAGGAGGGGCGCAATCGCGTGCTGCTGTCGCAGCTGGAGCACCACAGCAACATCGTTCCGTGGCAGCTCGCGGGCTACGAAGTCGACGCCGTACCTTTGACATCCGACGGCCAGATCGATCTCGATGCGGCTGGGGATATGCTCACCGAAGAGCATCGCGTGGTCGCCTTCGCCCACGTGTCGAACGTGCTCGGGTCGATCCTCGACGCGAAGCGCGCGGCCGGGATCGCTCACAAGAAGGGCGCCCTGCTACTGCTCGACGGCTGCCAGGCAGTGCCTCGCCTCCCGGTCGACGTGGCCTCGATCGGCGCCGATTTCTACGCTTTCTCCGCGCACAAGCTTTACGGGCCGACGGGCATCGGCTGCCTGTGGGGCCGCGCCGATCTGCTGCAAAAGCTTCCACCGTGGCAGGGCGGCGGCTCGATGATCGAAAAGGTGACGTTCGAGGAGACGACCTATCTAGACGCGCCGATGCGCTTTGAAGCAGGCACTCCGCACATCGTCGGCGCGGTCGGGCTTCATGCTGCCGTCGACTGGGTCGAAAAGCTCGGTCTCGATGCGATCCACGCGCACGAATGCGCTTTGGTCACGGAAGCGCGCGCGGCACTGTCGACCATCCCCGGAGTCACACTTTACGGTCCCGAGGACAGCGCCGGAATCGTCAGCTTCAACGTCGACGGGGTGCACGCGCACGACACCGCCACCATATTGGACGATGCGGCGGTCGCCGTCCGCGCCGGCCACCATTGCGCTCAGCCGCTGATGCGCTGGCTCGGCGTCGAGGCGACGGCGCGGGCAAGCTTCGCGGCGCACAGCGACAGCTCGGACATCGAGGCATTGGTGCGCGGGATCGAACAGGTGAAGCGGATTTTCGCGGCATGAATGAGGAACGCAAGATCGAGACCGAAGAGGTCGATGCAGTAACCCCGCCGCCGCGCGCGCGCGTCATCTCGGAATTCGACCGCAAACGCGACTATCTCGCGGGCTTCCTATCCGGTGAGGCGAACGAGGAGCCGACAGGCGGACCGGGAAGCGATCTCCAGGCCTCGGTCGTCGAGGCCTTGAAGTCGATCTACGACCCCGAGATCCCGGTCGACATCTATGAGCTCGGACTGATCTACGACGTCGACATTTCCGAGGACGGCGACGCCGTCATCACCATGACCCTGACGACGCCGCATTGCCCGGTCGCGGAATCGCTCCCGAACGAGGTCGAGCTGCGAGTGCTGTCGGTGCCCGGGATCCGCGACGCGGTCGTGAACCTGGTCTGGGACCCGCCATGGGACCCGTCGAAAATGAGCGACGAGGCCCGGCTAGAACTGGGAATGTTGTGAACAAGGAAACGAAACTGCGCGCGCGACCAGCCGCGATCACTTTGACCTCGGCGGCGCAGGACCGCATCGCCGAGCTCATGGCCAAGGCGCCCGAGGGTGCGCTCGGAGTGAAGCTGTCGACCCCGCGCCGCGGCTGCTCGGGCCTCGCTTATTCGGTCGATTATGTGACCGAGGAGAATGCGTTCGACGAGAAGATCGAGACGCCGGGCGGCAATTTCTACGTGGACGGAGCGTCCGTCCTGTATCTCATCGGATCGGTCATGGACTGGCGCGAGGACGATTTCGCGGCGGGCTTCGTGTTTGAGAATCCGAACGCCAAGGGCGCCTGCGGTTGCGGCGAGAGCTTCACCGTCTAGCCCAACGGTGCTAAGCCTGCTCCCGAAAGGAGCAGTTATGTCTCTCCTTCTCTTTGTCCTCGCTGCAGCTTCCGCCGGCCCCGCCGCGGACATGCCGACGATCAATCCAAAAGCGGATCAACCTGCGACCTGTCCGGCGACGTCGCGGTATGAGGCGAGCCGGCGCGGTAAGACGCCGAGAGCGCAAAAGCTCGGCGAGCTGCCCGACGCAGACATCTACAAAGCCGTCTATCGCCACATCGGGCGCTGCGAAGCGCCGATCATCGTGAAGTATGGCGTGAGCCGCTAGACGAATTCACCAGCCGAAGGGGAGATCGGCAATGTCACGCGCAACAACCTTGCTTTTTTCCATCGTCGCCTACGCGATTTTCTTCGCGACCTTCCTCTACCTGATCGTGTTCGTCGGCGACCTGAACTTCGCCCCGGTCACGGTCGACACAGGCGGACCGCAGACTACGCCTGTCAACGCCGCGGTCATCGATCTCGCGCTCATCGCGCTGTTTGGCCTTCAGCACAGTGTCATGGCCCGCCCGGGTTTCAAGCGATGGTGGACACGCGTGATCCCTAAATCAGCGGAGCGCAGCGTCTACGTCCTGATGGCGAGCGCCGCACTCATCATTCTGATGTCATTCTGGCGGCCCATCGATCCGATCGTGTGGAATATTTCCAATCCGCTGGCCTCAGGCCTGATCTGGGCGTTGTTCTGGGCCGGCTGGCTGATCGTCCTGTTGAGCACGTTCCTGATCAATCATTTCGAGCTATTCGGATTGCAGCAGGGCTGGTTCCATTTTTCCGGTCGCGAGGCTGCGGCACCGCAGCTTCGACAGCCCTTCTTCTACAGATGGGTCGCGCACCCGCTCTATTCGGGCTTCTTCCTGGCCTTTTGGGCAGCGCCTGAAATGACCGCGGGGCATTTGCTGCTCGCCGCAGGACTGTCGGTCTTCATGCTGATCGCCATACGATACGAAGAGCGCGACCTCACCGACCTGTTTGGCGAGGATTACCGCCGGTACCGTTCGGGTGTCGGGATGCTGACCCCGCGTGTCCGGCGCCGGAGCGCCTAGAAACCGAGCGTGAAGCGGATCGCAGCGCCGAGATCGTTCTTGGAATCGGCGATGTGGCCTGGCTGGCGGCGGAGGAACAGGTTTCCGCCGAGCCAGCCGTTCCCGTCGAACAGGCTCGAACCGTAGCTTAGCTCGGCATCGACCTCACGGCCGCGCGGGGACAGCGAGAAACGGCTGAGACTGTCGGTCGCCGTCTCGGTCGAATAATCGTAGGCGGTCGGAAGGAGCATTGCGAACCCGCCATGCTCGATCCGGAGCGGCTGGGAGATCCTGAGGCCGATCCGGTCGCCGTCGCCCAGGACATTGAGCTTGGTGACGTCGACCCCATAAGCGCCGGTCTGGAACTTGCCGGCCGCGAAATCGGTCCAGCCGCGCCGGGCGCTGAGCCCTGCGCTCCAGCCATTCCCGAAGCTGCGGCGAGCCTCGATGTCGAGGAAGGTGGTGGTCGCCCCGCCGCCGCCGAGCACTCCGGACATGCGGCCGCCGAGCATGGTCTGTTTTTCTTCGAGCCGGCTCAATCCAGCCGACAGCCAGTTGCTTCCGAAGCTTCGGTCGAGAGTTAGTGATGTATGGCGATAGGGCGAACCATAGGCGCTGTTTCGAGTCTCCTGCCAGACATTGCCGCTTTCGCTCGATAGAGTGACGCCGGTCTTTCCGAACTGGTGCCGAACGGCCATGCTGGAATTGCGCTTGGCTGCAAAACCCGGATCGCCCGAAACATCCTTGGCGATGAGGAACGCGCCCGCTTGAGCTCCGGTCAACCGACGCTCGAGCGCCTTGGCGCCCTCCGCGAAGCCGAACGCGGCAGCGGTCTTTCTGTCGAGCCGGGCGACTGCCGAGCCGGCGACCAGTCGCGCCTGGCGCGCATCTTCCGGGCCGATTCCCAGCCGGTCCATGGCAAAGCCCTGAACCAGGTCGTGCCGCTGGCTGACCGTCATCGCGACGCTGATCGGGCCGGCCGCCGCAGCGCCCGTCCTCACGTCGCCCTGCAAGGCGCGGCTGAGCGGGTGATCGGCGTCGGCTCGCCGGAGCGTCGCTGCGAGATTGAGTGCGAATGCCCGGTTGTAGCCGTCGAGGATGATCGCTCCGAAGCCCTGGTTCGTGTTCGCGTCGCCGGCTGACGGCGGCATGTCGCCGTTGGACGTCGTGCTGACCGCGGTCTGGCTTCCAGCGAGGCTGGTCGAGCCGATCGGCTGGAACGCCTTCGCGATGTTGAGCCGCCCGCGGCCGTAGATCGAGTCAGTGCCGGCCGTACCGAGGTCATCGGCGCTCTGGAACAGGATGTTGACGATTTGGGCGCCGGTCAGGTTCGGGAAGGCTTGCGCCATCAGTGCCACGGCCCCCGTGATGGTGGGGGCGGAAAAACTGGTGCCGGACCAATAAAAATACGCGCCAGTTTGATCGGGAGCGACGTCGTTGTAGCCCTGCGCCATCAGATAATATTGCGCTCCGCTGCCCGCCCGGTTGGAGAAATCCGAGATGATGCCGGCGTTGACACCGCGCTGGGTGCCGTCGCTGACTCCGACCGAGCCGGCGATGATCACCATTCCCGGGAAATGCTGCGCGGGAGCGAGCGCGAAGGGATCGGGATTGACGCCTTCGGGCTTGTCCCCATCATTACCGGCCGAGATCACGATTACGATGCCGTGATTCACGGCATTTTGCATGGCGTTTAACAACGCGGGTCCGGGCGACGATCCGCCAAGCGACAGGTTGATGACCTTCACGCCGGCCTGCGTCGCGGCGTTGATCCCCGCCGCGATCGCTCCGTCGAAGAAGGTGCACCCGCCGTCCGCGGATGTATCCGCGCAGCTTCCCGGACTGTCGGCTCGCTCGCTGACGATCGTCGCGTCGAAAGCCACTCCGAACGTACGCACGTCGTTGCGGGCCGCGGCGGCGACGGCGCTTACGGCCGTGCCGTGGCCGCCCTCGTCCGAAACACCGCGGCTTCCGGCAACGTCGCCGCTCGCCGGATCGATCTTTCCGGCAAACTCAGCGAGATTGGGATTGATGCCGCTGTCGACGATCCCGATCTTGATGCCCTTGCCCGTGGCGCCCGCGTTGTAGGCCGCGATTGCGTTGGCGTTCGCCGCATAAGTGGAAGTCCGATATTCCTGCGTGTCGTAATTCGTGCCTGCAGGCGGTGGTGGTGGCGGCGGTGGCGGTGGCGGAGGAGCCGTCGGCGTGACCGGCGGTGGCGTGATCGGCTGGACCGTGCC
>JBKPOR010000121.1:0-11840 GCA_046765675.1 Pseudomonadota bacterium
GGTGTAGGCTGCGCGTTCGACGCCGGAGAGCGGTTGCAGCCGGCCATAGTTTTTGGTCGCGCACCCAGTAATTAGGAATGCAGGTACAAGAACGGTAGCGATGCTGGCGCGCATGAGTGCCCCCTCCAATGCGACTCGGCCTAACTATGAGTGGCCAATTGAGGCTCAAGGTCAAGGAAGGCGCCGGTCTGGAGCCGGCCGCCTTATGTCTGCAATGGGTGGAAAGCGGACGTTATCCACCGAGGTTGGTGAGCCGCCAGCGGAGCATTGGGGGCGAATGTAGACCTAAAAGTGGTCGTTTAACTTCTCAGTCAGCGTACACGAATGCGCAACAGGCTGGCCATCTTCGATCTGGCAAGTCGTGAACGAGCGAGATACCATGGTGCGCAGGTAGGACGGCTATTCCTTCCGCGTCGTCAAATGTCGTATGAGCGACTCGCCGCAGCGGGTCCGGCGTGGGGGGTGCCAATGCTCGAGCGTATTGGTTTGGCGGCTTGCATGGTGGTTCTGTCCGTAAGCTCAAGAGCTCTTGCCGATACGCCTCGAGCTTCGGACGCCTGCTTCAGTTCAGATGTTCCGGCACTGGTCAGGGTCTTGCCGCAACGTTCAACCCGCACACTCTTGCCTGACGGCAGGGCAATACCGGCCGGCGAGGAAGGCACGGTGACAATTTCGGGCTTAGGCGCCCCAGAAACCCAAAAAGAGTGGCAGTTCAGACTGTTTGTAAGCTCCAGAGTGGTCGGCATAAGCGCACTCGGTTCTGCCGACCTGTCGGAGCTCCACCCGACTATGGTGGAGCATGGCGCGTCGGGCACGCCCAAAGACGCTTACACGCTACACTTTGTGGCACCCGCCGATGGCGACACGAAACTGCTGGACCTGCGGCAGAAACGTAGCATCTTAGTCCTTGCGTGCGAGGGAGATGCAATTGGAGGATGGGCAGTCCGCCCCGGCGTCTTTGCGCCGCCATGGCCCGCGAAAGTTTTGGCCTCGTTCTTTATTTTGGTCATCTATTTCGGTGCAGCTCTCGTAGTATACAGGAGGCGTCGCAGGGCGAGCGGCGAAAAAGATGATGATGGCAAGATTTATCGAATAGTGAAAGTTGACCGCTGGTCGTTCCGTCGCTGTCTAGACCCTGTGGCGATCACTGCGGATATTTTCGACCGCGGTAGCTTGCCTAAGTTTCAAATACTCTTTTTTGTTCTCTTAGTTGCGTGGGGCCTAGCCTATCTTGCAATTTGGAAGGGTGTACTGTCAGACCTTTCCCCCTCGCTTATTTACCTTCTCGGGTTGCCCGCTCTCGGAACGCTGGGATCTCAACTGACCAGCACCAGCCGGGACCGCTTGAGCGCGGAAAATTGGGCATGGCTGGTAACCCGACAAGTGTTGCCCCTAAACGATCCTGGACGGCATGGTGGGCCGCGTTGGTCTGACTTGGTAATGTCCGGTACCGAACTCGACATGCCGGCGCTGCAGGCGCTTGCGTTCAGTTTCATTGTTGGGTTCAGCATGCTGGTAACCGGTCCGCAGGGGTTCGGAAATTTCGAAGTGCCAGCCACGCTGCTGCAGATCCTGGGCCTGTCTCAGTTGGTGTTGGTAGGCGGGAGGCTAGTCAAACCTAAGACGTTGGCGGATGTGGACAATCTGATAAAAGAACTACGCGACCGAGAAGCCGTCCTACGTAAGGCGGCGAGCACGAGAGTGGATGTAGATGAATCTGGAAAACCGCTGGAGCCTGCTCCAACCCCTAAGCGTAGCCGCGCTCCAGCTGATGTAGATGCGGCAGCAAAAATTGTTCCTATGGCGGTGAAGCGTTACCGTGACACGGCGGATCAAGTCGAGGTCCTGCTCGAGGCGATGGCCAACCGGGCAGTGGACAGTGTCAGGTTAAAGAATTTCAAGCTAGCGTAAGTTCTTGTCGGTTTTCGTCGGAGGCGCTGGAATTGTGAAGGGCCGGCGTTTTGCACGCTTACCACAAGCCTCTTTATTCCCTTTTTGTTCTTCGTGCGGTACCCAGCTGCTCTAGAAGCGAACCCCTCGGTCTTATCGCCGCCAGCCACAAATTAGGGTCCATGTCTTGAATGTGTGGAGAGCGGACATTGGCTTAGCCCTCACAGCACGTTCGCGTCGGGCCAAATTTTCTAGGCCGCGGGAACTTGGGAAGCGTGGCTTTCGCTTTCGCGGGATGGCGAAAGAACAAGGGCTGCCGAAGAAGGCGATCCTGATCGTCAACGCAGGAAGCCGCAAAGGGGCGGAGCTGTTCGGGGAGGCGCGCGATAGGCTGGCCACGGCAGGGATCGAACTCCTGGACGCGAAACGGGTGAAGAGCGGGAAGCGGATGCGCCAACACGTCAAGCAGGCGGTTAAGGCAGCGCCCATGGTGATCCTCGGCGGCGGCGACGGCACCTTGTCCAAAAACGTCGACCATTTCCTCGGGTCGGACACCATCCTCGGAGTGCTTCCGCTCGGGACTGCTAACAGCTTTGCGCGAAGCCTCGGATTGCCGCTAGACATCGATGGCGCGGTTGAGGTGATCGCCGAGGGCAGTCGGCGCAAGATCGATCTTGGCGTGATCGCGGGCGATCATTTCCTCCTCAACAATGCGGCGCTGGGCCTCGCTCCAATGGTCGCCAAGAGTGTGCCGGGCACTCTCAAGCGAACCCTGGGACGGTTCGGTTACCTGCTGTGGGCTGGCTGGTCCGCCGCGAGCTTCAAAGCGTTCCGCCTCAGCATCAACGATGGCAGTCACACGCACCGGCTGTGGGCCACGGAGGCGCGGATCGCTAATGGCCGCTTCCATGGCGGACTCGAGTTGATCGAAAGCGCTGAGCTGCGCAGCGGCGAGCTTGTGGTGCAGGCCGTTACTGGTCGGAGCCTCGTGAAGCTCGGGTGGAACTACCTTGCAAGCGCCTTCAAAGTCGCATCGCGTCACGAGGCGGTCTGCGAGTTCAGCGGAAAGAGAATTAGAATTGAGACGCGACCTCGGATGCGGGTGTCGATCGACGGGGAACTCGGGCCAGAAACGCCATTCGAAGCTTGGGTCGTTCCCGCTGCTATCGCGGTAGCGGCCCCGGCTCGGAGTTAGGCAGCGCCGGTCCTTCACCGAATCCTCGCTCCCGCGTCTCCGCGTGAAAAAAAGGGCGGCCCGTTCGGACCGCCCTTTGAATTCCCGCATCCGCGGGAATGATGAATTAGTCTGGGACTAGCCCAGCATTTCCTGCTCCAGCTTCTTCGCCATCTCCTCGATGTTCTCGGGCGGCCAGCCGGGGATGTCCATCCCGAGCCGAAGCCCCATCGAGGCCAAAACTTCCTTGATCTCGTTCAAGGACTTGCGACCGAAGTTGGGAGTCCGGAGCATCTCCGCCTCGGTCTTCTGAACGAGGTCGCCGATGTAGATGATATTGTCGTTCTTCAGGCAATTCGCCGACCGCACCGAAAGCTCCAGCTCGTCGACCTTCTTCAAGAGATATCGGTTGAGCTGGTTGGTGTCGGCCTGGGTCTCGACCGGCATCGCCGCCGACGGCTGGCCGATCATCGGCGAAGCCGCCATGCGCACTTGAGCCTCGTCGAAGTGGACGAACAGCTGCAGCTGGTCCTGGAGGATCCGCGCGGCATAGCCGAGCGCGTCTTCCGGGGTAACGGTACCATCGGTCTCGATCGTCAGCGTGAGCTTGTCGTAATCGAGCTCCTGCCCGACGCGGGTGTTCTCGACCTTATAGGCGACCTGGCGGACGGGGCTGTACAGCGCGTCGACCGGGATGAGCCCGATCGGGGCGTCGGCCGGGCGGTTGGCCGCGGCCGGCTGATACCCCTTACCGATGTCGGCCGTGAGCTCCATGTTGAGCGTCGCGCCCTCGTCGAGGTGGCAGATCAAGAGGTCGGGGTTGGTGACCTCGATGTCGCCTGCGGTCGCGATCATGCCCGCGGTGACGTCGGCTGGGCCCGTCGCCGAAAGGTGAAGCCGCTTGGGGCCCTCGCCTTCCATCTTCAGCGCGATCTGCTTCACGTTGAGGACCATGTCGGTCACGTCCTCGCGGACGCCGGTGAGCGAGCTGAACTCGTGGAGCACTCCGTCGATCTTGATCGAGGTGATCGCTGCGCCCTGGAGCGAGCTCAGGAGCACTCGGCGAAGCGAGTTACCGAGAGTCATTCCAAAGCCGCGCTCAAGCGGCTCGGCGACGAAGGCGGCGCGGCGGCGGCCATCGGCACCGGATTGCTTTTTCTCGAGCGTGTTGGGCTTTTTCAGTTCCTGCCAATTCTTTGCGTTCACGGCCATTTTTCTTCCTGCCCTTTGGCGAAGCGTCCCTCGCCGATACGAATCTTAAGTCGTCATCCCCGCGAACGCGGGGACCCAGTCGAAAATCTCAGACGCGCCGCCTCTTGCTCGGCCGCACCCCGTTGTGCGGAATTGGAGTCACGTCGCGGATCGACGTGATCTGGAAGCCCACGGCCTGAAGCGCACGGAGCGCGCTTTCGCGGCCCGAACCCGGACCCTTGACCTCGACCTCGAGCGTCCGGACGCCGTGATCGGCGGCTTTGCGCCCGGCGTCCTCCGCTGCGACCTGAGCCGCATAAGGGGTCGACTTGCGGCTGCCCTTGAAGCCCATCATCCCCGCCGAGCTCCACGCGATGGCGTTGCCTTGGGCGTCGGTGATGGTGATCATCGTATTGTTGAAGCTGGCGTTCACGTGGGCGACGCCGGCGGTGATATTCTTGCGTTCCCTTCTGCGGAGACGCTGCGGTGCCTGAGCCATTCTATCTCGATCCTAATCCGTAAAAGCGTTCGTCCCCGAGGAGCCGCTGAGCGGCGTTCACGAAGGACTGGCTTATTTCTTTTTACCGGCGATCGGCCGGGCCTTGCCCTTCCGGGTGCGCGCGTTGGTGTGGGTGCGCTGGCCGCGGACGGGGAGGCCCTTGCGGTGACGAAGCCCGCGATAGCAGGCGAGGTCCATCAGCCGCTTGATGTTCATCGCGGTCTCGCGGCGAAGGTCGCCTTCGACCTGGTGATCGCGGTCGATCGCCTCGCGAATGTGGCTGACCTCCTGGTCGGTGAGGTCCTGGACGCGCTTGTCCGGCGCAATTCCGAGCGTGGCGATGATGCCCTTGGCCTTTGTCCGGCCGATTCCGTGGATATAGGTAAGCGCGACTTCGACGCGCTTGTTCGTGGGGATGTTCACCCCGGCAATACGAGCCATTCTCTACCCTTCTTCAGCTCCACAGGCGTGGAGTTCGCAGAGGGAAAATCCCACGCTGGCCCACGCCCATCTCGTCGCTTCCAACACCCGCTTCAAGCGAAAACCGACGCGCGCACGAATGCGCCGCCGGAAACCGGTAAAACGGGATGTCGTGCAGATAGGATTCGTCTCTGGGCGAGTCAAGGGTCGCGCAGCCCCCCGGGGGGGTATGTCAACTTCGTCAACTTCGTAGCCGGCGAGTCATCGGCGCTTACCGCCGACCGGCCCTGTGCGCGCACGACTCCATTGAACGCCGAAATCCTACTTTTCCAGCGTTTCGTCGTTATGGCGGCTGCAATGCAGGAAAAGCGGATCCACCAAATCTTCGTAGTCAGCGTCCTCTTCAAGGGCGCGCATGCCCTCATCGAGATCGTCGGCGGACTCGCGCTTTACCTTTTCAGCAGCGAGACCCTTGCGCGCTGGATCGACGAGGTCGACCCGAATGATCGGATCTCTCGCTATTTCCCGCTCAGCGAGCAGCATTTCTTTGCTTTCTATCTGCTGAGCCACGGGCTGGTGAAATCGGTCCTTGTCGTGGGCCTTCTGCGCGAGAAGCTCTGGGCCTATCCGGCGAGCTTCGCCGTGTTCGGAGCGTTCATCGCCTACCAGCTCTATCGCTACAGCTTTACCCACGACTTCGCGCTGATCCTGCTCAGCATCTTCGACCTGTTCGTGATCTACCTCGCGGTCCACGAGTACCGGCTGTTGCGGAAACACCTTCCGACCCACTAAGGCCCGGGCCAATGCAGCGGCTGACCCTCGCCGGCGGAGTCCCCGAGAGCTTCAAGGGGAGCATCGTCGCCCTCGGCAATTTCGACGGTTTCCATCTCGGCCACCAGGCGGTGGTGAACCGGGCGATGCAGCGCGCGTTCCACGAGCGGCGGCCGGTGATCGTCGCCACGTTCGATCCGCATCCGGTCAAATTCTTCAAGCCCGACGTGCCGCCGTTCCGCCTGACGACGCTCGACCAGCGCGAGCGCCTGTTCGGCCATGCGGGGGCCGACGCGATGCTTGTGTTCGAGTTCAACCGCGAGCTGGCCTCGATGGACGCGGAAGCATTCGTGACCGAGGTGCTGGCGAAGCAGATCGGCGCGGCGGGGGTCGTCACCGGCGACGATTTCAGCTTCGGCAAGGGCCGGAGCGGAGACCCTGCGCTGCTCAAGGCGATCGGCGGCCAGCATGGGATCGTGGCCGAAGCCGTGCCGCAGGTCCTTCTCGAGGGCGAGCGAATTTCGTCCGGGCGAATCCGCGAGGCCTTGATTGCGGGAGACACCGGCACGGCGACCCATATGCTGAGCCGCGACTATGCGATCGAGGGCAGGGTCCGCAGGGGGGACAGGAGGGGCAGGGAGCTCGGTTTTCCGACTGCCAATGTGGAGCTGGAGGATTATCAGCGGCCGAAATACGGGGTTTACGCGGTGAGGGTGACGCTCGACGACGGATCGGAGCATCCCGGGGTCGCGAGCCTTGGCGTGCGGCCGACCTTCGAGCCGCCGACCGAGCTACTAGAGGCGCATTTGTTCGGCTTCGACGGCGATCTCTACGACCGCAGCATCGAAGTCGCGCTCCACGCCTTCATCCGCGAGGAAAGGAAGTTCGAGAGCCTCGACGACCTCGTCGCCCACATGCGCGAGGATGAGGCAGCGGCGCGGAAGTTGCTCGCGCTGCCCGCATGAAAGTCTGGCTCAGCTGGATCGCGATGGCACTGGCGCTGGCGCTGCTCGCCGTGGTGACGGTCAACGCCAGCCTGTGGGCCGACCCGCCGCCCGGAGTGGTCCGGCTGATCGCCCATCGCGGGGTTTCGCAGCTCTACGACCATCGCGGAATCGGTCGCGACAGCTGCACCGCGACCAGGATCGAACCGCCCGTCCATGATTATCTCGAGAACAGCGTCCGTTCCGTTGAGGCGGCGTGGCGACAGGGCGCGGACATGATCGAAATCGACGTAGCCCCGACCGCCGATGGGAAAATGGCGGTATTCCACGACTGGACGCTGGACTGCCGCACCGAAGGCAAGGGAGATGTCCGCAGCAAGACGCTCGCCGAGCTGAAGCAGCTCGATCCCGGCTACGGCTACACTGCGGACGGCGGCAAGACCTTCCCCTTCCGCGGCAAGCAGCGCGGAGCGATCCCAAGCTTGCAGGAGGTGCTGCACACTCTCCCGGGCATGGCGTTCCTCTACAACTTCAAGAGCAAGGACCCGCGCGAGGCCGACCTCTTGGCGCGCGAGCTCACTGAGGCGGGCCACGATCCGGTCAAGGTCGGCGACGGCTTCTACGGCGACGCGGGGCCGGTCGAACGGATCAAGCAGCTCTATCCGGGTGCCTGGGCGTGGAGCATCGCGGACGCGAAACGCTGCACGAAGGAATATTTAAAGTGGGGCTGGCTCACCGAGATTCCGGACAGCTGCCGGAACGGAGTGATCATGGTGCCGCTCAGCTATCAATGGCTCTTCGCCGGCTGGCCCAATCGGCTGCTGCAGCGGATGAACTCGGTCGGAGCGAAGGTGATCGTCATCGGGCCGCGCGGGGGGAAGTCGGGCACCGGCCTGACCTTGCCCGAGCAGCTGGCCGACGTGCCTTCGACTTTCAGGGGCTATATCTGGGTCGAGGATATCTGGACCGTCGGCCCGGCGTTCCGCCCAAGCCGCGACATCCGCACCGAGGCGCAGGTCGACGCGGCCGACGCGGGGCTGGAGCGGCGGAGGAAGCGGCAATGACCGCTCCTCCCTACGCCGGAGGCGTGGGGAGGTGGCAGCGCAAAGCGCTGACGGAGGGGTCGGCGCCCAACCCCTCCACCATCGAATCTTCGTTCGATGGTCCCCCTCCCCATCGCTGCGCGACAGGGAGGAGCTAAGGGGGTTTGCATTTTTGCTAACCGCGCCGCTAAGGCCGCGCCGGTAATGGCCGACGCCCCCGACAGCACCAAGACCGACTATCGATCGACCGTGTTCCTTCCGCGCACCGACTTTCCGATGAAGGCCGGGCTTCCGCAGAAGGAACCGGCGATCGCGGCGCGGTGGGCGGCGGAGGATCTCTACGGCCAGCTGCGCAAGGCGCGCGAAGGCCGCGAGAAGTTCATCTTCCACGACGGCCCGCCCTACGCCAACGGCGATATCCACATCGGCCATGCCCTCAATCACACGCTGAAGGACATGGTGGTCCGGACGCAGAATTTGCTCGGCAAGGACGCGCCGTACGTGCCTGGCTGGGACTGTCACGGCCTGCCGATCGAATGGAAGGTCGAGGAGCAGTACCGCAAGAAGAAGCTCAACAAGGACGAGGTGCCGGTCAGGGAATTCCGCGCCGAGTGCCGGGCGTACGCGCAGCATTGGGTCGACGTTCAGCGCGAGCAGTTGAAGCGGCTCGGAGTGAATGCCGACTGGGACAGGCCCTACCTCACGATGAACTTCAACGCGGAGGCGACGATCGTCTCCGAGCTGTTCAAGTTCGCGGAGAGCGGCCAACTCTATCGCGGCGCGAAACCCGTGATGTGGTCGCCGGTCGAGAAGACCGCGCTGGCCGAGGCCGAAATCGAATATGAGGACATCGTCTCGACCCAGATCGATGTCGGTTTCGAGATCGTCGAAAGCCCGATCCCGGAGCTGGTCGGCGCTTATGCGGTGGTGTGGACGACGACCCCATGGACGATCCCGGTCAACCAGGGCGTCGCGTACAATCCGGACGTCGAATATGAACTCTTGTATTTGGCTTTGGACGCTGGAGTCCCTGATGGTGTTCCGCCGCACCACGGCACCGTCGATGCAATTGAACGCTCCAATGCCGCTGGAGCCAACTTTGAGAGCCGTATCGTTCTGATCGCTTCAGACTTGGTCGAGCCTTTCCTCAATCGCCTGAACCTCCAATTGGGAAGGGTTGATTTCTCGGACTCGGTCGCGGTCAACCCGCATGTCCTGACCTTGAACAACTTCATTCAGGGTCGTCGCGAATTCAAAGGCTCCGACCTCGCCGGCACCATCGCCCGCCACCCGATGCACAAACTCGGCGGCTTCTTCGCGAAGCCGCGGCCGTTCCTCGCCGGCGATTTCGTCACCACCGACCAGGGCACGGGACTCGTCCACATGGCGCCCGACCATGGCGAGGACGATTTCGAATTGTGCAAGTCGGTCGGGATCGATCCCGTCTTCGCGGTCGATGCGGCGGGCTTCTACCGGCCCGATTGGCTGTGGCTCGGCGGGCAGGGCAGCGTCATCAACAACAAGTTCAATGCGCCCGACGGCCCGATCTGCTCGGACCTTCGCGATGCCGGCGCTTTGCTCGCGGCGAGCGCGGATTTTCGGCACAGTTACCCGCATTCGTGGCGGTCCAAGGCCAAGGTCATCTACCGCTGCACTCCGCAATGGTTCATCGCGATGGATCGGCCCCTGAGCGAGGAGCATTGCGCGACCTTCGCCGAGCGGCGGTGGGAGAATGAGGGCGGGGCGTTGGACCAGTCGCGCCCGACCCTGCGCCACCTTGCGATGCGCGCCATCGCCAATACGCGCTTCGTTCCGGAGAAGGGCCGCAACCGGTTGGGCTCGATGGTCGAGGGCCGCCCGGACTGGGTGATCAGCCGCCAGCGCGCCTGGGGCGTGCCGATCGCGTTGTTCTTGGAGAGGAAGAGCGGCGAGCTGCTGGTCGACCATGAGGTCAACCGGCGCATCGTCGAGGCCCTCGCCGATGAGGGCGTCGACGCCTGGGACCCGGAGAATGCGGCGCACTTCCTCGGCAATCACAATGCAGACGATTACGAGATGGTCAGCGACATCCTCGACGTCTGGTTCGACAGCGGCTGCACCCACGTGTTTACCCTGGAGAGCGGCCACTGGCCCGAGGAGCGTTGGCCCGCCGACCTCTATCTCGAAGGTTCGGACCAGCACCGCGGCTGGTTCCAGTCGTCGCTGCTCGAAAGCTGCGGGACCCGCGGGCGCGCCGCCTACGATGCGGTGCTGACTCACGGCTTCACGATGGATTCGAAGGGCATGAAAATGTCCAAGAGCCTGGGCAACACCGTCGACCCGCTGAAGGTGATGGAAACTTACGGCGCGGACATCATCCGGCTGTGGGCCTTGAGCGTCGATTTCACCGAGGACCATCGCATCGGCGACGAGATCCTGGCGGGGGTCGCCGACCAGTATCGCAAGCTCCGCAACACCTTCCGCTATTTGCTCGGCGGGCTCGACAGGTTCAGCGAGGACGAGACAATCGGCGTCGAGGCGATGCCCGAGCTGGAGAAGTACGTTCTTCACCTCACCGCGGAGCTCGACAAGACCCTGAGGCAGGCGGTCGCGGATTTCGACTTCAACACCTACGTCCGGGCGCTGACCGACTTCTGCAATGAGGATTTGAGCGCCTTCTATTTCGATATCCGCAAGGACGTCCTCTATTGCGAGATCAACGCCGAGAGCGGGATCCAGACCGATACGCGTCGCGCGAACCGCACGGTGCTCGACATCCTGTTCCACGCGCTGGTGCGCTGGCTGGCGCCGGTGCTTGTGTTCACCAGCGAGGAAGTGTGGGGCACGCGCTTCCCGGATGGCGAGTCGGTGCATCTGCTCGAATGGCCGGAAGTGCCCTCGGTCGATGCCGACGATTCGAAATGGACGGCGCTGCGCGAACTTCGCTCCCAGGTCACCGAAGCGATCGAGCCGCTGCGCAAGGATAAGGTCGTGGGGTCGAGCCTCGAGGCCGAAGTGAGGGTGCCAGCCGACGTAAATCCGGCGCTGCTCGCCGAGCTGTTCATCACCTCGACAGTCCGCAAAGGCGATGAGATCAAGGTGAGCAAGACGCAAAACCACAAATGCGAGCGGTGCCGGCGCTACCTGCCGGAGGTCGAGGCCAACGGCGACATCTGCGACCGCTGCAAGGACGTGCTGAATGGGTGAGCGCCGTTTCGGCTTCGCTGTCGCGATTATCATTTTCGGGCTCGACCAGCTCGCGAAGTGGGTCGTTACCGGCCCGCTGCAGCTCCGCGAAGTCGGGCAGATCGTCCTGCTGCCGATCTTCAACCTGACCTACACCGAGAACCAAGGGATTTCGCTTGGGCTGCTCAACGCCACCAACCCGGTCGGCCGCTGGATGCTGGTTGCGCTGACCTCGGTCATTGCGGTCGGGGTCGCGTACTGGATCGGCAAGGAGAGGAACCGCCTCGACCAGCTCGCCCTCGGGATGGTGCTCGGGGGGGCCCTCGGAAACATCCTCGACCGGGTGCGCTTCGGCTATGTGGTCGACTTCGCCGATTTACACTTCGGCGACTTCCGCCCCTTTTTAGTATTCAATGTCGGCGACGCAGCGATTAGCATCGGGGTCGTGATCCTGTTGCTGCGGGCGTTTCTGACTCGTAAGGAACGTACTGAGGGTGAAAAGCCCGGGGAGACTATCGAACATGCGTAAAGCTCTAACCGCCGTGGTGATCGTGGCCGCCGTCGCGACCAGCGGCTGTTCCATTTTCCGAAGCAGCCGCAACAATACACCCGACGAGTTCGCGGTGGCTCGCAACGCGCCGCTCATCATTCCGCCCGACTTTTCGCTGACTCCGCCCGTTGCGGGCACCGCCGGACTGTCGGCCGGAGACGCCCAGAGCCAGGCGATCGACGCCCTCTTCGGC
>JBKPOR010000122.1:0-7686 GCA_046765675.1 Pseudomonadota bacterium
TCGCCTCGAGCGTGGTTTCTGCCTTTTCGGCGGGAAATTTGTGCGCGAGGCCCCAACGGGGCGCCCGGGCGACGAAACCTAGCCGGTCCTGAAGGTCTAGCCGGTCGACCTTGTAGACGACCCCGTCAATGTCGAACGGCAAGTCGGCGCGCGCCTTCTCGATCGCGCGGTAATGGGCAAGCATTGCGTCTAGGTCGTCGCAGCGGACGAGCAGGTCGGTGACCTGGATTCCGAAGCTCTCTATCCGCTTCATCGCTTCATATTGGCTATCGGCGAGCGGAGCCGACAGCTCGCCCCAGCCGTGGGCAAGGAAGCGCAATGGCCGCGACGCCGTAATGCTCGGATCCTTTTGGCGAAGCGATCCGGCGGCTGAGTTTCGGGGGTTGGCGAACACCTTGCCGCCGGCTGCCTCCTGACGCTCGTTCAGCGCTTCGAAGTCGGCCTTGCACATATAGACCTCGCCGCGCACCTCGAGCACGTCGGGGGCATCAGCGATCCGCTGCGGGATGTCGGCGATCGTGCGCGCATTCGCGGTCACATCCTCGCCGACCGTGCCGTCACCGCGGGTCGCCGCGAGCACCAGTTCCCCGCGCTCGTAACGGAGCGAGCAGCTGAGCCCGTCGATCTTGGGCTCGGCGGTCGTCGCCACGAACGCGTCGGGCGGCAGATTGAGAAAGCGCTTCAGGCGGCCCACGAACTCCGCCACCTCCTGCTCTGCAAACGCATTTTCCAGGCTGAGCATGGCCCTTGCGTGCGCGACCTTGGCGAGCCCGGACGTCGCTGGTGCCGCGCCAAGCCGCTTAGACGGCGAATCCGCGCGAACCAGCTCCGGGAATCTCTCCTCGAGTTCGCGGTTCTCGCGGATTAGAGCATCATATTCCGCGTCGGATACCTCCGGCGCGTCCTGGTCGTGATAGAGCTTATCGTGCCGGGCGATCTCCTTGGCCAGCCGCATCAGGCGGTTGGCGGCCTCGGCTTGCGTCAGCTCAGTCATGCGTCGAGAACAATTCCTCGAGCAGGTTGATGAAGCTGGTCCACGAGCGCTCCGCGGCGAGCTCGTGATAGAAAACGCCCTCGATGCCGATCTCGTGCGCCTTCGGATTGGTGAAGCCGTGGCCGACGTTGCCGTAGCAGTGGATCTGCCAGTCGGAGCCGGCGGCCGTCAGCTCGGAGCCTAAAGCGACGACTTTGTCCGGCGGGACCATAGGGTCGTCCCAGCCGTGGAAGGCGACGACCTTGGCCGTAATCTTCTGCTCCGGAAGTCCCGGCGGGTCGAACAGGCCATGGAAGCTGACCGCCGCGGCGACGTCCGCACCGCTCCGCGCCAAGTCGAGCGCGCACATTCCACCGAAGCAATAGCCGGCGACGACCATGCTGCCGGATTCCACTTCATCCAGATCGCGCGCCTGGATGAGAATGGCCTGCAGCCGCCGAAGCAACGCGGCTCGATCGGGCTTCAGCCGGTTCATTTCCCCAAACATCGTGTCGCGCGGCGCGTCACGGAATTTCTTCCCGAAAAGGTCGGCGACCAACGCATTGTAGCCGAGCTCGACAAGCTGCTTGCCGAAGCCGATTTCGAGATCGGAAACGCCCATCACGGTCGGGATCAGGATCACGGTCGGCCGCGACTGCCCATCGCGCCGGCCGACGAACACATGCTCGAGCTGCTCGCCCTCGAACTCGAGCGGGATGTCGCGTTCCTTGCTCATTCTAGCTCCCTTGCCAAATCGGCCAATTTGGCCACGGTGTTCATGTTGCGCGCGGTCCCGGCTTCCGCCGCCGGAATGCGCATTCGCGACCGCCCGATACCGCGTTCGCCGTACGCGACATAGACCTCGCGCTCGCCCGCCGCGACGCGCTCATCGTCGGCCTGGTTGCGGATCGTGTCGAGCAGGTCCGCAGGCGGCGGATCGTTCATGAAAAACGCCTGGACCTGGTTGCCGGCAGCCTTTTTGAAAGGGTTGGCCGCAACGACCTTTTCCATCTCGTCCGCGGTTCGAAGCATGACTCGAACGGCCTTGCCCATATGGTTCTGAATGCGCTTTTCGAGCATTTGCCTGAGCTTTTCCTCGGGCTTGTCGCTGGCAAACACGAGATTGCCGCTTGCGATATAGGTCCGCGCGCCCTTGAGCTTGAGCTCGTCCGCGATCGCTTTCAGGTCGGCCATCTTGAGGCTGCTTCGGCCGACCAGGTTAACCCCGCGCAGCAGCGCCGCATAACCGGTCATGCCGCGTCGAGCAGCCGCATGGCCTGCGCGCGTGCCTCGTCGGTAATCGATGCGCCGGACAGCATCCGAGCGATCTCCTCGCGGCGTTCATCCGGCCCCAATCGCCGAACGGTCGTGCGGGTGCCTTCGGGACCGTGCACTTTTTCAATCCGGTAATGGTGCGACGCGCGCGCCGCGACTTGCGGCGAATGGGTCACGACCAGCACCTGCGAGTCCTTCGCAAGCCGCGCGAGCCGTTCGCCGATCGCGCTTGCTACGGCGCCGCCGACGCCGCGGTCGACCTCGTCGAAGATCATCGTCGCGGCCGTCCCCGCCTCGGCCAGAGCGACCTTGAGCGCGAGGATGAAGCGCGACAGCTCGCCGCCCGATGCGATCCGGGTCAGCGGCCCGAACGGCGCTCCGGGGTTGGTCGAGACTTCGAACTCGACTCGATCGATGCCCGACGGACCCGGCTCGGCTGACGCGAGCGACGTTCGAAACTGCGCCGAATCGAGCTTCAGCGGATGAAGTTCGGCGGCGACCGAGGAATCGAGACGTGCCGCCGCGGAGTGACGTTGCCTGCTGAGCTGTTCCGCCTCAGCGGCATAATGTCCGCGGGCGGCGAGCAGCTCCCGGTCGAGTTCGGCGATCCGCTCGCCGCCTGCCTTGATCGTCGCCAGCTGCGCGCGCATTTGCTCGCCCAGCGCAGCGAGGGCGTCCGCTTCGACGCGGTGCTTGCGCGCCAGCGCCCGGATGTCGAACAGGCGCGCCTCCACCCGCTCGAGCTTGGCTGGGTCGAAGGCCAGCGCGTCGGCCGCGCGAGCGATCTTCTCCTCGGCCTCGCTCGTCTCGATCACTGCCCGGTCGAGCGCGGCGAGCGCTTCGGCGAGCAGGGGATGGTCGGCAGCTCCGCGTTCGATTCGCCGCGCGGCCTGGCGAAGCAGCGCAAGCGCGCCTTCCGAGCCGCCGAGCAACTCGTCGAGGCCCGTGAGCGACTCCCCCGCTTTGAGGCCGGCCTGCATTGCCGTGCGCTCTTCCGCGAGCCGCGTTTCTTCGCCTTCCTCGGGTGCAAGCCGCTCGATCTCCTCGCAGGAATGTTCGAGATACTCGCGGTCGCGCTCGGCGGCGGCGGCCTCCGCGCGCTGCCGCGTGAGCTCGGATTCGATCGCCGTTACCCTCGCCCAGGCGTCTGCGACTTCGCCGGTATCGAGCTTGCCGAATGCATCGAGCAGGGCGCGGTGCCCCTTCGGATTGAGCAATCCGCGGTCGTCATGCTGGCCGTGGATCTCGACCATCAGGCCGCCCAGTTCACGGATCAATCCCGCCGGCACGCTCGTCGCGGCGACGAATGCGCGGCTTCCGCCGTCGCTCTTCAATGTTCGGCGGACCATCAGCGGCTCACCTGGTCCCACCGTGACGCCTTGCTCGCGCAACAGCTGATGGACCGCGTGGCCGGGAGGAAGCTCCAGCTCAGCCGAGACCGTCGCCTGTTCCTCGCCTGAGCGCACCAGAGCCGTGTCTGCGCGCGCTCCGAGCGCCAGCCCCAGCGCGTCCAGCAGGATGGATTTGCCCGCGCCGGTTTCGCCCGTCAGAACCCCGAGACCGGGCTCGAACTCCAGCTCGAGCCTGTCGACCAGCACGACATTATTAATCGCGAGCTGCCTCAGCATGCGACGGCCCGCCGCTCAGGCATTATTGCGTCCAGGCCGTCTGCCTGGGGTGCCTCTTCTCATAGTCGAGCAAGAGCCTCAGCGACTGCCGGTACCAATAGGTCCCGGCGTAATTCTTGCCCAGCACCGCGGCAGTCTTATAGGCTTCGGCGGGCGTGCCCAGCGCGAGATAGGTTTCGACGAGGCGCTCGAGGGCCTCCGGGGTGTGGCTCGTCGTCTGATATTTATCGACGACCTCGCGGAAGCGGAGGCTCGCGGCGAGCCAGTTGCCCGACCGCTCGTAGAATCGGCCGACCTCCATCTCCTTGCCAGCGAGATGGTCGTTGATGAGGTCGAGCTTGAGCCTCGCGTCGGCGGCATAGCGGCTTTCGGGATAACGGCGGATCAATTCGCCGAAGGAGTCGGCCGCCTGCTGAGTCGTCGCCTGGTCGCGCGTGACGTCGGCGATCTGCTGGTAATAGCTCATGGCGACGAGATAGTGGGCGTAGGGCGCCTCGACATTCCCCGGGTGGATCGTCAGGAAGCGCTGCGCCGAGCTGATCGCATCGGTATATTTCTGCGCGAGATAATAATTGAAGGCGCTCATGATCTGCGCCCTGCGCGCCCATACGGAATAGGGGTGCTGGCGTTCCACCTCGTCGAACAGCTTTGCTGCCTGCTCATAGTCGCCCCGGTCCATCGTCCGCTTGGCGGCGGAGTAGAGCGAGCTCACGTCGCGGGCGACATAAGCGGTGTCGCCCTTGGCGCGGTTGCGGGCACAGCCCGTGGCGGGAAGGATCGCCGCACAGGCGAGGAGCAGGACAATCGAACGGGTGGGCTTCAGCATGAGGTCCTCTTAGCGTGGGGCCGTTGGCTGGCCAAGCGCGTCATCTCTGCTCCAAGATTGTCGGTTGCTGAACGGGTCAGGCCGGCTGGGTTCCTGGAGCGTCTTTCTCGTCGACCCGGACGAAGCTGTCGGGCGTGACTTTCAGCCAGACGAGCACCGGCGCCGAAATGTAGATCGATGAATAAGTTCCGATGAGGACGCCGAGGAAGATAGCGATGGCAAGGCCGAAGATCACCTCCGGTCCGATCGCCATCAGCACTCCGAGGGCGATGAGGACGGTCAATGACGTCACGACCGTTCGGGCGAGGGTCTCATTCAGCGACAGGTTCAAAAGCGGGATGATCGCCATCTTGCGATATTTGCGCAGATTCTCGCGGATCCGGTCGTAGATCACGACCGTGTCGTTCAGCGAATAGCCGACGATGGTGAGGATCGCGGCGACCACGTTCAAGTCGACCTGCAGCCTGGTGAAGGCGAAGAATCCGAGCGTCATCGAAACGTCATGCGCAAGGGTCAGCAGCGCCCCCACTCCGAACTGCCATTCGAAGCGGATCCAGATGTAAAGCGCGATTCCGACCATCGCGAAGATGATCGCCTTCGCCCCGTCGCTCGCCAGCTCCTCGCTGACCTTGCCGGATACGGTCTCGACCGAATCGACCCGAGCGCCCCGATAGTCGGCGGCGACGAGCTGTTTGACCTGGTTCGCCGCCTCATTGGCCGCTGCATCACCACCCGGCGGCTTGGGCAGGCGGATCTGATAGCTGGTCGGTCCGCCGAACTCCTGGATGCTCGCCTCGCCGAGGTGAAGGCCAAGCACGCGGCCGCGAAGCTGCTCCACGTTGACCGGCTGGGTGAAGGTCACGCGAATCATCTGGCCGCCGACGAAATCGACCCCGAGGTTAAGCCCGCGATAGGCGGTGTAGGCGAGGGACGCGACCGTCAGGAACGTCGACAGGATGACGGCGAGGTTGCGCCACCGCATGAAGTCGACGTTCGTGTGATCGGGGACGAGCTTCAAAAGCTTCATGGCTTCGGCCTCAGATATGCAGTTCGCGCGGTCGGGTGCGCCGGATCCACAGCGCGACGATCATGCGGGTGAAATAGACGGCGGTGAACACCGAGGTGACGACGCCGATCAGGAGCACGACGGCGAAGCCGCGCACCGGGCCCGATCCGAAATAGGCCATGATCGCCGCGGAGATGACGTGCGTCACGTTGGCGTCGAAAATCGCTCGGAACGCTTCGCGATAGCCGGTCTCCACCGCGTCCAGAAGGCGCCGCCCGCGCCGGATTTCCTCGCGGATTCGCTCGTTGATCAGCACGTTGGCGTCGACCGCGGCGCCGATCGTGAGGATGAAGCCGGCAATTCCGGGAAGGGTCAGAGTCGCCCCGAACATGGCCATGATGCCGAGGATCAGGAAGGCGTTCACAACCAGCGCGACGGTCGCATAGACACCGAAGCGGCCGTATGTGATGAGCATGAAGAGGATGACGCCGAGCGTGCCAATGATGCTCGCGATCACGCCTTTGTGAATCGAGTCCTTGCCGAGATCCGGGCCGACCGTGCGCTCCTCGATCACGTTCAATTTGACCGGCAGCTTGCCCGACGCCAGCGAGACCGAAAGATCGTGAGCGGTCTGGACCGTGAAATTGCCGGTGATCTGAGCGCGGCCGCCGAGAATCGGTTCATTGATGTTCGGAGCGGACAGCACACGATTGTCGAGAATGATCGCGAACGGCTTGTTGACGTTTTCCTGAGTCACCCGGCCGAAGCGCTTGGCACCCGCCGTATTGAAGGTGATGTCGATGTCGGGGCGGCCGTCCTGGTCGAAGCTCTGCCGTGCGTCGGTCAATTGGTCGCCGGAAACCATCACCCGTCGCTTGACCGCGATATATGGCACGCCGCCCGGGTTGTCGGGATAGGGCAGGACCTCGCTGCCCGGAGGCGCATGGCCCTGCATCACGTCGTTGGGATTGGCCTGGAGATCGACCAGCTTGAACTCTAGCCTAGCCGTCTGGCCGATCAGCCGCTTGAGCTCGTCTGGATTCTCGACTCCGGGCACCTCGACCAGGATCCGGTTATTGCCCTCCGTGACGACCGTGATTTCCTTGGTTCCACCGGGATCGATTCGACGGCGGACGACATCGCGGGCCACCGACATCGCGTTCTTGAGCGCCTCGACCGTGCCGCTCTTGGTCGGGGTGAGGACGACCCGGGTCGAATCGACCACCTGGACATCCCAGTCGCGATTGCCGGTGAGAGCGATCGGCCGGGTGAGCTTCTGCATCCGGTCGAAGGCCGCATCGACCTTCGTCGGATCGCGGACGAGGAAGGACAGCCGCCCTCCGGCGGTCGAAATGTCACCGATATCGATTCGCGGATCGCGGCGAAGCTCGGTCGCGACCGAATCTTCCATGCCCTGGAGCCGCTGCTTCTGGGCGTCGCCCGCGTCGGCCTCGAGCAGGAGGTGGCTTCCGCCCGCGAGGTCGAGCCCGAGATTGATTCTGTCGTGGGGCAGCCAGGCTGGCCAGCGGTTGGCATAGGGCGTTCCGGCGAGCAGGCTGGGTATGGACATGAAGATGCCGGCCAGGACGACCAGCGTGACGATCCAGACTTTCCAGCGCGGAAATTCGAGCACGGTTCGTCAGCCCTCAGTCGTTTGCCGGCTTGCCGCCGCTGACGACGTGGGTCAGCGTCGACTTCACGACGCGGACCTTGACCCCCTGGGCGATCTCTACTTCGGCGTCTTCGTCGGTCACCTTCGTCACTCGGCCGCGGATTCCGCCACCGGTGATGACCTCGTCCCCCTTCTTCACCGCATTGATCGCGGCCTGATGCTCCTTCACGCGGCGCTGTTGCGGGCGGAAGACCAGGATCCAGAAAACGCCGAACATCAGGATCAGCGGAATGAAAAAGTTGATCGATGCGGCAAAGGAGCTCGCTCCAGCGGAGGGCGCCGTCTGCATCATCAACAAGGTGGGGT
>JBKPOR010000123.1:0-22120 GCA_046765675.1 Pseudomonadota bacterium
GCGCAGCTGGGCGAACGTGTCGAACGGCAGCTTCTTGCCCGCAAGCTCCGAAACCGCGCGTAGGATCGCCCAATCCTCGCGCGCCTCGCCCGGCGGAAAGGCCGCTTTCTCGCCGCGCTGCACCCGCCCTTCGGTGTTGACGTAGGTGCCGTGCTTCTCGGCATAAGTCGCGCCCGGGAGCACGAGGTCGGCCATCTTCGCCCCGGCATCACCGTGGTGGCCGATGTAGACCTTGTACGCGCCTTTGAACCGATCGGCCGCGACTTCGTCCGCACCCAGCAGCAAGACGACTTCCGGCTTGGCCTTCTCGATGTCGGCCATCCCGCCTTTCTGGGCAAAACCGAGGATCAACCCCGCCATGCGCGACGCCGAAATGTGGACGACGTTGAAGCCGTTCCAATCATCCTTGATCAGTCCAAGCCGATCGACGAGCGCGAGCGCAGCTCCAAGCCCGCCCGCGGCAAGCGCTCCAGCGCCGACAATCACGGCCGGCCGCTCGGCGCTCGTAAATGTCCGAGTGACTTCCGCGGGCAGCTTGGCGAGCAGGCGAAGATCGTTGCCCAGCCACTCGACAGCCATGTCGAGATCCACCTCGGGCCCGATGGCAAAGATCTTTCCGCCCGTGCGAACAACCTTGCGCAAGCGCGTCGCGATCAACGGTGCTTCCCAGCGGATGTTGGACCCGACGAGGAGCACCGCGTCCGCTGTCTCGATTCCCGCGATGGTCGAGTTGAACGCCACCGCGGCGAGACTGCTAACGTCATAGGCGAGGCCGGTCTGCCGCCCCTCGAGCAGCGTGCTCCCCTGCCCTTCGAGCAGCGCCTTCGCCGCGTACATCGTCTCGGCGTCGAGCAAATCGCCGGCGATCGCCGCGACGTTGCTCCCCGCCTTCTTCAGCCGCTTGGCAAAGATCGCCAGCGCTTCTTGCCAGCTCGCCTCCTTGAGCTTGCCCTTCTCACGCACCCACGGCCGGTCGAGCCGGTTCCTCACCAGCGCGTCGACATGATGCCGCGTCTTGTCGTGGATCCACTCCTCGTTCACGTCTTCGTTGACGCGCGGAAGGATACGCATGACCTGGCGCTGGCGGACGTCGAACCGGATGTTCGAGCCGACCGCGTCCATGACGTCGATCCCCGGCACCCGCCGAAGCTCCCACGAGCGCTGCTCGAACAATTGCGGCTTCTGAAGCAGCGCCCCCACCGGGCAGACGTCGGCGAGGTTGCCCGAAAGCTCGCCCGATACCGTCCGCTCGAGGTAGCTGGTGATTTGGCTGTCCTCGCCTCGGTAGAGCATGCCGATCTCATCGACCCCGGCGACTTCCGAACTAAACCGGATGCAGCGCGTGCACTGGATGCAGCGGTTCATCGACGTCTTGATGATCGGGCCGAAATATTTGTCGTCGACCGCGCGCTTGTTCTCTTCGTAGCGGGTGAAGCTGCGGCCGTAGGCGATCGCCTGGTCCTGGAGGTCGCATTCGCCGCCCTGATCGCAGATCGGGCAGTCGAGCGGATGGTTGATGAGCAGGAATTCCATCACCCCTTCGCGCGCCTTCTTGACCATCGGCGTGTCGGTACGGATCATCTGCCCGTCGGCGGCGGGGAGAGCGCAGCTCGCCTGCGGCTTGGGCGGCCCCGGAGCCACTTCGACGAGGCACATGCGGCAATTGCCGGCGATCGACAGCCGCTCGTGGTAACAGAAGCGCGGGATCTCCTTCCCCGCGAGCTCGCACGCCTGGAGCACGGTCGCGCCCTGCGGGACCTCGAGTTCGACGCCGTCGACGGTGACCTTAGGCATCGTCGGAGTCCTTCTTACGGTCACGGCGGATGTCGATCTGAGTCACCCGCGGTCCGCCGCTGCGTGCCGCGAGCACCACCGCCACCAGCGCCACAACGGCCAGCACGACGAGGACGATTTCGTTTCTCGTCACTCAGCCGCCTCCAGCATCTGCTTGCCGGCGCGCTCCGCAATTCGCCGCTCGAGCTCGGGGCGGAAGTGCTTGACCAGGCCCTGGATCGGCCAGGCAGCGGCGTCGCCCAGAGCGCAGATCGTATGGCCCTCGACCTGCTTGGTGACGTCGATCAATTTGTCGATGTCGCCGACCTCGGCGTCGCCGACCCGGAGCTTCTCCATCATCCGCCACATCCAGCCGGCGCCTTCGCGGCAGGGGGTGCACTGGCCGCAGCTCTCGTGCTTGTAAAAATAGCTGATGCGGCTGATTGCCCGGACGATGTCAGTCGATTTGTCCATGACGATGACGGCGGCGGTGCCAAGGCCGCTCCCAAGCGCCTTCAATCCGTCGAAGTCCATCGGCGCGTCCATGATCTCGCCGGCGGGCACCAAAGGCACCGACGAGCCGCCCGGAATCACCGCGAGCAGATTGTCCCACCCGCCGCGAATTCCGCCCGCGTGGCGGTCGATCAGCTCGCGGAAGCTGATCCCCATCGATTCTTCGACCGTGCACGGGCAGTTCACGTGCCCGCTGATCTGGAACAGCTTGGTGCCTTCGTTTTTCGGGTTGCCGATGCCCGCGAACCATTTCGCGCCGCGACGCAGGATCGTCGGGACGACGGCGATGCTCTCCACATTGTTGACCGTGGTCGGGCACCCATAGAGGCCTGCGCCCGCCGGGAAGGGCGGCTTCAGCCGGGGCTTGCCCTGCTTCCCCTCGAGGCTTTCCAGCATCGCGGTTTCTTCGCCGCAGATGTAGGCTCCGGCGCCGCGGTGAACGAACAGGTCGAAATCGTAGCCCGATCCCGCCGCGTTCCTCCCAAGCAGCCCAGCTTCATACGCTTCGGCAACCGCGCGCTCCAAGGCACGGGTTTCCTGGATGAATTCTCCGCGGATGTAGATGTATCCGGCGCGCGCGCGCATCGCATAGCCGGCGATCAGCGAGCCTTCGACCAGCTTGTGCGGATCATGGCGGATGATTTCGCGGTCCTTGCAGCTTCCGGGCTCGGATTCGTCGGCGTTGATGACCAGGAAGTTGGGCTTACCGGGCTTGGGCTCCTTGGGCATGAAGCTCCACTTCATGCCGGTCGGGAAGCCCGCGCCGCCGCGGCCGCGAAGCCCCGATGCCTTTACCGCGTCGATGATCGCGTCCTGGCCGATCGCCATCAGTTTCTTCGTATTGTCCCAGTCGCCGCGCTGCTGGGCTGCTTTCAGCCACGGCTCCTGGAAGCCGTAGAGGTTCGTGAAGATGCGGTCCTTGTCGGAAAGCGGCCCGGTGTAGCCCATCAGTGCGCCATTCCATTCAGCACGAAATAAGCGACTGCGATCACGATCAGCGCGATCACTCCGAACTTGATCATCCCGGTGACGAACCGGAATGCCAGGAAGGCGAGCACAACCGCGACAAGGATTGCGACGATCGTCATTTGAGGCGCTTCGGTCCGAAATAATTCTGGGCCAGCATCACGATCCCGACCGCCACCGCGAGGATGATCGCGATCTTGAGGATCTTCAGAACGATGCCGATGAGGATGATGCCGATGATGACGGCGATGATGATTCCGATCATTGCGTTCCCTCCGCAGCCGTCGCCGTCCATTGCGGACGATAGTCGTAATTGCGCTCGGCCATCTTCTTGAGCGTCGTCGGGCCTCCTTCGGGGCAGCTGGTCTGGCGATCGACCCGAGGACCCGGCTTCGGCGTCTTCCCCGCCGCGAGCGCGTCGAGGATTGCGCCCATGCTCTCCTCGGTCAGGTCCTCGTAATTGTCGTCGTTGATCTGGACCATCGGAGCGTTGGCGCAGGCGCCGAGGCACTCGACCTCGGACAAAGTGAAGAGCCCGTCCTCGGTCGTTTTTCCCTTTCTGAGCCCGCGCTTCTTGCACGCGGCGAAGACATCGTCTGAGCCCTTGAGCATGCACGGGGTCGTCCCGCACACCTGGACGTGGAAGCGGCCGACCGGCGCCAGGTTGAACATGGTGTAGAAGGTCGCGACCTCGAGCACCCGGACACAGGCCATGCCGAGCTCTTTCCCGACGAACTCCATCACCGGGATCGGAAGCCAGCCCTGGGTTTGCGTCTCCGCTCCGACCTGCCGCTGCGCGAGGTCGAGCAAGGGGATCACCGCTGACGCCTGCCGCCCCTCGGGATAGCGAGCGACGATCGCCTTCGCCTGTTTGGCGTTCACGTCGGTCCAGGCGAACCCTTGCCAGCGTGCGCGCTGTTCGGCGTCGTCAAGAATGGAGGCTTGGCCGGCCATCAGTTCCGCCGACCTTTGTCGGGGCGATCGTGCTTGCGCCCAAAAAACAGGATCAGGAATGGAACAGCGAGATAGATTAGCACCACGAAAAGGTTGATGCCGCCGGCCATGCTGATCGGCGTCCTAAAAATGTGCTGCAGAAGAAAATAGTCCATCGCGAGGGCGATCAAGCCGACTACGCCGCCGCCCAGGAGAGTTCCAATCAGCTCTCGATTCACCGGTCCACCTCCCCGAACACGATGTCGAGCGCCGACAGGATCGCGGTCGTGTCCGCGAGCATGTGGCCGCGCATCATGAAATCCATCGCCTGCAGGTGCGAGAAGCCGGTCGGGCGGATCTTGCAGCGGTAGGGCCGGTTGGTGCCGTCGGCGACCAGATAGACGCCGAACTCGCCCTTGGGGCTCTCGGTCGCGACGTACACTTCACCGGCGGGCACGTGATAGCCCTCGGTATAGAGCTTGAAGTGATGGATCATCGCTTCCATCGACTGCTTCATCTCCATCCGCGACGGCGGGAAAACCTTGCGGTCGTCGGTTGCGACCGGCCCTCCCGGCATCTGCTCGAGACACTGGCGCATGATCTTTGCCGACTGCCGCACTTCCTCGACCCGAACCATGAAGCGGTCATAGCAATCGTTGTTGGTCCCGACCGGAATGTCGAACTCCATCCGGTCGTAGACTTCGTAGGGCTGCGACTTGCGGATGTCCCACGGAATGCCCGCGGCGCGGATCATCGGTCCGGAGAAGCCCCAGGCGATCGAATCCTCCTGGCTCATCTTGGCGATGTCGACGTTGCGCTGCTTGAAGATGCGGTTGTCGGCGACCAGCGAAATCGCGTCCTCGAACAAATGCAGCCGATTATCGAGCCAGTCGCCCATGTCGGCGAGCAGCTTGGGCGGCAGGTCGTAACGCACCCCGCCGACGCGGAAGTAATTGGCGTGCATCCGCGCGCCCGACGCCCGCTCGTAAAATTGCATCGTGTCTTCGCGCACCTCGAACAGCCAAAGGTTCGGAGTCATCGCGCCGACGTCCATGATGTGGCTGCCGAGCTGGAGCATGTGGTTGGAGATGCGCGTCAGTTCCGCCATCAGCACGCGGATATATTGTGCGCGCAACGGCACCTCGAGCCCCATCAATTTCTCGATGGCGAGCACGAAGCTGTGCTCCATGCACATCGGCGACACGTAATCGAGCCGGTCGAAATAAGGCAGCGCCTGGGCGTAGGTCTTATATTCGATCAGCTTCTCGGTGCCGCGGTGGAGCAGCCCGATATGCGGGTCGACCCGCTCGACGATCTCACCGTCCAGCTCCATGATCAGCCGGAGGACGCCGTGCGCCGCCGGGTGCTGCGGCCCGAAGTTGATCGTGTAATTGTTGATCGCCTCGTCGCCGGGATCGCGCGGATGGCCGAGCTCGCTCCCCTCGCCGCCGGCGCCGACGCTGACCTCGACCTTGCGCGGCTTCTTGGGCCGAGCGCCCGTGCCGCCGGCTTGGGCGAAAAGGTCCGCTGTGCGGGTGTCGGTCATGCCTTCTTGCCCCGCGGCTTCTTGTTGACCTCGCTTTTCGCTTTCGCGGCGCGCGGCTTGCGCGCTTCCTTGGTGGCCTGAGCATCGCCCGGTTTCCCGGCGCCGGTGTCCGACGGCTTTTCGGTCGTTTTCGGGGTCTTGGCCGGAGTCTTCGCCGCCTCGCTCGAAGGCGCATTCGGCGCCGGCGCGGGTGAAGGTGCACCCGCGGCCTGCGCCGTCGCCTTTTCGTCACCGGGAAGGCGATATTCCGGTCCTTCCCATGGCATCAGGAAGTCGAAGTTGCGAAAGTCCTGAGGCAACTGGACCGGCTCATAGATCACGCGCTTTTCAGCCTCGGAGTAGCGCAGCTCGACATGGCCGGTCAGCGGGAAATCCTTGCGCTGAGGATAGCCCTCGAACCCGTAGTCGGTGAGGATGCGCCTGAGGTCCGGATTGCCCGCGAAGCCGACGCCGTACATGTCGAACACTTCCCGCTCGAGCCAGCCCGCCACCGGCCAGAGCCCCGTGACACTCGGCACGGGCGTCGCCTCGTCGGTCGAAACCTTGACTCGAAGGCGCCTGTTCTTCGTCAGCGAAAGCAACTGATAGACTATTTCGAACCGCTCAGGCCGGTCCGGATAATCGACCCCGGCAATTTCCATCAGCTGCTGATATTCCAAGCCAGGCGTATCACGCAATTTCTTGAGAACGTTAGCGATTTCATGGCACTTCACCGTCAGGGTGATCTCGCCGGCATGCTCCTTCACCGCGAGCATTGCGTCGCCGAGCGCCTTTTTCGCAGCATCGATCACCCCCTCATCGGAGGCCGTCCTGGGAACGTGCGTTGCTACGGTCACCGCTCGATCGTCCCCTCACGGCGGATCTTCCGCTGGAGCTGGAGGATCCCATAAAGCAGCGCCTCCGCCGTGGGCGGGCAGCCGGGCACGTAAATGTCCACGGGCACGATGCGGTCGCAGCCGCGGACCACCGAGTAGCTGTAATGATAGTAGCCGCCGCCATTTGCGCAGCTGCCCATCGAGATGACGTAGCGCGGCTCGCTCATCTGGTCGTAGACCCGGCGGAGCGGCGCGGCCATCTTATTGCACAGGGTGCCGGCGACGATCATCACGTCCGACTGGCGCGGGCTCGCGCGCGGGGCGACGCCAAATCTTTCAAGATCATAGCGCGGCATGTTCACATGGATCATCTCGACTGCGCAGCAGGCGAGGCCGAAGGTCATCCACCACAATGAGCCGGTCCGCGCCCAAGTGAACAGGTCCTCGGCGGTCGTGACCATGAAGCCTTTTTCGTCGAGGTTCCGGCGAAGCTCCTCCAGCTTCTTCCGGTCGACGTCTCCGGGAACCAGTCCCGCTAGCCGTGCGAGCTCTTCCTCGCTCGGCATCGGGTCTTCGCCGGGGCGGAGCATCACTCCCATTCGAGAGCGCCTTTCTTCCACGCATAAGCGAGGCCGAGACCGAGCTCGACGAGGAAGCCCATCATCGCCACCCATCCGGTCCAGCGCGTGAAGTCGAGACTGACCGCCCAGGGGAACAGGAACGCCGCTTCAAGGTCGAACACGATGAACAGGATCGCGACCAGGTAGAAGCGGACGTCGAACTCGGCGCGGGCGTCCTCGAACGCCGGGAAGCCGCACTCATATTCGCTGAGCTTCGCCGGGTCCGGCTTATGCGCGCCGGTCAGCCGAGAGACGATCATCGGCAGCACGACGAAGCCCGCGGAAAGCCCGAGAGCGATGATTAGGAACAGCAGGATCGGCAGGTAGCCTGCGGCGACGCTTGCCAAGGGGAAACTCCGGGGCCTGAGAACTCGCGGCGGGCTTTAGGGCAGCGGGTTGCAGCCCGCAACTATCTGAGGGCTCCTGCGACCAGCTTTTGCAGCTTGCTGTGTATGGCGGCCGAGCCGGCGACATATTCGCGCCGCTCGAACATCCGGTCAGATCCGCGATAATCGGTCACGAACCCTCCAGCCTCCCGGACCAGAAGAACGCCCGCGGCCGTATCCCAGACGTCGAGGTCGTCTTCCCAGAAGCCGTCCATCCGGCCGGCGGCGACCCAGGCGAGATCGAGCGCGGCCGAGCCGAAGCGACGCACTCCGGAAACCTGGCTTCCAACGGCGTTGTAGATCTTGGCCCAATCCTCGGGCGCGCCACGACCGCAGTGCGGGATTCCCGTGCCAATCAAGCTCTCGTTGAGATCGCGCCGTGCCGACACTCGAAGCCGTGCGTCCTGGAGCCAGGCGCCTCTGCCCTTTTCCGCCCAATAGCTGTCGTCAGTCAGCGGCTGGTAGACGAGGCCGTGACTGATCTCGCTGCCTCCGCCGGGCTTGCGCTCCTCGACCGCGATCGAGATGGCGAAATGCGGGACGCCGTGCAGGAAATTGGTCGTCCCATCGAGCGGATCGACGATCCAGCGCGGCTTGTCCGGATTGCCCTCGATCGCTCCGCCCTCCTCGAGGAGCATGCCCCAGTCCGGCCGAGCGTTGCGCAATTCCTCGACGATCGTCTGCTCGGCCCTTTTGTCGGCCATTGAAACGAAGTCAGCCGGCCCCTTTCGGCTGACCTGCAGCTGCTCGACCTCGCCGAAGTCGCGCCTTAGCCGCGGCGCCGCCTTGCGGGCGGCGCGCTGCATGACGGTGATGAGGCCTGAGTGGGCAACCATGGCTCAGTCCGCCCGGCGGACATATTCCCGATTGTAGACGTCGACGACGATCCGAGTTCCGGCCGCGATGTGCGGGGGGACCATCACCCGCACGCCATTATCGAGCTTGGCGGGCTTGTAGCTGGAACTCGCGGTCTGCCCCTTCACCACCGCGTCGGCCTCGACGATCGTCGCTTCCACCTGGTCGGGCAGCTGAACGCTGATCGGGCGCTCGTTGTAGAGCTCCATCACCACGTCCATCCCGTCCTGGAGGAACTCGGCGGCGTCGCCGAGCAGGTCCTCGGGCAGCGACACCTGCTCGTAGTTATCCTTGTCCATGAACACGAGCATATCGCCGTCGTGATAGAGGTACTGATAGTCCTTGGTATCGAGGCGGACTCGCTCGACCGTTTCGGCGGAACGGAAGCGGACGTTCGTCTTCCGGCCGTCGATGAGGTTCTTCATCTCGACCTGCATGTAGGCGCCGCCTTTGCCCGGCTGGGTGTGCTGGATCTTCACGGCGCGCCAGATGCCGCCTTCATATTCGATGATGTTGCCGGGACGAATGTCCACGCCGCTGATCTTCATGGTGCAAAGAACCTCATCAACAACCGTTCGCCCTGAGCTTGTCGAAGGGCTGCTTTTCTCTTGGACAGCAAAGACAGGGCTTCGACAGGCTCAGCCCGAACGGTGTGGTGGCTGAAAGCGCAGCCCCTAGCCGCCGGCCCTGTTTCCGGCAAGCAGCGGGTACGGATTGATCGGCGTCCCGTCCCACCAGCGCTCGCCGGGAGCCATCGAGTTTACCGCGAAATGAAGGTGCGGACCGGCCGCGTTCGCATCGCCGGTATGTCCGACCTGGGCGATGACTTGGCCGCGCTTCAGCTGCTGCCCCTCGTGAAGGCCCGGCGCGTAAGCCGAAAGGTGCGCATAATAATAAACCCATTTCCGATCGGCCGACCGCTCGTAAATGGTAATCCCTCCACGCACGCTGCTGAACAATTTCTCGACCGTCCCGTCGGCCGCCGCGATCACTGGAGTGCCTTCGGCCGCCATGATGTCGATCGCGTCGTGACGGCGGCCCTGGCCCCGCGCCTGGTCGTAAGTGTCGAGCAGCTGGTCGGGCTTGATTCCCACGACCGGGAGAGCGAGCCCCGCGGGTCCGACAACGACTTGTTGGGACAGGACGACGGGGGCCGCATGCGGAGACTCCACTGCGACGACATTGCCGCTGCGAAGGACGCTCGCCTCGCTCGACGGAACGAAATTGTAGAACCAGATCCAGAAGGCGCTGACGACCACCGCGGTGAAGACCGACGTGAACAAGGCAGTGGCGGCGATCTTCCCCATGGGGCCAACTCTCCCGGTCGATGCGTTGTTCGGGTGGAACGATGCAGCAAACGACTGTTTCCAAAATTCACGTCGGCTGTTCCGGCTGGGTCTATAAGCACTGGCGCGGCATCTTCTATCCGGAGGGATTGTCCCAGAAGCGCTGGTTCGAGCGCTATGCCGAGGAATTCGACACCGTCGAGATCAACGCGAGCTTCTATCGCTTGCCGCTAGCCAGCACGTTCGAGGGATGGCGCGAAAAAGCCCCTCCGGGCTTCCATTATGCGGTGAAGGTCAATCGCTTCATCACGCACATGAAGAAGCTGTTGGACTGCGAATCGGAGGTCGACCGATTCATCGCCCTCGCGCGGCCGCTCGGAGACAAGCTCGGTCCGCTCCTCTACCAGCTACCGCCGAGCCTTCATAAGAATCTGGAGCGGCTCGACGCCTTCCTTGCCAGGCTGCCGACCGACCTCGAGCAGGTCGTCGAGTTCCGCCACAAGAGCTGGTACGACGAGGAGGTTCTCGCGCTCCTCGACCGCAACGGCATCGGCTTCGTCGCCCACGACATGAAGGGCCTGAAATCGCCCCGCTGGGCGAGCGGCCGAACCGCTTACGTCCGTTTCCACGGAACCGCCGGGAAGTATCGTGGCCGTTATTCCGACGAAGCTCTCCTGGAATGGACCGATTGGTGCCTTGAACAGGCGCGCTCGGGCCGAAGCGTCTGGTGTTATTTCAACAACGATATCCATGGCCATGCCATCGAGGACGCGCGAACGCTCAAGTCCATGGTCACCCAGATGAAGCGGTGAGCACCTTCTCGAACCCAGCCACCGCGGCGGCCGGATCATCTCTCCCCCACACCGCCTGGCAGACCGCAAGGAAGTCCGCGCCGGCATCGACCAGCGGCTTCGCATTGTCGGGCGTGATGCCGCCGATCGCGACGCAGGGGATTTCGAACAGGGTTGACCACCAGGTCAGGATCGACGGGTCCGGGCGGTAGTTCGAGGGCTTGGTCGTAGTCGGGTAGAAGGCACCGAATGCGACATAATCGGCGCCGGCCTCACCCGCCTCCATCGCCAAATGGCGGCTGTCGTGACAGGTCCTTCCGATCTGCGCGCCCGGACCGAGCAACGCCCGCGCCTCGCGCACGTCGCCGTCCGATTGCCCGAGGTGGACTCCATCCGCTCCGATGCGCTTGGCCAGCGCCATGCTGTCGTTGACGATGAACGCGACGTCCGAGTCAGCGCAGATGCGTTGAAGCGGCTCGGCGAGCCGAGCGAGCTGGTGCTCCTCCACGTCCTTCACTCGCAGCTGGAACGCCGATGCGACGCCTGGCTCCAGAGCGGCCTTCAATCGGTCGGGAAACGATCCGCCGACCTCCTGCGGACTGATCAGGTACAATTTCGCGGGCGCCGTCCGCTTGGGCGGCGGAAGGCCCATGGGATTGAATTCAATTTGATCCGTCATTGCGAGGAGCGCATGCGACGAAGCAATCCAGGAAACAACCTCCGCACTGGATTGCTTCGCTTCGCTCGCAATGACGGCTGTGGAATTACGCCGGAATCCTGGTCACCGACGCTTCGTAGATTTCGTCGATCGCCTGCCCGAGCGTGCGGTTGAATTCTTCCTCGCTCTGGTGATGGCGAAGATCAGACAGCAAAGCGCGGCTGAAGCTCGCGATCATGCCGGGATTCTTCGCAAGTTCGCGGCAGGCTTCTTCGCGTGAAAAGCCGCCCGAGAGAGCGACGACTCGAAGCACGTTCGGATGAGCCACCAGCGGCATGAAGAGGCCCGCCTCCGCTGGGATCGACAACTTGAGCATGACTCGATCCCCGACCTCGTCGAGGTTGCGCAGGATCTCGTCGAGCAAAATGCGGTCGGCCGCGTCGCGCTCCGGGCTCTTGATATTCACCTCGGGCTCGATGATCGGCACCAAGCCCGCGCCGAGCACTTGTCGGGCAACGTCAAATTGCTGGGCGACGACGGCTGCTATGCCGTCGCGGTTCGCGAGATTGATGACCGACCGTTCCTTGGTTCCGAAGACTCCGAGCTGTTTCGCGCGCTCCAGCAGCCCGGTCAGCTCAGCTATGGGCTTCATCATCTGGACGCCGTCGGCTTCCGCCTCGAGGCCCTTGTCGATCTTGATGAAGGGCACCACTCCCAGCTCGATCAGCGCGTGGGGCGTGGGGCGTCCGCCGACTTCGCCGTCCATTGTTCGCTCGAACAGGATCGCTCCGATGACCTTGCCGCTACCGAAGCAGGGCGAGTTGATGATCCGCGAGCGCATCTGGTGGATGAGGTCGAACATTTCCTCGTCGGTCGACCAGGCGTCTTCTTCGATCCCATAGCCCTTGAGCGCCTTGGGCGTGGATCCGCCCGACTGGTCGAGCGCGGCGATGAATCCGTCGCCCCGCTCCATCTTCGCCATCATGTCAGACTGGTTCATGGTCATCCCTGCTGTTTTAAAGCGGCGACGCCCGGAAGCGTACGCCCTTCCATCCATTCGAGAAACGCTCCGCCTGCGGTAGAGACGAAGGTGAAATCATCAGCAACCCCGGCATGGTTGAGCGCGGCGACCGTGTCGCCTCCGCCCGCGACCGAGACCAAAGAGCCTTCCTTGGTCAATGCCGCGGCAGTCTTCGCCAATGCGACCGTAGCTTCGTCGAACGGCGGCACTTCGAACGCGCCCAGCGGGCCGTTCCACACGAGCGTTCGGCAAGTCTTGAGTACGTCAGCTAAGGCTTCGACCGCGGCCGGTCCGACGTCGAGGATCATTTCGTCGGAGGCGACTTCGTGAACGTTGATTGTCCGAACCCCCGGCGGGTTCGCGGCGAATTCCTTCGCGACGACCACGTCATAAGGCAGATGGATCGTGCAGCCGGCCTCATCCGCCCGTTCGAAGATCGCATTCGCCTCGCCCGCCAACTCATGCTCAGCGAGGCTCTTGCCGACATTCACCCCCCGCGCGGCAAGGAAGGTATTCGCCATTCCGCCGCCGATGACCAGATGATCGACCTTGCTAACCAGGTGTGAAAGCACGTTCAGCTTGGTCGAGACCTTGGCACCGCCGACCACTGCCGCAACGGGCCTCTCGGGATTGCCCAGCGCCCGCTCGAGCGCGTTCAGTTCCGCTTCCATCGCTCGGCCGGCATAGCTCGGCAGATAATGCGTGATCCCCTCGGTGGAGGCGTGAGCGCGATGCGCGGTCGAGAAGCTGTCGTCGACATAATAATCGCCGAGCGCGGCCATGGCCTTGGCAAGCTCGGGATCATTCTTCTCCTCCCCGGCGTGGAAGCGCGTGTTTTCGAGAATGCCGATATTGCCCGGAAGCATCGTAGTCAGCGCGCGCTCGGCTTCCGGCCCCTGGCAATCCTCGATAAAGCGCACGGACCGCCCCGCGAGCCGGTGAACCGGCAGCACCAGCTGAGCGGTCGACATGTCGGGACGCGACTCTCCTTTCGGGCGCCCGAAATGCGACAGCAAGAGCACGATCGCACCACGGTCCGAGAGCTCCAGGACCGTCGGAAGCATCGCCCGCAGCCGCGTATCATCGGTGACCTTGGCGCCGTCCATTGGGATGTTGAGATCGACGCGGACCAGCACTTTCTTGCCGGTCAGATCCTCCGGCAACTCGTCGAGGGTCTTAAATCGGCTCACCTCAACCCAGCGCAGCCATCGCGGCAGCGGTGTCGACCATCCGGTTCGAGAAGCCCCATTCATTGTCGTACCAGCTGACGACGCGCACCAGCTTGCCCTCCAGCACTGCGGTCTCGAGGCTGTCGACGGTCGAGCTCGCGCTGGTGTGCATGAGGTCTATCGAGACCACCGGCTCGTCGGTGTAGTCGAGGATGCCCTTGAGACGCTCGGTCTCCGACGCCGCCTTGAGAATAGAGTTGACCTCGTCGCGGCTCGTGTCGCGACCCGGGGTAAAAGTCAGGTCGATCAAGCTGACGTCGGGCACCGGGACTCGGATCGCCGAACCGTCGAGCTTGCCCTTGAGCTCGGGCAGCACCTCGCCGACCGCGCGGGCAGCACCCGTTGTCGTCGGGATCATGCTCATGGCGGCAGCGCGGGCGCGTCGGAGGTCGGAGTGGATCTGGTCGAGGATCTTCTGGTCGTTGGTGTAAGCATGGACGGTGGTCATCAACCCCCGCTCGATCCCCAGAGCGTCGTTCAGGACCTTGGCGACCGGCGCGAGGCAATTGGTCGTGCACGACGCGTTGGAGACGATCTTGTGCTCAGCGGTCAGCTTGTCGTCATTGACTCCATAGACGACGGTCAAATCGACGCCCTTGGCCGGGGCCGAGATCAGCACCCGCCTGGCGCCGGCCTCGATATGCTTCTGAGCACTGTCGCGGTCGGTAAAGAAACCGGTGCATTCCAGGACCAGTTCAACGCCCTGCTGCCCGTGCGGAAGCTTGGCTGGGTCTTTCTCGGCGGTGACGTGGATGCGCGCTCCATTGACGACGATGTCATTGCGCTCGGCAGCCACCTCGCCGGGGAACTTGCCGTGAACGCTGTCGCGGCTGAATAGCCAGGCGTTGGCCTTGGCGTCGGCAAGGTCGTTGACGCTGACCAGCTCGAGCCCGCAGTCGGGGCGCTCGAGGATCGCTCGGGCGACCAGCCGGCCGATGCGGCCGAAGCCGTTGATTGCAACTTTCGTCATTGGATTCCTCTTATCTTCATGAAGTCGGTGACGCGCTGGGCGATCTTTTCCGGGGTTAGCCCGAAATAATCGTAAGCGTCCTTGGCGGGCGACGAGACGCCGAAGCGGTCGATTCCGATGCGCAGGCCGTGCAGGCCGGTGTAACGTTCCCACCCAAAGGTCGTCCCGGCTTCCACCGATACGCGCAAGATCTCGCGGTTCGACACATCGGGAAGCACGTCCTCGCGATACTCTGGGCTCTGGGCATCGAACCGCTCGGTGCAGGGCATGGACACCACGTCGGCGCCGATCCCCTGCTGTTCCAGGAGCTCCGCCGCACCCAGCGCAATTTCCACCTCGGAACCGGTCGCGATCAGGATCACCTTGCGGGCGCTTGCCGCTGCCTTGAGCCGATAGCCTCCGCGCGCGCACAAATTCCCGGACGAAGCCTTAGTCCTGAGCGGTGTCAGGTTCTGCCGGGTGAGCGCGAGGATCGACGGCCCGTCGCTCGCCAGCGCGAGCGCCCAGCATTCCGCGGTCTCTACCGCGTCCGCCGGGCGGAAGACCTCGATCTGCGGCATCGCCCGGAGCGATTGCAGATGCTCGATGGGTTGATGGGTCGGGCCGTCTTCGCCCAGTCCGATCGAATCATGGGTCATCACATAGACGACCTTCGCTTTCTGCAACGCACTGAGGCGGATCGCGGGCCGCGCATAGTCGGTGAAGACCAGGAACGTACCGCCGTAGGGGATGACTCCGCCATGCAGCGCCATGCCGTTCATCGCCGCGGCCATGCCGAACTCACGAATTCCGTAGTAAATGTAGCGGCCCGAATAATTGTCCGCGGTCAGCGGCTCGAGCCCCTTGGTCTTGGTGTTGTTCGATCCGGTGAGGTCCGCCGAGCCGCCGATGGTCGAGGGGATCGCGGCGTTGATCGCCTCCAGGGCCATCTCCGACGCCTTGCGCGTCGCCACCGGTTTCAGATCGGCGAGCAGCTTGTCGAGATAGGGCTTCAGCCAGGCATCGCCGACCTTACCCGTCTGCCGGGCGAGAAACTCGTCCATCCGGCCGCTGCGTTCGAGACGGTCCTTCCATTGCGCATGGTCGATCGCGCCGCGCTTTCCAGCCGTGCGCCAAGCGGTGAGCACGTCGTCCGGAACCTCGAACGCCGGAAACTCCCAGCCGAGCTCCGCTCGAGCCGCAGCGACTTCGTCCGCGCCCAGCGCCGCTCCGTGAGTCGCCGCAGTGCCTTGCTTGTTGGGCGCGCCGTAGCCGATGACCGTCTTGCACCGGATGAGGCTCGGCCGGGGGTCCGCGATCGCCTGGGCGATGGCCGTGCTGACTTTCCCCGCATCCAGCCCGTCGCACTCGACCGTGTGCCACTGCGCCGCTTTGAAGCGCGCGATCACGTCTTCGTTTCGCGACAGTTCAGTCGATCCGTCGATCGTGATGTTATTATCGTCCCACAGCACGATCAGGCGGCCGAGCTTCAGATGTCCGGCGAGGCCGACCGCCTCGTGGTTGACACCTTCCATCAGGTCGCCGTCGCCGGCGATGACGAAGGTCCGGTGATCGACCAGTTCGTCGCCGTAGACCGCGTTCAGGTGACGCTCCGCGGTCGCCATCCCCACCGCCATTGCCAATCCCTGGCCGAGCGGGCCCGTGGTAACCTCCACCCCCGGGAGCTCGAAATTCTCCGGATGGCCTGCGCAAGGGCTACCGAGCTGGCGGAAACGCCTGATGTCGTCGAGCGTCGGCCGTGTGTACCCCGTCAGATAGAGCAAGGCGTAGATCAGCATCGATCCGTGACCCGCCGAAAGGACGAAGCGGTCCCGGTCCGGCCAGTCGGGATCCGATGCATCGAACTTCAGGTGTTTGGTGAACAGGGCCGTGGCCGCGTCGGCCATGCCCATCGGCATTCCTGGGTGGCCGCTGTTGGCGGCCTCCACCGCGTCCATCGCGAGTGCGCGGATGGCGTTGGCGAGGCGGCGTTGGGTCGGCTGCATCGAAACTCCGGCAATGGGATCGTTTGGGCCAGGACGTGAGGCCGGGGACCGGTCGCCCATTAGCGGCGTTATTCCCGGCGTCAAAGCTTGCCCGGAATCGGGAAACTGCGTAGCTGAGATACCATGGACGACGGGAGTTTGTCGGCAGCACTAGAGCGCGCGGAGCTGGCGCTCCAGCGGATCGAGCGCACGCTCGCCGGTCGTCAGCAGGCGGGCAGCCGCGATGACGAGCTTCGAGCGAGGGTCCGCGAAGTCGTCGAGGAACTCGACGAGCTCATTCGGGAAGCCGCGGTCTGATGTCTGCCCTCATCGATCTTTCGATCGCGGGCCGCACCTATCAGGTCGCGTGCCGCGAAGGAGAAGAAGAGAATCTCCGCACCGCCGCGCGCCTGGTCGACGGCAAGAGCCGAGAGGCAATCGCCGGCCTCGGGACATTGTCCGAAGCGCGCCAGTTCCTGTTCGCATCGCTTCTTCTCGCCGACCAGCTGATCGAGAATCGGCCCGACGCGGTGCCGCCCGCACCGCCCGCGGAGCCTGCCGGACCGGATTCGGAGATGGTGCAGCGCGCCGAAATGCTCGCGAGCCGGATGGAATCGCTCGCCGCGGCGCTTGAGAACGACGCCTCGTCCGCCTAAATAGCAGTTCGACGGGCACTACCCGGTACGAGCCTTCGGAAAATCCCTGAGGCGATAGAATCCAAATGGGAGCTGTCCCTGGCCGCGCTACGTGGTTTCCACGGGGTTCGGATCACACGGTGCCCACCTGACGTTTGTGGCGTCAGAGGATTTTAGGGCAAACGGCCATGGTGGTCCCGTCACCTTCTGGTCGAAAAGAGAAAGAGCGCCGGATGGGGCCGACGCTCTTCCGATGGAAGGTTTGGTAGTGATCCGGGGGGCTAAAGCGGCTCGGCTCAACCGAGAAGCTATCGAAAGGTAATGATGCGTTTCCCTGTGCCATCCTGGCACACGACGGCTTTAGGGTAATCACCCTCGCCGCGATGAATTCCCGAGCATTTGAGACGTCACGGAAGGAACAACGGTTCTTGCAGTGCGCACTTAGTGTATCTGAAGCTGATGGTCGCTCGCTCGCCCCCCTTTCCACCGGCCTGGCCGCAACCGCGGCGTGACGTGGAGCCGCTGTCGAAGGAGGCACTTCGCCGTGCCGCGCTCGACGCACGCAAGGTCTTCGTCGCGACCTTGTCCGACGCCGACCGGGCACTGCTGGAGCGGCGGCTGGCGGAGCACCTGACCTCCTTGTTCGCTGGAATGTCGGTCGTTGGAGGCTATTGCCCGCTCGGCAGCGAAATCAGCCCGCTACCGGCAATGGAGGAGGCGCGCGCCGTCGGCGCGATCGCCGCTTACCCATGCTTCCTCAATCCCGGAAAGCCGTTCCGTTTCATCGCCGGCGACCCGCTCGAGCCCGGCCCGTTCGGAATTCTGCAACCCGCCAAGCGCCATCCGGTGGTCGAGCCGGACCTCGTCCTGGTGCCCTTGATCGCGATCGACAGCCATGGCACCCGGCTCGGCCGCGGCAAGGGCCATTATGATCGGGCGCTCATTCATTTGAAGAAGATCGGGGCTCGGCTGGTTGGGGTCGGCTGGTCGCTGCAGCGCCTGGCAGTCACCATCCCGGCCGACGACTGGGACGTGCCGCTGGACGGCTTCGCCAGCCAGGACGGCCTCGAATGGTTCAGGTGAGCGACACTAAGTCTATGCTTTTATAGAATTTAACATTCAATCTTCGAGTCATCGCGCCAAGTTGGGCAATTCAGGCGTTTACGCGCCGACGAAGCATCATCGAACAGGAGCGACTGTGAACCTCATCCGGACCTCATTGACTGTGGCCGCGGCATTGGCGGTCGGGGCCATCGCCTTGGGAGTGGGTCCGAGTGCGGCGAAATCGCGCACCGCCGCCCCGATCGCGGCGGACCAGAGCTCGGGCGTCGAAGCCTTCTATCGCGCTCGCGGCGGTGCGCCCTTGTGGTTTTCGCCGCGTTCCGGAGCGGCAGCTCAGCAGCTGGTCCAACTCCTATCCACGGCGTCGGCCGACCGTCTCGATCCACGCCGTTACAACGTCCGTAATCTCGCCCGGGTGGTTCAGGCCGCCTCGCGCGGCGATCCCAGCGCAGTTCGGCAGGCCGAGGCGATGCTGAGCACGGCATTCGTCGCTTATGTGCGCGACTTGAAGCACGACCCTGGAATGGGCGTCATCTATGTCGACTCCGCGCTGAAGCCCACACCTCCTTCGGCAGCGACGATTCTCGGCCAGGCTGCCGCGGCGCCGTCGTTGTCCGACTACGTCCAGAAAATGAGCTGGATGAACCCCATTTACGCAAATCTGCGCCTGGCACTTGCGAGCCAGCTCTATCTCAACCCTCAACAGCGGCATCTGCTTGCGCTCAATCTTGAGCGAGCGCGTGTCCTACCGTCGGGAAATGGGCGCTACGTCATCGTCAACGCTCCGGCCGCACGGCTCTACATGTATGAAAACGGGCAGGTCGTGGACTCGATGCGAGTCGTCGCCGGCCGGCCCGATCCCATCGCTCAAACGCCGATGATGGCCGCCTTCATCCGCTACATTGCGCTAAATCCTTATTGGAATTCGCCGGCGGACATCACAGCGAAGAAGCTTGCGCCGACCATCCTCAAGGAGGGGCGCGCCTATTTCAAGAACAGGGGTTACGAGCTCTTGTCCGATTGGTCCGACCACGCGCGGGTCATCGACCCCATGTCGATCGACTGGCGTGCGGTCGCCGCGGGTCGAGTGCAGGCTCGCCTGCGGCAAAAGCCGGGCCCGGCCAATTCGATGGGCAAGATGAAGTTCATGTTTCCGAACGAGCAGGGAATCTGGCTCCACGACACCCCGGAAAAAGAGAAGATCGAGGACGCGGCCAGGCTACAAAGCAACGGCTGTGTCCGTCTCGAGGCTGCTCCGCGCCTCGCCCGCTGGCTGTTCAACGGCCGGCCGCCGAGCGCGAAAGGAGCCCGGGCCGAGCAGAAGGTCAATCTTCCCGCTCCAGTGCCCATCTACCTTACCTACCTGACCGCGGTGCCGAGCGGCACGTCGATCGTCTATTTCGACGATTTCTACGGGAAAGACCGGATCCAGCCCGGCAGCCGTCCGCGCCGCGGCCTGTTTGGCATCGGATAAGTCAAGCAAATGGGGGATTCGGCCGAGCCGTCGTTGCGAAAGCTTGCCGGAATCGGCCTAATCCTGCTCCTGATCGCACTTTGGGCGGTGCTCGTCGCAAGCCTGGCGCAAGTCGTCGGGCACTGGTCCATTATCGTTCAGGCCCTATTCTACCTCGTTATGGGATTGGCTTGGATCGCTCCCCTGAAACCTTTGATAAGATGGATCGAAACCGGACGATGGAGTATGCGACGGCCCCCAGGCGGTTGAAGATACTGTATTAGCAATCTATATCAGTGACAATGGCACAAGCTTTGACTCTCTCTCGGCCGCTTGACGGTCTTGCCAGACTGTGGCGCGCATATCCGCGCGAAACGGTCGGACTTGGCCTGTTCGCAATCGTCGCCGCAGCCGCCATTGGGGGTGCCGCCAATTCTACGCCCGAACTTGGCGCTTTGAAGTCGCCCGAGGCAGGACCGCCGACCCCTCTGCCGCTTATCATCCGGCCGCTCGCGCCCGATCAGGCGCTTCAGATCAACCAGGCAATCCCGGTCGCCGGCGGACCCAATCCGGCCGCATTGCCGTTCCAGTTCAAGGGCGACGCGGCTTCGCGCAAGGAGGCGCTCCAATGCCTCGCCAGTGCGATCTATTATGAAGCGGGCAGCCAGGACGACGTTGGCGAGCGCGGCGTTGCGCAAGTCGTGCTCAATCGCGTCCGGCACCCCGCGTTCCCGGCGAGCATTTGCGCGGTCGTCTATCAGGGCTCGACCCGCGCGACCGGTTGCCAGTTCACCTTCACTTGCGACGGCTCGCTCTATCGCCAGCCGGACCTCGCGGGTTGGCGCCGGGCTTATATGATCGCGCAGCAAGCGCTGAACGGCTCCGTTTACGCGCCGGTAGGCTACGCCACCCATTATCACGCAAACTATGTTGTGCCGGTCTGGGCGCAGACCCTGTCGAAGAATGCGATCGTCGGCGCTCACATCTTCTATCGGTGGGCCGGCGGTTGGGGCCGTCCCGGAGCGTTCACGAAAAGCTATTCGGGGCGCGAACCCAATTCGCTCGCGCTTCGCGATGCCGCCCTTGCTGCGGAGGCCGCGACGGCCAACCTGGCGACCAGCGAACAGGCCGAAGCCCTGGCCGCCATTCCCGGCGCCGAGCTCAAGAACGCGCCTGCAGGCCGGGTCGCGATGCGCATCAACCTCGAAGCGGCGCGCAAGGCGGCGATTGAAGCGCCACACGAAGAATATGCGAAGAAGTTCGACGCGTCCGATAATTTGAAATGGACGCTATCGGATGATTCGGTCGCTCCCGACGAAAAGCCGCTCGGAGTGCCCGTTAGTTCCGGAAACGCGCCCGGCGCCGCGCAGCGCTAAACGCGATCGGTCGCTGCGGCGACGGGTCGAGAATTTCGTGAAAAGTGGCGCGAGTGACGGGACTCGAACCCGCGACCTCCGGCGTGACAGGCCGGCGCTCTAACCGACTGAGCTACACCCGCGTTTTTGGCGTGGCCGCGCACCTAGGGTCGGGGCTTGGGAGTGTCAACCATGGCCGGCTGCATTTCCTGCCTCTCCTCGACCTCCTCCTCATCGGGCTCACCGACGTGCGTCAGAGTGCCATGTTCGAAAAGGAAACCGGCGATGTCGGGCGTGCCTGCCGCCGAAAAGATAGTCTTGATAATGATCAGCAGCGGCACCGCGAGCAGCGCTCCGGTCGTGCCCCATACCCACGACCAGAAAGACAAGGACACGAGGATCGCGAGCGGGCTGATCGTCAGCCTTTTCCCGACCACCATTGGAGTGAAGAAGTTGGCTTCGATGAGGTGGAGACTGACGAACGCCGCGGGTGGCATCAGCGCGCTCCAAACATCGGGATAAGTCATCAAACCGCCCAGGAACAGGAACAGGGCAGATGCGATTGGACCCAGATAAGGGATGTAGTTCAGGACGGCGACGATTCCGCCCCACATCACTGGAGACGGCATCCCGAGCTTCCACAGGATCGCCGCCGTGAGACCACCGAGAGCGACATTGATGAGGGTGATGGTGCCGAGGTAGGTCGACGTTGCGTCGACCACCTGCTGGATCACTCGCGCGGTCGTCAGCGCGCCTTCGAAACTGCCTCGGCTGACGATCGTCCGCTTCCGCATCGCCGTCCAGCCGGCGAGGAAGAAGAAAATCACCAGCAGCGAGAAGAAAAGCTGGATCAGCAAATGCGGCGCGGAGCTCGTCAGGAGTCCGAGCATCGAATTCGGCTCCTCGATGCGAACAGCGCGCGTCCGTTCCTGCGTGACCGCGATCTGGGACACGATTCGGTCGATGAAACGATCGAGGTTCTTGTAAAGGTCGAACACCGGCTCGAGCGCGGCTCGCACCTTCGGGATGCGATGGGGAACCTGCGCCACCCAATCGGTCGCCGGGATAACGATCGAAGCGATGGCGAAGACCGCGATGACGAGGAAAACGATCACGCACAGCGCCGAGGCGAGCCGCGACGGGACTCCCCGACGCTCGAACCACTCCAGCAGCGGTACGAGCGCGATCGCGATGACGAGCGCGGCGGTTACGGGCATGAAGAATTCGGCGCCCGAGCGAAGGACGAACGGAAGCGCGACCACCAGTCCCACTCCGGCGATGAGAGTCAG
>JBKPOR010000124.1:0-1615 GCA_046765675.1 Pseudomonadota bacterium
GCTCAAAACGCCGGCAACCCTGATTGCGGCGGAATTGCTGCAGTTACCGCGATTGAAGAACTGAGTGATTATGTAACAGCGGATGCGCTGCAAGACTATTACCGCACGGCCGAGACTCTTCTCTCGAATTCTCAGAACCTCAACATCAAAACTCGTTTAGGTGAATGTGCTCGACGGGTTCTTTCTGTCGCACTAGCTGATGCAAACGTAGCCAGAACGGAAAGCGTATCGTTAACGCCTGGGTTTTCGTTAGATGCCGAAGTACTTCGCTACGAAGCAAATCTGATTCGACGGGCTCTTGAAGAGTCGGGAGGCAGCGTTACCCGAGCCGCCCGTCTCCTGGGTGTAACCCACCAGGGACTAGCCTTCATTCTCAACGGTCGTCACAGCGATCTTTTGTCTATTCGAACCCCGGTAAAACGCCGGCGCCGCAGTATCATTCGTAACCATTGATCGCCAACTCCCTAAACCGGTATTTTCATGGCGCTGCTCTTCACAAAGGCAGCGCCAAAGTTTTATTGTGCTCTAATTATTGTTCACCTATTATCCCGAATTTGTGAGTCAACCGATGAAGTCCAAAATAGCCCCTCTGCTCTTAATCATATCCTTGTGGTCTCCCACCCTGGCGCAAACGGCAAAACGAAGAGGAACACCTAATCGCCAACCGACAGTCGCCACGCCGCAACCCCAACCGCCCGCAACGACTCAGCCCGCACCGCGCCCAGTCGCGCCCATTTCGCTTGTTACGGTGAACGGACAAACCTTCACTACAGCGGATCTTGACCCTGCACTTCGCGAGGAACTCGAGCGTATCGAAGATAAAATCGCTGCGGCCCGCAACAGTGTGTTGGATCTACAAATCAACACCATGCTGCTTCAACTCGAAGCGAAGAAGCGCAATATGGATACTCATCGTTTGTACGAACTCGAAGTAAGCAGTCGCGTGCCCGCAGTAACTCCCGCACAAGTCAAAAAGTTCATCGAGGACAATCGATCACAATTCGAGGGCGTGGACCCGGCAGTCGCCAATCAGCAGGTCACTGCTTACCTTCACGATGAAGCTGAGAACAAGCTTGCCGATGAACTCGTGAGCCGCTTGCGAAAGACTAATCCAGTCGTCATGGGAGTTGATGTAAATTCGCCGAGTCTCAACAATAATTCTGTGGTGGCAACAATCGCCGGCCAGCCACTGAAAGCAGATGCTCTCCTCGAAAGGCTAAAGCCAATCATCTACAAGATGAAGCTCGACGCTTACCAGGTCGCAAAAAAACGCGCCGATCAGCTAGTCGACGACATGTTGCTGTTGGACGAAGCAAAACATCGCCAGATTGGACCAGAAGAAATAATCCGGACTGAGATCAGCGATAAAGTTCGTACTCCAACTGAAGCAGAGGTGGCGAAGTTTTATTCAGAAAACAAGGCCCGCATCTCCGGCGATCTGAACAGCGTCCGCAATCAGATAGCGACCTACTTGCAGAATGAATCCCGACAGCGTCTCGAGCAAGAGCTTTCAGCGCGACTGCGCAAAGGCGCCAACATACAATGGTTAATAACCGAGCCCACTCCACCGGTTCAAAACGTCAGCGTCGATAATGATCCGTCGCGAGGTGATGTC
>JBKPOR010000125.1:0-30967 GCA_046765675.1 Pseudomonadota bacterium
TTACGAAACGGGTTTTTGACCGGGGCGACGCAGGGCCGGAAAACGAACCCCTGCGCTCGTGAATCTACGTCATTCTCGTGAATCCATCGGTCCATTTCGCGCGTGTCATCCCAACCTAGCTCGCGCATGAGTCCGGCAAACTCAACGGCGCTCACGAAGCCGAAGGTGAAGCGGCTGCGGTCCACTTCGTAGACAGCTTGGAGCACTTGCGCGCGAAGCTCCGGCGTCATGCGCATCGGGAACGCAAGCGGGGCCAGCTTCGAAGCTGCGTCGGTCTCGTAGTTCTGCGCCTTCCGCAATGTCTCGATCTGATCGTAAATCCCGACAAGTTTGGCGAACTTGTCCCGATCCATCGGGCCGAGAGCACCCGTCGCGAGCGCCGACGTCCAAGCCGCGTTCGTCCATGTATCGAACGGGCGAGAATAGACGCTCGGGAAGATCGTCGGCGGCCCGCCAAAACGCGTCGCGAGCGCATTCTCGGTCAGCCCTGGCCAATTGTCGCCTTTGTTGGCGATCATCGACTGCAACAGCCGAGTGCGGTCGACGTGACATTGCGCGATCGCTTGCCGCCACATGATGCTTTCAAGCGCGGTTCGAACCTCATCGTGGATCGCGTCTTCGGCCGCGTGCATGTCGGAAATGGCGCGGCGCCGTTCACCCCATTCCTGCAGCCACAGGGCCAGCAGCACGCCGGCCACGACGACAACGAATTCCATCGCCCAGTGACGAAAGCCGCGCTTCTGGTCGTCCGTCCACCGCCGCATCATCAGCATTGGCGCTTCCCCCCCGATATTCATCCCACGAGAGCTTGCTCCGCGCAATGCGGCTGGTCGCGCGACTCCTTCCCGCGCGGCGACGCGGGAAGGCGTGCCCGCTCTTCGCTCAGGCTGCCAATCGCACCGTTTCGCCAAGCGCCTGCGCGATTGAAGTCTCGCGCTGATCGGGACTGACGCTGAGGCCGTCGGCGACGACGAACTCGGGCTCGATTCCGATGAAGTTGAAAACGCCTTTGAGATAGGTCTCGAGATGCTCGAGCGCGGAAGCCGGAGATCCCTGGTCATAGAATCCGCCGCGGGCGAGAGCGACGATGACGCGCTTGCCATTGGCGAGCCCCTCGGGCCCGTTTTCGGTGTAGCGGAAGGTCCTGCCGGCAATCACCACGCGGTCGATCCACGCCTTGAGCTGGGTCGGAAGCGTGAAATTGTACATCGGCGCTCCGATCACGACCGTGTCGGCGGCCAGGAATTCGTCGAGCAGCGAGGTGTCGGCGAACGCGTCGAGCGTTAGGTGCGGAAGCGGGTTGGCGGCAAGATCGCGATAGACAAGCTCCTCGCCCCACTGCGCGGTCTTGAGCTGGTCGACGATCTTCGCGCTGATCGCGCGGCTGGCGCTGTTCGGGCCGTTGATGCTGGAGTCCAGATGCAGGATGGTCACTAATGCCTCCTTAGTATTGATTTGTTACCGAGGCACGTTAAATAACCATCATCGAATCGCCCGCAAGAACGCACTTTTTTGTGTCGGACGAACAAATTTGTGGCGTGGGAACAGTGAGGTAACCGGCCGATGAAAGACCCGACCAATCCCGTATGCCGAGTGATCAGCGGGCTGCTTCAGCGCATCGGCGACAAGTGGACTGTGCTCGTCGTCACCACCCTCGCGGGCGGCAGCAAGCGCTTCAATGAGCTGAGGCGCGAGATCCCGACGGTCTCGCAGCGCATGCTGACCTTGACGTTGCGCAATCTGGAACGCGACGGGCTGGTCAGCCGGACGGTCACTCCGACGATCCCGCCGCGGGTCGATTATGAGCTCACCGAGCTCGGCAAGTCCCTGGTCGGCCCGCTCCACGGCCTCGAAGTCTGGGCGCTCGAGCATGTCGAACACATCCACGACGCGCATTCTCGCTTCGATGCCGAGCACGACAAGGCCGTGGCCGCATGAGCACGGCGCCAGCCGCTGCAACGATTGAGACCTTGCTCTCGCAGGGTGACGAATATGCCGCGAGAAACGATGTTGGGGCGGCGACCAGCTACTATCAAGCCGCGCTGAAGGGGGCGGCGCAGCAGGGCACCGCGATCGACTTTGGGACACGCTCTCGGCTCAGTGCTGCTGCCGGCTACGTCCGGGAGAGCCTCGAAGCCTATGAGAAGGCGCTGTCCTCGGTCGTGGCCGATCGGCCCGATTGGCCGGAGCGGATCGACCGTTTGCGGCATGCCGTCGACATTATGACCGGGAAACGCGAGCTCTTCCTGCAGGGCCCGAGCGTCTTCTATTTCCCGTATCTCGCAAACCGGCAGTTCTTCGAGCGCGAGGAATTCGCCTGGGTGCCAGCGCTCGAGGCGGAGACTTCCGCAATCAAATCCGAACTTCAGGACCTGCTCGCCGAGGGCGCGGACTTCCAGCCTTATATAGAGGATGACCCCGACCGGCCGAGGCGCGAGTTCCACGGACTTCATGACAATCCGAGCTGGACCGCGCTTTATCTTTGGCGCGACGGCCGGAGAGTCGAGAAGAATGCTTCCCGCTGCCCGCGCACCATGGCGGCGCTCGACAAAGTTCCGATGACCCGCATCGGATCGAAAACGCCGTCGGTGCTTTTCTCGCGACTCACTCCGGGCGCGCACATTCCGGCACACCGCGGAATGCTCAACTGCCGGCTCATTGCCCACCTGCCTTTGATCGTTCCTCACGGCTGCTGGCTGCGCGTCGGCAACGAGACCCGGCGGTGGGAAGAAGGCAAATTGCTGATTTTCGACGACAGCTTCGAGCATGAGGCGAAAAACGACAGCGGCGAGACGCGCATCGTTCTGCTGTTCGATCTCTGGCGGCCCGAGCTCAGCGACGACGAAAAGGCCGGCATTTCCGAAATCTTCGACACGATCGACCGGTTTACGACTATTTCGGACGCCTGAGACTGGGGCTAGAGCCGCCCGATGCTGAAGCCCGTCACGACCGACATTGAAGCGCTGAGGATTCTCGAAGAGCGGCTGCGCTGGCTGTCGGCCTGGACCATTCATCACGCCAATCACATCCGGCCGAGTGACGACGGGCTGAAGGTCGGCGGCCATCAGGCAAGCTGCGCCTCCATGACGGCGATCATGGCCGCGCTTTATTTCCATGCGCTTGGGCCGAACGATCGAGTCGCGGTCAAGCCGCACGCGGGCCCGGTTCTGCACGCGATCCATTATCTGCTCGGGACCCAATCCCGCGATGCGCTCGAAAATTTTCGCGGGCTGGGCGGAGCGCAGAGCTATCCGAGCCGAACCAAGGACAAGATCCCGGTCGATTTCTCGACCGGGTCGGTGGGCCTGGGGGTCGCGATCACGCTCTTCGCCGGCCTGATCCAGGACTATCTAACTGCTCATGGCTTGATGAAGGACGAGGACCGAGGCCGTTTCGTCGCGCTGATCGGCGATGCCGAGCTCGACGAAGGCAATATCTACGAGGCCATCATCGAAGGCGCGAAGCATGACGTCCGCAATCTGTGGTGGATCGTCGATTACAATCGCCAGAGCCTCGACGCGACCAGCGCCGACCGAATGTTCGAGCGCTTCGACGAGATTTTCCGAAGCTGTGGGTGGCGGGTCGTCGAACTGCGGTACGGGAAAAAGCTTCAAGCCGCGCTCGATGCCCATCCCAAGCTGAAAACATGGGTCGAGCAGCTATCCAACGCCGAGCTTTCGGCGCTTCATTACCAGGGCGGCGCGGCATGGCGATCACGGATAGAAACCGGGGTCGGCAAGTCGGCGGCAGGGTTCCTGAAAGACCATGACGATACGGCGCTCGCCTCGCTCTTCACCGATCTCGGCGGCCATTGCATGGAAACTTTGGTCGAAGCGTTCGACGCTGCACAGGACGACGTCCCGACCTTGTTCATTGCCTGGACGATCAAGGGTTACGGCCTGCCGTTTGCCGGGCACAAGGACAATCATGCGGGCCTGATGAACCCCACCCAGATGGCGGCGTTGCGCGAGGCCATGGGAGTCCGCGAAGGCCACGAATGGGACCCGCTCGAAAGCGTCGGCGACAATTCGCGGCCCGGGGCCGAGGCCCTTTTGGAGCGGAGTCGGATCGCGCGCGAGAAGCGAAACCGCAACTTCGGCACGATCGCCGTTCCGCCGATCCCTGCGCCTACAGGTGAAGAACAATCGACGCAGGCGGCGTTCGGCCGGATCCTCCTCGACTTGTCGAAGGCAGGCGGCGAATTGGCCGATCGCATACTGACGGCATCGCCCGACGTGACGGTTTCGACCAACCTCGGCGCATGGGTCAACCAGCGCGGGCTGTTCCGCCGGGCCGAAATTGCTGATGTTTTTGCGCGAGAAAAGATTGCTTCGGCACAAAAGTGGTCGGCAACAAATGAAGGGCAACATATCGGGCTTGGAATCGCGGAATCCAATCTTTTCCTAATGTTAGCCGCAGCGGGCCTGTCAGGAGATCTGTTCGGAGAGCGCCTGTTTCCGATCGGAACGCTTTACGACCCCTTCATTGCGCGCGGCCTCGATGCGCTGAACTATGCCTGTTACCAGGATGCGCGTTTCCTGCTCGTTGCGACCCCCAGCGGCATCACGCTCGGTCCCGAGGGCGGCGCCCACCAGTCGATCAACCCGCCCCTGATCGCCCTCGGACAGCCGGGCCTGCGCCACTATGAACCCGCTTTTGCCGACGAGCTTGCGATCATGATGGAAGAAGCATTCCGCCTGATCGACGATCCTGAAGGCGAGAGCACGTACCTGCGCCTCTCAACACGCAGCATCCGGCAAACCGAACGAGCCGACGACGGCTGGCGCGATGGAGCGCTCGCCGGCGGCTATTGGCTGCGCGAGCCGGGCCCGAATGCCGAAGCGGCGATCGTCGCGATGGGCGCGGTCATGCCGGAAGCTGTCGCGGCCTGGGAGGAGCTTCGCGGCGATATTCCTGATCTTGGACTGCTCGCGGTCACCTCGCCCGACTTGCTTCATCGCGGCTGGACGGCGGCGCAGGCCGCGCGGTGGGGCGGCGAGCGCAAGCCGAGCCACGTCGAACAGCTCCTGTCGCGTCTCGCCCCTGCGGCCGGTCTCGTCACCCTGGCCGACGCTGCTCCCGCTTCTTTGTCCTGGCTCGGCGGGGTGCTCGGCCAGCGCGTCGCTCCGCTTGGGGTCGAGAAGTTCGGTCAGACCGGCAATCTCGTCGATCTTTACTCGACCTATCGGCTCGACGGCGACGCGATCACCGAGGCGGCCGCGGAAATTTTGCTTCCATTTCGGATATAAAATCCTTTGTTTACGGGTCGTTGACTATGCCCTCACCAACCGAGGGACCATCTTGAAACCAGATTTCTATCTTGGCGCGCCCGCCCACCTGCGACAGTCGCGTTGCGATGCGATCCAGGCGCAATATCGTTCGGAAGCGCATGAGCGATCGTCAGCGGCCCGCGCCCCGGAGCGCCGCTCGATCCGGCGCGAACCACCACCACGGCCGGCCGCACTCATCCCGACGCATGATCCTTTGCAGCTCCGGCTCGCCGAGGAGTTGGAATATGTCCGGCGGATGCTCGACCAGATGGGCGATATCTTGTCGGCCGATCCCTTGGTCGTCAGCCGGCACATGACGTCGCTTCAGACCGTCGACATCGCCGGGCAAATTCTTGGCCATATCGCGAACGTGACCCGATCGAGCGATCCGGTCGACGCCGTCGACCGAATTGGGATGTGCGAACTCAAGGCCCGACTCACCCGCCGCAAAATCGACTGACTTTGCTTTGTCGGGTGGTCGCTCTAGAGCGGCGTCATGCCAGGGCGCTATTTCGACGAGTGGCAAATCGGCGACCGAGTCGCCCATGCGATCACCCGCACGGTTACCGAAACCGACAACATCCTGATCACGACCCTGACTCACAATCCGCAGCCGCTTCACCTCGATTATGAGGCTGCGGCGAAAACCGAGTTCGGCAAGCCGCTCGTCAACAGCTGCTTCACCTTCAGCTTGCTGATTGGAATCAGCGTCCACGACACGACGCTGGGCACCTTGGTCGCCAATCTCGGATACGACAAAGTCGTCTTCCCGAAGCCGGTTTTCGCCGGCGACACTCTGCGCTGCGAAAGCGAGTGCATCGACCTGCGTGAAAGCCAATCGCGGCCGAACGCCGGGATCGTCACCTGGGCGCTTCGCGCCTTCAACCAGCGTGATGAGCGAGTGTGCGAATGCACGCGCACCGCGCTTCTCCAGAAGAAACCATGAGCGAGGCTCGCAGCTGGCTGTTCGTGCCGGCGGACAGCGAGAAAAAGATCGGCAAAGCGCTCGATAGCGACGCCGACGCGATCATCTTCGATCTCGAGGATAGCGTGGCTCCTCAGCAAAAATCCGCCGCGCGCGACATCCTCAAAGGCCTGCCCGGGCGCTCGGGCGGTCCCTTATGGTGGGTTCGGATCAACCCGCTCGGGTCGGAGTTTCTCAAGGACGATCTCGAGCTGCTCGGCATCGCCGACATCCACGGCATCGTGCTTCCCAAAGCGGAGAGCGGCGACGACATCATCGAACTTTCGCACCGTACGGGGACCATTCCGATCCACGCAATCGTAACGGAGACCGCGGCGAGCCTGTTCGGCCTGCTCAGCTATCGCGATCCGGCTCTGCCACTGGTGGCGATGAGTTGGGGCGCAGAGGACCTTTCCGCAGCGCTTGGCGCCTCGTCGAAATATGACAGCGATGGGGCTCTCAGCTTCACCTATCGGCTAGCGAGATCGCTGTGCCTGGCGGGGGCCGTTGCTGCAGGAGTTCAGCCGGTCGACGGGGTTTTCGCCGATTTTCGCGACGGCGACAGCCTAAGGCGCGAAGCAGAGGCGGCCGCTCGCGAAGGGTTCACCGGGAAACTCGCAATCCACCCGGCGCAGGTTCCGATCATCAACGCCGCCTTCACGCCCTCAACGGACGATCTGCGGCACGCCGAAGCGATCGTCGCCGCATTCGAGGCCCAGCCTGACGCAGGCGTGTTGAGCGTCGACGGCAAGATGGTCGATCGTCCGCATCTCATGCAGGCGCAAAGGATTATCGAACGGGCGAGATAGGAGGCCGACATGGCAACGACCGCAGAACCGCACCCAACCAATACTCAAGAAGCCATCGGCCAACCGACGCCCGCCAAGGGCTGGGGCACCGACGCTCCCGATCAGCCGCTTCGGCCGATGAATTTCGAACGACGGGCGCTTCGGCCCGACGACGTCGCGATAAAGATCACCTACGCCGGCATCTGCCATTCCGACCTGCATACGGTCCGCGGAGACTGGGGCGGGACCGTCTACCCCTCCATCCCGGGCCATGAGATTGTCGGTCGAGTGACCGCAGTCGGTGACGCGGTGACCCGCCACCAGGCCGGAGAGACTGTGGCCGTCGGTTGCATGGTCGACAGCTGCATGGCCTGCGACCAGTGCCTCGCTGGATGGGAAGTCTTCTGCCGCGAAGGGTGCACCCAGACCTACAACAGCCCGGATCGTCACACCGGTGAGAACACCAAGGGCGGATACACCGATCATATCGTCGTGCGCGATCATTTCGTTCTGAAGGTTCCCAACGGCATGGACGAATCGCGGGTCGCGCCGTTGCTCTGCGCCGGGATCACGACTTATTCCCCGCTTCGCCAGTACAAGGTCGGACAAGGAACCAAGGTCGCCATCATCGGGCTTGGCGGACTTGGCCACATGGGAGTGAAGCTCGCGGCCGCCATGGGCGCGCACGTCACAATGATCACCACCACGCCGTCCAAGGGCGACGATGCGCGCGAGCTTGGGGCGGATGACGTGATCTTCTCCACCGACCCAAGGCAATTGGAGGAAGCGTCGACGCGCTTCGATTTCATTCTCAACACGATTCCAGTCAGCCACGAAATCGACGGATATCTCCAGTTGCTCGGCCGCTCCGGGCGAATGGTCATCGTCGGCGCGTTGAACGAGATGCCGGGTTTTGCTGGCCGCAACCTCATCTGGTGGAATCGCGCGGTCGGAGGCTCGGCGATCGGCGGCATTCCGGAGACTCAGGAGATGCTGGACTTTTGCGCCGCCAAGGAAATTTATCCCGACGTCGAATTCATCCAGATGAGCCAGGTCAACGAGGCCTATGAGCGGCTGCTCAAGAATGACGTTCGCTATCGCTTCGTGATCGACATGGCGCGAGGTCTGTGAGCGAAGCCGTCCACCCGGTCCCGCAAGGCTTCGACGCCCGCATCGGCCCGCGCGAGCTCGCCGAGCTCAACGATCTTGAGAGCGCCGACCCCGATCGCTTCTGGCTCGACCAGGCCAAGCGCCTGACATGGATCAAATTCCCCACGAAGGCCGGCGATTGGTCGTTCGACGAAGCGACCTTCGGCATCAATTGGTTCGCGGACGGCGAGTTGAATCTCTCGGTCAATTGCCTCGACCGGCACCTGGCCGAGCATGGGGACCGTGGCGCGCTCATCTTCGAGCCCGACGAGCCTGGCACCGGCCACGCCTGGACCTACCGCGAGCTGTACGAAGAGACGTGCCGCTTCGCGAACCTGCTGAAATCGCGCGGAATCGGGCGCGGCGATCGGGTGATGATCTACATGCCGATGATCCCCGAAGCCGCCGCCGCGATGCTCGCCTGCGCGCGGATCGGCGCGATCCATTCGGTCGTTTTCGGCGGCTTTTCGCCCGAGAGCCTTCACGGGCGCATTGTCGATTGCCGCGCATCAGGCGTGATCACCGCCGACGAAGGGGTGCGCGGCGGCAAGACAATCCCTTTGAAGCGCAACGTCGATACTGCGCTCGAGCAACGCGACGTTCCGACGGTGATCGTCGTCAACCGCACGGGCGCCGACGTCCCGATGAAGCAAGGCCGAGACATCTCTTATTCGGCCATTCGCGACGGCCTGGCGACCGACTGCGAACCCGAAGTGATGAGCGCCGAGGATCCGTTGTTCATCCTTTACACCTCGGGCTCGACCGGAAAGCCCAAGGGCGTCGTCCATACCATCGGCGGCTATGCCCTGTGGGCCGCGGCGACCTTCGACTGGGTATTCGACTATCGGCCTGACGACATCTTCTGGTGCACCGCCGATATCGGCTGGATCACCGGCCACTCCTATGTCGTCTACGGCCCGCTGATGAATTGCGCGACCAGCGTGATGTTCGATGGAGTTCCCAATTACCCGGACTTCGGGCGTTTCTGGGAGACGGTCGACCGGCTGGGGGTCACCATCTTCTACACCGCTCCGACCGCGATCCGCGCCCTGATGCGCGAGGGGGAGGAGCCCGTGAAGCGCCATTCGCGCAAGTCGCTGCGATTGCTCGGAACGGTCGGCGAGCCGATCAATCCCGAAGCGTGGGAATGGTATTGGCGGGTGGTCGGCGACGGACGGTGTCCAGTGGTGGACACCTGGTGGCAGACTGAGACCGGCGGAATCCTCATCTCGCCCTTCCCCGGCGCGACCGACATGAAACCGGGAAGCGCGACGAAGCCACTACCGGGCGTGAAGCCCGTTCTCGTCGACGCAAGTCATGAGGTGCTCGAAGGCCCAGCAAGCGGGAACTTGTGCATTTCCGCGTCCTGGCCGGGCCAGATGCGCACCGTCTGGGGTGACCACGAGCGCTTCCAGACTTATTTCACGGCTTATCCGGGGCTTTATTTCACCGGCGACGGCTGCCGCCGCGATGAGGACGGCTATTATTGGATCACCGGCCGAGTCGATGACGTGATCAACGTCTCCGGCCACCGCGTCGGGACAGCCGAGGTCGAGAGCGCTCTCGTCGCCCATCCCAAGGTCGCCGAGGCCGCCGTCGTCGGCTATCCGCACGACATCAAGGGCCAGGCGATTTACGCCTTCGTGACTCTGAATGCCGGCGAGGACGGCTCGGATGAGCTTCGCAAGGAGCTCAACGGGCAAGTCCGCTCGGAGATCGGCGCATTAGCGGCGCCGGAGAAGATCCATTTCACCCCCGCACTTCCCAAGACGCGATCGGGTAAGATCATGCGGCGGATCCTGCGCAAGATCGCCGAAGGCGCGAACGAGGGTTTTGGGGACACGTCGACGCTCGCGGACCCAAGCGTCGTCGATGCTTTGCTCGCCGGACGGCAATGACCCTCACGGCCGCAGTCGCCATCATGCTCGCAGGTGCAGCCGCGCCAGCGCCGACCCTCGACATGACCGCCTTCTTCACCGGCCGGACGCATGCTGAGAATGTCCTCAAGATCGTTTTCAAGCACCCTGGGCGGCTCGTCGTCGATAGCATCGGCGGAAAAGGCGATCGCGGCGACTTCGTCCTCGTCGACACCGTGCGCGAAGAGGGCAAGCCTACCCGGACACGCAAATGGGTGATGCGTCCCGCCGGGCCAAACAAGTTTAGCGGAAGCCTCAGCGACGCGACGGGTCCAGTGGACGTCGTGGTCAACGGCAACCAAGCGACGATCCGCTACACGATGAAGGGCGGCCTGAAAGTGGTTCAGCAGATCCGGCTGCTGGGCGACGGTCGTTCGCTTTCCAACCACGTCGTCGTTCGCAAATTCGGCCTGAGGTTCGCAAGCGTCGACGGCACCATCCGCAAGCTGGACTGATCGGGCGGCGCTGCTATCCCTCGCTTCAAGGGGAGAAATCGATGGCGAGCGTAGCCAGATCACATCACCAAAAGCCCTGGTCGATGGCCCGAGTCGTCATCGCCTCGTCCGCCGGCACCGCCTTCGAATGGTACGACTTCTTCATCTTCGGCAGCCTCGCACCGGTCATCTCCAAGGTCTTTTTCGCAGGCCTTGACCCGACCCCCGCGCTGATCGCCGCGCTCGCGCTGTTCGCCGCCGGCTTCGCGTTCCGGCCCCTGGGTGCGCTCATCTTCGGAGTGGTCGGCGACCGACTCGGCCGCAAGGGCGCCTTCCTCATCACCGTCAGCCTGATGGGCGGAGCGACCTTCCTGATCGGCTTCCTTCCGACCTATGCGCAGGCTGGCTCACTAGGGCCCGCGCTCTTGATCTTCCTTCGAATCCTCCAGGGTATCGCGCTCGGCGGCGAATATGGCGGAGCAGCGATCTACGTCGCGGAGCATGCCGCAAACGACAAGCGGGGCAGCGCAACAGGCTGGATCCAGTCATCGGCCTCGTTCGGGCTGCTCGCGGCCCTTCTAGTCCTCGTCGCGACCCGCACGTCCCTGGGGGAGGATGCGTTCGCCGCCTGGGGCTGGAGAATTCCATTCCTTGTCTCCGTCGTGCTGCTCGCGATCTCGGTCTGGATGCGCGCCAAGCTCGCCGAGAGCCCGGCATTTGCGAAGCTCCAGGAGAAAGGCGAAGTCACCAAGGCGCCGCTCCGCGAAGCCTTCGCCAATCGCGAGAATTTGAAGCGCGTGCTGATCGCATTCTTCGGCATCATGTGCGCTCAAGGAGCGGTCTGGTACTTCACCTTCTTCTACATGCAGGTGTTCCTAGAAAAGTCGCTCGGACTTCCGGGGCAGACCAAGGACCTGCTCCTGATCGTGATGACGGTCGTCAGCGCTCCGCTCTACGTCTATTTCGGCTGGCTCAGCGACCGCGTAGGCCGCAAGCCGGTGATGGTCGGCGGAATGGCGCTGGCCTTGGTGCTCTACTTCCCCGCCTCGCACTGGATCGCCGAAGCCGCGAACCCCGCGCTGGTTGCCGCGCAGCGCGCTACTCCCGTCGTAGTCGAGACCAATCCATCAGCCTGCGCGGTGCAGTTCGATCCCGTCGGCACCGCCAAGTTCGTCAGTGCCTGCGACATCGCCAAATCGACGCTCGTCACCAAGGGCATCTCATACGGCACGCGAACCTCAGCCGACCGGCAGACCCGGGTTTTGGTCGGCAACAGCACAGTATTAATCCAGGGCGGCGAAGGCCTCCCCGGCCCTGATTTGAAGGCCCTGAAAGCCAAGACTTCGGATGTGATCGGAGCTGCGCTGCAGACCGCCGGCTATCCCAAGTCGGCCGACCCGGCGCAGGCGAATATGACCGTCCTGATCCTGATCCTGCTCGCGTTCACGGTAGCGGCGACCGCGCTCTACGGCCCTCAGGCGTCAGCGCTTGTCGAGATGTTCCCGACAAAGGTGCGATACACCGCGATGAGCCTGCCCTATCATGTCGGGACCGGCTGGGTCGGCGGTTTCCTCCCAGTTACGAGTTTCGCGCTCGTCGCGGTCACCGGCAATATCTACACCGGCCTGTGGTATGCCGTCTTTTTCACCGGGATTTCACTGGTCGTCTCGCTGCTGTTCCTCAAGGAAACGGCAGGTAAGCCGCTAGAAGACATCTAGCGCTACGGACACCAATGGATATCGATCGGCTGCTCTGCCTCTGCGAGCACCCGGCCGATCGGCAGCTTCGAACTTTGTCCGTCGGCGATTGCCCCCTCGAGAAGCTCGCGCTTCGCATCGCCCGTGACCGTCATGAGGATCGTACGCGCCGATAGGATCGCGGCGCGGGTGAGAGTCACGCGGGCGACCGGGGCTTCCGCCGGCAGCGGATCGGGCATCACTCCGACCGCGCGGCGCGCTTTCGGTGCGTCCAGCGCATCCTGCATATCGGCTCCCGCGAAGATCGACGCCGTGTGCCCGTCGGCACCCATCCCAAGCCAGACGAGGTCGGGCGGCCAGGCCAAATCCTGAAGCCGCGCATCCGCGGAGTTTCCGGCCAGCTTATAGTCGGCAATGTCGGCGGTGATCGGGATCACTCGGGCACCGGTCGGAAGGAAGGTCCGTGCAATGGCACGGATGTTTGACAGCTCGCTGTCCAAGGGGACGAGGCGATCATCCGTCGGGATGACGGTCACGCGCTTCCATTGCTGGTGCTGCGCCGCAATCTTCGGGAAGATCGCCGGACCCGTCTTGCCGCCTGGGACCGCGATCAGCGACGCATTACGGGCGTCGATCGCGCTCTCAACGATGAACCCGATGTCGCCGGCAACGGCATCGGCAAGTTCGTCCAGGGAGTCATACTCCCACCATTCCGCTTCGATCATGGAAAGTGCGCCTAGTAGGAATCAGCGTCCGATGTCGACCTGCTTGTAGCCGAACCAAGCGGAAACCGGCGTTCCGCGAGCGTCGAGGGCGGGCCGGAACGTTGCCCGTTGCATCACGAGCGAGCAGGTCCACTGGTCTGAAACCGAATCTCCGAACGATCGCATCACGTCGCAACGGCTCGGCCGTCCGTTGGGCTCGATCCGGAGGCGCAGGTAGATGACTCCGCCGCGCGGCCATCGATCGCGAACGCCGGCCGGATAATCGCGTCCCGTAATCCCGCGGACGAGGCTGGCCGGCGTGGCGACTCCGCCTCCTCCTCCGCCCGGGCCTGTTCCGCCCGCGCCGCTTCCAGTGCCTGTTCCAGTCCCACCCGCACCGGTTCCGGGGCCCGGCACAGTGGATGCGCCCTGTGTCGGTGCGGTGCCCTGGCGCGGAGTTTCGCTCGTTGCGATCTTCGGCGGCTGCGGGATAACGATGGGCGGTTTGGGGGCGACGACAGGGGTCGCCTCGCTCTTGATGTTCTTGGGCGCCGACCCGCCCTCCTTCTCTTTCGGCTTCGACTGCTGCTGTGCCGGCGGCGGAGGTGGAGGCGGTGGCGGCTTCGGCTGGTCGATATTGAACATCCGAAGCACGCTTTCCTGCCCGGGCAGCGGCATCTTTCCCGACAAGTTCAGAAACGCGAACAGCAACGCTCCATGAATCGCGACCACCGCCGCGATCGCGCCGCCCCTGTCGCGTGTGTCGAGGTCCGACCGATACATGTCGCCAACGTAACGCTGGCCGCGACCGGCCGGTTGCTGAAAATACTGGAGCGCCGGCGCTGGGGGTGCGCGCCGGCGCTCGCACGAAAACAGTGTCGAGCTGCTCTAGCGGCTGGTGCTCGGCCGGCGCCCGCCGCCGTGACTGGCCTTGCCGCCCTTGCTCGCGATTTCCCGCTGTTTAGCCGGATCCATCGCAGCGAAACCGCGCTTGGAACCGCCGCTCTTCGTCGTCGGCATTATACTCTCCCTGGTTGAACAGCCGCACCGTAACGCGCAGCTGTAGCGACGGTTCACAATGCTGATCGAGGTTAAGGAACTATTGTTTTTGCATGCTTCGATCAGTCGCATTCGACCCGCCATTTCGACGGCCGCACACGAAGCAGGGTCGCACCGCATCTCTTGCAGCGAGTGCGCCAAACGCCATCGACCCACCGCGCCCGAGACGCGGAACGGCGGTGCCCGAAAAGACTGCATAAAAACAGTGTAACTATTGCCCCGCCCGTCCCTTTTTCGGTGCCGAGCAAAATGGCTGCTATGTTCACATCATCCGAGGCGGCAACGTCCAATTTCGATCATTTTAGCCTGAGGCCGATCCAAAGGGTTCGGGGAGTCGCGCGTTCGACCGATCCGTCATTGCCTACCCCGGCCATCACCAAGGCGTTCGTCAGGTTCTCGCCCCGTGCCAGGATCTGCAATCGCTTGGCGAGCGGCCAGGATGCGTAGGCATCCATCGTCGTCGCGGCCTTCAAACGCCGCGAGTTGAGATCGTCCTCAAATTGCGCGCCAATCCTGCGCAGAACGATTTGCAAACCCTTGTCGCCGCGTTCCCAGCCCGCGGCCAATGTTGCCGCGAATCTGGAGGTTTGCGCAGGCCTGAGACCATCCAGGAAGCTCGCCGCTCGGCTTGCCTCGATGCGGGCGCGCGTGAGGCTCGCGCCCGCGCGCACGAGCCACGGGCCGCGTGACCATTCGGACGATGCTTCAATTCCATAGACCTTCACCGCATCGACGTTCTGGCGTTGGCGATAGGTCCCGCCGGCAGCAACGAAGCCAACGCCGGGAAATGTGCCCGGTCCCTGCCCCAGGGTCACGTTGGCGATCGCATCATTCAGTTCATTGGCAAAGCCGGTCACCGACAGCCGGACGTCGCCGTGTGCATAATCCACTCCCGCTTCCGCACCGGCTAGCCGTTCGGGGTCGAGGCCCGGGTTGGCGGCAGTGGCGTCGAGCCCGGCGCGGAACGGGCGGAAGAATTCGTTGAGCGTTGGCATGCGCCATCCGAGATAGACCGCCGACCGAAGGCTGAATCCGGCGCCGACGGGGGCGGTCATCCCGGCGCGCGCGGTCGGCAGCCAGCCCGAACGGGAGCGATAACGGTCGTCGCGCAACACCATTCCCGTGGCGATCATTTTTTCGAACAGCCGGCCGTCGCCGACGCGCCAGTGGTCGAGCCTCACCCCCGCTGTCAGTGTAGCGGCGCCGACGTCCGCGCTCGCTTCCACGAAGGCTCCGCTGGTCCAGCTATTTCCGCCTGCGAGACGCCGGCGGGTCGGTTGGCCAGCGACATAGCTGAACAACTCGCGTGATTGCCCGTTTGTCTTGCGGGCATCCAACCCAAGGCGCAGTTCGATTCCGCGCGGCATTGGCGGCCGCACTTCGACACTTCCGCCGAGTCCGTGCGATGGTACGGAATCCTGCAGCGACACGCGCGTCGCAAATGAACGACCCGAACTTACATTCGCGAAGCTGCTGCTGAAGTTCCGCCACTGCCAATAAGCGAGAGCGCTCCAGGCCCAGCTGCCGCGACCGACCAGGCGAAGGGACGCGTCCGCGCCATTGGTCCGGTTCTGAGTGAATTGGGTGCCCCTGGTGCGCCAGTCGTGGAAGGCACTGAGGTTCGCCTGGAGCTCGGTCGAGCCGCCGAGCGGTGCGATCCAGCGACCCCGCCCGCTCCATTCGCGGTAGGGCGCGCGTTCGTCGGCCGGGCCGCGTGTTCCTTCGGTAATGGGGACGAAACCGTCACTTCGTTCGCCGCGACCCGACAGGCTGAGAATAGTCCTGCCAATCGGCACACCGATACGACCGCGGCCCTCGAATGAATCGCGGCTGCCGGCGTCGATCTCGCCCGACACTCCCGGGTCCGAGCGGCTCGCCATCTCGATCGTCCCGGCGAGGGCGCCCGGTCCGTTGGCGACGCTTCCGCCACCTCGCACGACGCGGAGGTCGCCAAGATCCGCCGGATCGAAGGCGGGCCAATTGACCCAGCCTCCAAACGGGTCGGCCTGCGGGACTCCATCGAGCATCAGCACCGCGCGGCTCGAGGCGTTGCCGCCGAGGGCGCGAAGGGTGACGCCCTGGCTCGTCGGGTGCCCGCTGTGTGAGTCCGAGCGCCGGAAGAGTTGGACCCCCGGCACATCCTTGAGCAGCTGATCCAGAGCATGGCTGGGCGCCTGCTCGATTTGTCTTCGGCCGATGCGTTCGACCTTGTAGACGCGTTCGGCCCTCGGCTCGGGGAGCGCCCGTCCCGTGACGACAATCGCAGCTTGCGGCGGATCTGGCGGAAGCGCGGCGGCCACGGCCGCTCAAATGCTCGACGGCGCAACTCGGGTCCAGCTCGCCGGATTTGCTTTGGTTAGCGACGATTTAACCATGATCCTTAGCCGCGCCTTTGCCTTGCCCTGCGAGAACCGCAGGCATGAACAGGTCGGTCGCCCGGCGCACCCTCAGCGCATTCGCTTTCGCCATCGTCGCGGCATCCTTCCAGGCGCCTGCTGCAGCGCAGTCGTTCAGCAAGGCCGAGGCGATTTTGGGCGGCCCGAGCGCGCTTCAATTGTTGATGGCGCAGCAGACCGGCAAGCCGGTGACGGCCAGTCCGGCGCCTCGTCCGGCCTCGTACAATCATTCCGGCCTTCCGGTCGTTTCGTCCGTCCTGCGAGACGCGCCGCCGGCCATCAGCCCCGGCGTCGTGAACGGCCGCCCCGACATTTTCGGAACGGTTGCCCTTCGCGTCGGCCACACGCCGCTCGATGCGCGTTGGCATCAGGTCGAACATTCGTCTTTGACGGGAACCGCGGCGCGCTACGCCGTGTCGCTCCGCGGCAAGGACTCCGTCGACCGGCTCGAAGCCCTGAACTGGTACGTCAACAAGCGCGTGCGCTTCATCGACGACCAGGTCCGTTGGGGACGCCCCGACATATGGTCTTCCGCGAATCAGACGCTGAAGGTCGGCAAGGGCGATTGTGAGGACTATGCGATCGCGAAGCTGGCAATGGCACGGCGTGCCGGTTTTGCCGATCGCGATCTCTATCTCGTCGTTCTGCGCGACCTGGTCCGCCGAGCCGATCACGCCGTCCTGGTCGTTCGCGCTAGCGGGCATATGTACGTGCTCGACAATGGGACAGACGAGCTTCTCGATAGCGAGAGCGTCCGCGACTACCGGCCGATCCTGACGTTTGCGGCCGGCGCGACCTTCACCCACGGCTATCGCGTGCACCAGGCTCCGGTGAACATTGCCAGCGCGGAGGAAAAGCCCCTGACTCCGGCCGCGGATACGTCAGCTGAAGCCGATGATCAGCGCTCGCGCAACGCCTCGCTCCTCGCCTTCAACACCGGCTTGAGCAAGTAAGTCAGAATGCTCTTGCGCCCAGTGATGATCTGGGTGTCCGTCATCATTCCGGGAGTGATCGGCAAGCGACGCCCTGCCGCGGCCAGATAGCTTTTGTCGGTCTCGACGATCACGGTGAAATAGGCCTGTTTTTCGATCTCATCGTAGATTGAATCCGCCGATACCTGGACCACTCGGCCATCGAGCCCGCCGTAGGCCGAGAAGTCGTAAGCCGTCACCTTGACCAGCGCCTTGTCGCCGACCTTGATGAAAGCGATATCGCTCGGCTTGACGCGCGTTTCGACAAGCAGCTTGTCGCCGACGGGCACGACTTCCATCACCTTCTCGCCGGCCTGCACATAACCGCCGATCGTCGTCACGTGGACGTCGTTGACCACCCCGTCCACCGGCGAACGAAGCTCCAACCGTCCCGACTGGCCGACAGCGCCGCGCAGCGACTGTTCGTTCACGGCGATCTTTTGGTTGACCTGGCTGGCTTCGCTGAGCGCTTCCTGACGGAAGCTGAAGGACGCTTCATTGGCCTGGTTCATCGCTTCACTCACGGCGGCGATGGCTCGGCCTTTTTGCTCGCGGGCGGCGGCGATCCGGCCCTGCAGGTCGACGACATCACGCTGCGCAGTGGCGAGGTCAGTCTGCGGCACGATGTTTTTGGCCGCGAGCGGGGCCAACCGATTCACATTTTCTTGCGCGAGCGTCAGGCTGCGCGACAGCGAATTGATCGTTGCGTCGGCTTCGGCGGCTTCGCGCCGCCGCTGCTCGGCCGAAGCCCGCAGCGCAGCGACCCTGCTGGACAAGGCCTGGCGGCGAACCTGGCTTAAGGTTCCTTCTTCGCCCCCGAGCGAAGTTGCCGAACCCGTCCCCTCGGCCTGCAGTCGCTCCGAACGGGCCTGCAACGCCTCGGTCTCGGCTTCGATGCCGCGGCTTTCCGGGTTGTCCAGGCGCGCGAGCAACTGACCCCTCGAAACCCGCTGACCCGACCGAACCAGCAGTTCGGCGATCGTTGCGGGCGTCGACGATTGGATGACCTGCACTTTGCTCGAGGGAATAACCTTGCCCTGGCCGCGAGTGACTTCGTCGACCTGGGCGATGCTGGCCCACAGCAGGAACAGGAAGAAGGCCGCGGCCGACGCGACGATGATCATCCGCGAGCCCGTCAGCGGCCGACGGTGCCTGAATGAAGACCCAACGAAAGGAAGGCTGGCCATGGCTTACGCTTGCTCCGGACTAACGGCTGGCGACTTGGGTGCCGCCCGGTACGGACGCCACGGTCGGCGCCGCAATCGGCTTGGTTTCTTGCGTGGCGATCAGCCTGGCGGCCGAGGCTCCGCCTTCGTCCGGCCCTGGGATATGCAATGTCCAGCCCTTCGACGTGTCGAGCAATCCGCCGACGTCGTTGGGAGCACGCTTCAGCATTGTTCCGTCGGTCGGAGATCGTGAAACGTCGGCGAGCTGATCCGTCGTCATCGGCGAGAGGGTCGGTTTCGCCGGACGCATCGACAATGGGTCGCGCGGCTCGCCGATATAGCGACCCTTGAAGGCAGTCGGCTGACCCCAGGCACCCGGCCAGCGATAGAAGATGTGCTGGCCGATCCGCGCAACCTTGGCCAGCAAGGGCGCCCAGCGCGGCGCCACATAATCGGCATGATAATGCGTTGCCTCTCCGACGGTCTTTTCAACATAGCCGTCGAGGGCCTGGCGCGCGATTTCCTCGGCGCGCAGCCACGCATCACGCGCGGGAGCGCGATAAAGCGCGCCGTCGCAAACGAAGGTGAACTGGCAAACGCGTGAACCCGCGCCTTGGTAGACCACTCCACACACGGACTTTGGAAAGGCCGGATGGCGCATTCGGTTGAGCACGACCTGGGCAACCGCGCGGCGACCTTCGGCCGGCTCGTATCCGGCTTCGTAATAGACCGCCTGTGTCATGCAAAGGAGCGCACGGCGCTGGTCCAGCTCGCTTCCGCCAAGCGCGAACGGCTGGGCAGCGTGAAGCGGTCCGCCGGCGAACGGAAGAGCGGCGTTGATCAGCTTCGCCCGGTCGCCGATCGCCTGGAGATCATGCACCCGTGCGCCGCTCGTCGCGTCGATCAACTGTGCGGCCTTGATTGGAGTGATGCGCACGCTGATTGTGGATGCGTCTGCTCTTTCGCGCGCGACGACCAACAGTGCGACAGCGATCACCGCGGCTACGACCAATGCGACGGCTGCGTCCGTGCGCAGGCCGGCGACCCTCTTTGAAATGCGAAGCGCAAGCGCGGTCATGGCTTCCCTACCTTGGCCGCGTCGGTAAGGTGCTTCAGCACCTCGTCTCGCGGCCCGTCGGCAAGGATCTTGCCGCCGTCGATCACGATGAGCCGGCTGACGATCGACAGCATGTTGTGGCGATGCGTCGCGACGACGAGCGCCTGGTCCGGGGCGAGCCCCGTCTTCAGATGCTCGATGAAATAGAGCTCGGTTTGCGTGTCCATCGACCCGGTCGGCTCGTCGAGGAACAGGATCTTGGACGGGCTGACGAGAGCGCGGGCAAGCACCAACAGGGCGCGTTGTCCGCCGGACAGGCGCGATCCGCGCTCGCCAACAGGCAGATCGAAACCCGCCGCATCGCGCGAGAGGAAAATATCTGCGCCCGAACGGACGACTGCGTCGATCAGCTGGCCGTCGTCGGCCTTCGCCGCGCCGAGCATCAGGTTATCGCGAACCGTCCCACTGAACACTTCCGCGTCTTGCGCGACGAAGCGGAAGGCCTCGCGCAGCTGGTGGGGGTGGTATTGGCGGCTGTCGAGCCCGTCGACCAGCATTTCGCCCTCCGTCGGCGGATACAGGCCGCAGAGGACCCGCCCGAGCGTCGATTTTCCGGAAGCCACACGCCCGATGATTCCGATCCGCTCGCCCGGATTGATCTTGAGGCTTATTCCATCGAGCGAATCGCGGCCCGCGCCGGGATAGCGGAACGACACGTTAGCGAGCTCGATGTGCCCCGCGCGGATTTCGGGAACGATTCTGCGCATCGCGACCTGGCGTTCGTCCTGCACCTCCATCATCCGCTGAAGCGAGCCGAGCGTCGCGAACGCCTGCTTGCCGCGGGTGATGAGGAATGCGAGCTGTCCCACCGGTTGCAGCGAGCGGCCTGAGAGCATGATGATGGCGATGATCGCGCCCATCGTCATCTCGCCTTCCTGGAATTGGTAGAAGCCGCCGATCAGAAGGCCGACGCTGATGAGCTGCTGCGAAATGCTGGCGAGGTTGACGGCCACCGCGGTCAGTCGCCTCATCCGTTCGCCCGTCGCGGCGGACATTGCCGAATAACGCCGCCAGCGGCCGAGCATTTGCCCTTCCGCACGCGCCGCTTTGAGCGTCTCCGCGCCTGCGATCGATTCGACCAGGACGGAATGCTGCAGGCTCGAATCCGCCTGGGCGTCGAGCGCTGCACGGCCCATCGCCTTCTGCAGGCTGAGGCCCGCAATCAGCATCAGCAGGATGCCGACGATGGGTACGAATACGAGCCAGCCGGCGAGAATCGTGATCAGACCCAGGAATAGCACCAGGAACACGACATCCACGGCAAGGACTACGGTGGTCGAGGCGAAGAAGTCGCGCACCATTTCGAAGTCGGACACGCGTCGGGCGAAAGCGCCTGTGCTCCCCTGGCGTTCGGCCATGGGCAGGTTCATCACCTTTTCGAACAATTTCTGCGAAAGCCTCGCATCGAGCTTGCGGCCGACCTCGTCGATCAGCCGTGAGCGAGCAACGCGAAGGATGAAATCGAACGACAACGCAAGGATCACGCCCATGGCGAGCACCCATAGGGTCGAAATCGCTTTGTTCGGGATTACTCGGTCGTAAACGTTCATCGTGAACAGCGGCATCGCGAAGGCGAGCATGTTGACGATCAGCGCGGCCAAGAAGACCGGCCAGAATTCCTTGCGGACCTTCCACACTTCCGACCAGAACCAGTGCGATCGCTTAGCCTTATCCCAGGGGCGCTCGCCCTCGCGTTCGCGAGTGGGGTCGGTTTCGACGACGACCGCTCGCCCGGTGTAGACCGGCTCGAGCTCCACGAGCTTGATCCAGGTCGGCTCCGCAATACCCGGGGCGTAGACCAACGCTTCAGAGTCGCGCGTTTCGAGCAGTACCGCCGCCCGTTCGTCGCTGAGCTCGAGGACCGCCGGGCACTTGCGCGACGGCCAACCCTTCAAGCGCCGAGCGACGGGCTCAGCGCGCATCCCAACCTGCTCAAGCGCCGGCTCGATCTGGTGGAAGGGAAGCGTCCCGTCATCGGCAAGGGCAAGGCCCGCGCGCAGGAGGACCGGCGACGATGGCCGGTCCGCCTCACGCGCGAGATACGTCAGGCAGTCAAGGACGGGGTCGATTTCACGCGACCGATCCGGATCAAGCCAATTCATGAAACTCACAAACCGTCCTTTGCATTCTTACCTGCCGGCCGGCGGGCTGTTCGCGCCCGCCATACCGGTCGTCGGCGGAGGCGCAGCAGCGGGCGCCGCAGCCGGCACCATCGCCGGGTACGGCACGCTGTTTTCCTGCAGATCCGCTGCCGGGATGGGGTTTACGTGGAACTGCGCCCGCTCGCCTCCGGCCGCCGCGGCGGGCATCTGCACGCCGAGGCATTCGATCAACTTGTTCGCGGCCGCCAGCACACGATATTGCGCGTAGAGCTTCGCGAGACGTGCGGTCTCGGTCTGCGCCTGCACATTGTAGCGCGTGTTCTGGGCGTCGAGCACGTCCAGCAGCGAGCGCCGACCGATGTTGAACTGCTCACGATAGGAAAGCAGCACGTCGTCGGTGATCTTGCTCTGCGTTTCGAGCTCGCTGACCAGGGACGTCTGATTGACGAGGCGGCTCCAGGCCGACCGCGTATCTTCCTCGGCGCCGCGCGTCACTTGAAACAAGCGGCCATGAACCTGATCCGCCCGGTTCTGCTGCTCGCGCACATTGGCTTCCTTGATTCCGCCATTGTACAGCGTCCAGCGAAGGACCGCGTTGGCCTGAAGATCGGTCGTCCGCCCGGCAAAGCCGTCGATATCGTGACCCGCACGAGCACGGCCTTCCAGATAGAATTTCGGACCGATGTCGGCCTTCGCGGCGCGAACTTCCTCGCGCGCAGTATTGAGGTCCGCGATTGCTTCCTGCACGCGCGGGTTGTTGTTGCGAGCCAGGGCTTCCGCATCTTCGAGGGTCGCCGGCATGCACGGCGATACGTCGGGCGGAAGCGACACGGTGTCGATCGGGACACCTGTCAGGGTCCGGAACGTGATGGCGGCGGTGTCGAGGTCCTCGCGAGCTTCGGTCACCCGGGCACGCGCCGACTGCAGGCGCTCCTCGGCCTGCTGCTGGTCCGCGATGCTGATCGAGCCTTTGGAAACGCCCTCGCGCAGATCGCCAACCAGACGCTCGTGGAACGTGACGTTGTCCGCAGCGATTGCGACCAACCGTTGCTGCAGCAGATAGTCGATGTAGGTGCGCGAAACATTGAGCGCGACGAACTCGGAACGCTCTTCGACCCGGGCCGAAGCAGCGTCGGTGCGCGACGCCTGACGGCGGATCTCGGCCTCGCGGCCGCCGCTGTCATAAAGTAATTGCTGGACGATGAGGTCGCCCTCGATGGGCCACAGAGTCTGGTCGGCAAGGCCGATCGAACGGCGGGTCGGGTTGCGCAGGCTGCGCACTCCGACGGATCCTTCCACCGAGACCCGCGGGTACCAGAGCCCCTGGCCCTGCTTCCGCTCTTCGCGCGTGGCGGCCGTATTGGCGACGGCCTGGCGAATTTCAGGATTGGTGTTGAGCGCGGATTGAACGGCGTCGCGCAGTTCCACTGCGAATGCAGGTGACGCGCACAACAGCACCGCTCCGGGAACGATTATCGTCCAGTGCTTCTTCGTCATGATACCCCCTTCTGGTCGTTTCGGGACCCCCACCGTCCACAAGGTGGAGGTCCCCTTATGTCGATAACTTCAGTTACGCGTGCGACGGAGCAGCATCGACGTGAAACACCATGTGCTCCATCGTGAAGGCTGCGTTGGCCGCCGTGAACCCGGCAAAAGCGCCATTGTCCCCGTTTGGAACGGCCGCACCGGCCTGACTTGCCAGGGTCTCGAGCGCCGCATTGTGCGCCCCACCTTGGCTCGGCAGCGAGCTCAGCACGCTGTCGATGTCAGGGCCGCTGCCGCCGCCATGGAGGGCGTCGGCGAGAACTTGGCCAACGACCTGGTTGTGCTGCGCCCCGCCGACGCCGGCATCAGCCGCCGCCAATTGCGCCGCAGACGGCATGATGATCGAAGCCGCCGTTGAGATACCTGCTCCGGCGCTGTCCTGCACCGGGGCCGAGCCCTGAAGAAGCTCGGTCGGGCCTTGGTTCGGTTGCGATTCTCCGCCCGCGACCGACAGGCCGTTGGCAGCACCTGCATCCGCCGCGTGAAATGCGGCCGCCTGAGGGGCCGCCGGAGCAGCGCCAGCGCCCGCCAGAAGGTCGCCAGCGTTCGTGCTGCCCACCGCGTCGACCGCCACCGGAGCGAAGGCCTGGTTGTGCTGCGCCGCGATTCCGGTGAGTGCCGTCGTCGCTGCAAGAGCCGCCACCGTGGTCGCCGCTGCGGACGATTCCGCAGCGAGACCCGCCGCCGCGAGCGCACCCATAAGCACGCTGTTGGTGGCCGAGCGCGATTCCGTCAGGAAGGCTGCGTCCGCGAGAACCCCGGTCGAACCGTCTGTCCGCGTGTAGCTGCCCGTTCCGGCTACCTGGACGTCGCCGCCTGCCGCAGAATAACTGATCCCGTCCGTGCTGAGCGAGATACTGGCTATGCCCCGGGCCGTCAGCGATTGAAGCTCGCCCGCGTCGACCGCGCCATTGCTGTTGGCGTCCTGCCACACCGCGAAGTTGCCGAAGTCGGCATCGGCCGACGACAGCTGGCCGTCGCCGTTGGTGTCGTGCGCGGCAAGCGCCTGCAGGTCGGTGACGCTGCCCGAGCCGAACACGAACTCCGACGCACTGACATTGCCGTCGTGGTTGGAGTCGTTGACCAGGATTCCGTCCTGCGGACTGGCCCAAGCCGTAGCGACCGCGCCATGGCCGTAGTCGTAGGTGACTCCTGCATCGGCGGACAGGAAATGAGCACCGTCGCCGTTGAGATCCAGCACCACCGGAGCCGCCGGAGAGAACGGCACAAGGCCGGTCGCAATGTGGATGGTGAAGTTGCCGACGGAGGTTGGATCGCCGTCGCCGTCGGTCAGTTGAACCGAAGCGCTGATCGATTTGTCGAGTGACGACGTCTGCACGCCGACCGACACCAAGTCGACCTTACCCGGCCCCGTTCCGCTGGTGTACAGCTGGATGTCGGCAATGAACTTGCCGGCATCGGCCGTGAACGTCCAGTTGGGACCGCTCGCATCCATGTTCGCCGTCGGAACGTGACCGGAGTCGAAGGTGCCGTCGGTGTAATGCACAACATATGTGATGTCGTCAGCAGTCGTGTACTGGATGAAGTCGAACGTCGCCGTGCTGATGTTCGGCAGCGTAGCGCCCGAGGTCGACGTATCGATACCACCCGGACCATCCGGATCCGCCAAAGGCTGCGCGCCGAAGTCGAAGAACATGAACTCATTCGTGCCGCTGAAGACGTTGTTGTCGACGCCCCAGCCGGTTGTTGAGCCGTTGATACCCGCGTCGGTGATCATTGCGGATGTCAGGTTGCCAGTTGCCAGCCAGGTGGCTTCGTTGAACGTGCCCGTCGTGTTGTAGCCGGTCAGGACCGATAAGTGCTGCGCGGTCGCGCTATCAAGCACTTGGAAGCCGGTCGGACCAGCGCCGAACGACGAGGAGCCGCCGATCGGCGTGTCGGTGATCGTCGGGTCGAGCGGTGTGACCAGGTCGAACGTATACTGGCCCGAGGTCCCCGCACTGGGATCGACGGTCAGCGTGAACACTACCGTGCTCTCTCCGACCTGATGGATGCCGTCGCCGTTGGTATCCTGATAAGCCGTCAGGACGTTGCCCGACTGCGCGGTGACCAGGTTGAACCCGCCCGACTTAAGGCCAGTCACGTTCGCCGTGATCGTCATCGTCGAGCCTGCACCGTCCGCACCCGGCGTAAAGTGCAAGGTACCGACCGCAGGCGCCGTCGCGGGGTTATTGTCGGTCTGCTGGCTCTGCACCGCGCCGAGCGTTGGCCCGTCGTCGAGGAACGACAGGTTCTGGCCGATATTGGCCGTCGCCGACTGATGGTCGCCGTCCTTGTCAGTGACCGTCGCGGTCAGGGTCACCAGGTTATCCGCCGAGAGCGTCGCCGGCTCGCTGGTGTCCGGGTTGTCCGCACTTGTGTGGACGACCGCGCGGATCTGGTCGAGCGTGACGTTGCCCGATGCATCGACATTGACAGTGAAAGCGAGCGGACCGCCGGTCGTGCCGACATGGCCCTCGACCACATTGCCGTTGAGGACCAGGACGATCGGGGACCCGGTCGCGGTATCGGTGAGACCGCTCGCGACACCGTTGGCGCCGGTGATCCCGAGGGCATAAGTGATTGTGCCGGCACCGTCCGCACCGAAGGCGCTCGTAAACACCCCGGCGAAGTTTGCCGTGGCGTTGGTCGCCAGCACCGTCTCATCGACGGTCAAGGTCGGCTGCGTCGTCGAAGCGGAAACGCTCGGACCATCGTCCTCGAAATTAAGGTTCTGGCCGATGTTGGCGGTGGCCGAAGCCTGGTCGCCGTCCTTGTCGGTGACCGTCTGGGTCAGCGTGACGAGGTTGTCGCTGGCCAGCGTGACGCTGTCGTCCGGATCGCTCGCGTTCGGATGCGAGAGCGCACGGACCTGGTCGAGCGTGACGGTGCCGGTGGCACTGACGCTGACGGTGAACGCAATCGGGCCGCCGGAATTGAGGACGTGGCCTTCGACCGTGTTGCCGTTGAGCACGAGCACGATCGGGGAACCCGTCGCAACGTCGGTCAGGCCGGTCGCTCCGGCATTGATCCCGAGCGTGTAGGTGACCGAATTGGCAGCCGCTGCACCGTCCGCTCCGAACGCGTGCGTGAACACAGTGGAGAAGTCGGCGCTGGCATTGGTCGTGAGAATGGTCTCGTCAACGGTCAGCGGAGGCTGGATCGTCGAGGCAGTGACGGTCGGCGTGTCGTCGTCGGCGCTGATGCTGATCGTGCCGTTGGGCCCCGGATCGCCGTCCGCGTCCTGCGCGAATACGCTGACGTTGATCGCCGACAGGATGTTGCCGACCGGGATCTCGCCTTCGGTATTGCCGTCGAGCGCATGCACGATCGGCGCATTCTGGGTGACCGTATAGTCGCCGGTCTCGTTGGTCAGAGTGACGGTAATGACCAACGTTCCGTTCTGCGAGATTTGCAGCGTTTGGACTCCGGCCACCGTGTTGAGTGAGCTGGTGAAGCCGGTCGGCAGGCTCTGCGACGCGGAGATGAAATAATCGAGGTCGCCGTCGCCGCCGGTCGCGACCAGGGTCCCGGTCGTGTTCTGCGTGTCGGGGGTGCGATCGCCCGGACCACCGGCGATGCCGTTGGCCTGGGTATCGTCGTCGAGCAGCACCGTGACGTTGGCCGGGGCATTCGGCGCGTTGTCGGTCATGCTGATGATCAGCGTGGCCGTGACGGAATCTCCGTCGGCGTCGGTCAGCGTATAAGTGAACGTGTCCGTCACCGTGCCGGCAACACTGTCCGTACGGCTGTACGTGTAGTTGCCGTCGGCATCGATCGAGAGCGTTCCGTGGCTGCCTCCGATCGATAACAGGCCCGCGCTAAACGTCGTATCCGTGCCACCCGAACCCTGGATCGCGGTGACGTGTGCCGGAGCATCCGCACCGGAGCTGTCGGCGTTGCCCGTGCCTTCGTTGGTTCCAACGCCGGTGATGACGTTACCGCTCGCGACGGTGCCGCCATTGGTGATGGTGTCGGTGTCGTTATGCGCCGTCGGCCCGTCATCCTCGAAATTGAGGTTCTGGCCGATGTTCAGGGTGGCGCTCCGGCTGTCGCCGTCCTTGTCGGTGACCGTCGCGGTCAGAGTGACGAGATTGTCGGCGCTGAGCGTGACGCTGTCGTCCGGATTGAGCGCATTCGGATGCTGGAACGCCCGGATCTGATCGAGTGTGACGTTGCCCGAGCTGTCGACGCTAACGGTGAAGGCGAGCGCGCCAGCGGCATTGCCGACGTGGCCTTCGACCACCGCGCCATTCTGGACGAGCACGATCGCCTGACCGGTCGCGCTATCGACGAGGCCGCTGTTGGCGCCCGGAGCACTGATGCCGAGGGCGTAGGTAGCGGTGCCTGCTCCGTCCGCTCCGAACGAGCTGTTGAAAGCGCTAGCAAAGCTCTGCGTATCGTTGGTCGCGAGGACCGTCTCGTCGACCGTCAAGCTCGCTTGGGTGCCCGACAGGGTGATCGTCGGCGTGTCATCGTCAACGCTGATCGAGATCGTGCCCGGAGCGACGTCGCTGTCGGAGTCCGTCACAGTATAGTTGATCGTGAATTCCTGGTTGTTCTCGTCGCCGCCGGCCGCGTGGTTGATCGGCGCGTTCTGAACGACGCTGTAGGCACCTGTCGTGCTGTCCACGGTGACCGTAAGGACCGTCACGCCGCCCTGCTGGACGAGCACGATGCCCGTGCCGCCCGAGACGTAGGTGAAACCCGCGGGAGCGCCAGTCAACGACACACCGAAGGTCAGGGGAGCGTCGCCGCCTGAGCCCGGGAGCGTCCCGGTCGCGTTGCTCGAGTCCGGATCGTCTCCCGTGCCGCCGGGATTCCCGCCCGCCAGCGCGTCGTCGTCGAGCCCAACGTTGACGTTGCCGGCAATCGGCGTGTTGTCGGAAATCGTGATTGTCAGCGTCGCGGTCGCCGGATCGCCGTCACCGTCCAGGTAGGTGTAGGTGAAGGTATCGACGGCCCCGCCCGGAGTTCCGGGTGTGCGGGCGTAGGTGTAGTTGCCGCTGGCATCCATTTGCAGGGTGCCGAACTGGCCGTTCACAGAGAATCCGCCGGTCGGATCGCTGTCGCTGCTGCCATTGAAGCCCACGAGGTTCGAAATTGATGCGAACCCATCGGCTCCAGGCTTATCGGCATTGGCCGCGCCCTCGTTGGTGTCGACGCCGGTGATCACGTTGCCGGCCGCCGTGTCAGTGGCCGGATTCGTCGTGTCCGTGTCGCTGAACGCGAGCGGCGTGTCGTCGTCGACGTTGATCGTCAGCGTTCCAGTCGCGCTGTCGCCGTCCTGGTCGGTGACGGTGTAGTTGATCGTGAAGAGCTGGTTGTTCTCGTCGCTTCCGGCCGGGTGATCGATCGGAGCATTCTGAACGACCGTGTAGGCCCCGCTCGTCGAACTGACCGTCACGGTGAGGACCGTGACGCCCCCCTGCTGCACGAGGATTATCCCCGCGCCGCCCGACACGTAAGTGAAGCCCGAAGGCGCGCCGGTTGTCTGGATCGCGAAGGCAACTGGTCCATCGCCGCCGCCGCCGGCCAGGGTGCCGCTCGTGTTGGCGGAGTCTGGATCGTCGCCAGTACCGCCGGGGTTACCGCCGGCAAGTGCGTCGTCGTCGAGCAGAGCCGTCGGATTCTCACCCGCGTGCGGCGTCGAATCGCCGATGCTGATCGTCAGCGTCGTGGTCGAAGTGTCGCCATCGCCGTCCGTCAACGTATAATTGAAGACGTCATTGACGCCGCCCGGAGTGCCCGGATTGCGCGTGTAGCTGTAGCTTCCGTCCGACTGCAGCGTGAGCACCCCATACTGGCCGTTCACGACGAATCCGCCAGTCGAGTCGTTGTCGACACTACCGTTGAAGCCCGTGACGCCACTGATGTGGGCGTCGTCAGCACCGACCGTGTCGGCGCCGCCAGGGCCCGATGTCGTGCCGACGCCCGTCAGGACGTTGCCGGTCTCGGGGCCAAAGGTGCCCGCGGCCACGGCATCGGTATCCGGCCGTGCCGTCGGCACGTCGTCGATGATGTCGATCGTCAGCGTCGCAGTCGCTTGGTCGCCGTCGGGATCGGTCACGGTCACGCTGAAGTCGTCGTGCGTGCTGTTGCCGCTCGTGTTGTCAGCGAGCGTATAGCTGTAGAGGATATTCTGGCCGTTGAACCCCGTGATCGTAAGCGTTCCGAAGGCGCCGCTGATCGTCTGACCGGCAACTCCCGTCACCAGGACTCCGTTGATCATCACGCTGCCGACGCCGTCCGGGGAATCGATGACGATCGTCCCAGCGATCGTCTCGCTCGCGTCGCTATTGTTCGAACCGTTGCCGTCGGCGATCTCGCCCGATCCGGCGGGCTCGCCGCCGTTGCGCGTTGGTAGACCCTTTTCGTTCACGTCATCGACGGCCGCGACCGATGCCGGCTGATTGTCCGGCTGGATCGTGATGGTCGGCTGTCTGTCGAGGACGGTGAAGACCTCCTTGAACGACGGCGGAGTGAAAACCAGCTCCGTCGGCGGAATGAGGTCGCCGAGCGGAACGCCCGGATCGAGCGGGCTGACCGGAACTTCGAAACTGCCGCCGCCGCTCTGCGGAGTTCCCGCGGCGGGCCGCGGCTCGGCGTCAATCAGGAGTGCCGCGAGGTTGGTCGAGGGGACCTCGACTCCGCCAAGTACCAGCTGGGGAACGAAGACTGCGCCGTCGACGATGACGATCTGGCTCCCGTCGGGCATGTTGATGACGAGGTCGCGCCCGACCACGTGAACGTCATTGAGGTCGACGCCGGCGGGCAGGGTGACGACGCCGTCGGGACCTGGAATGACTTTCTGCGCATTGTCGCTGACCTTGATCTCGCCGCCGCGGCTGATCACGAGGTCGGCAACCGAACGGCCGCCCTTCGAATCGGCGAGCGTATACTGGAAGAGGTCGCGGAAGTTCGCGGGCGCGTGTCCGTCCGCGACATATTTGTAATTGCCGTGCTCATCCATGACGAGCGTGCCAAAACGACCGTCGACGTGGAGGCTGGCGCCGTTGTCGGACGAGTCGGTGCCGCTCGCCCCGCGGACGGCGACGACGTGACCGCTTTGAGGACTGTCTGCCCCGGCCTTGCCGGTGGTCGTTCCCGCCCCGGTGATCACATTGCCCGAGGCCGGGCCGTTGCTGCCGTTCGCTAGCGTATCGGCATCGTCATGCGCATCTGGCGCGGACGAACTGCTGATCGAACCCGAAGTGTCTTCGTAACGCATGTGAATACCCCTGCCCTCATTCGGCGCGGGGAACCCCACGCACGGTCAATTTCGCTTTCGAGACTGGCCCCCCGCAGCCAATTCCGTTGAACGGAAAAGGTTAACGATTGAGAGTCGGAATCCCGCGCTCGCGAAACAAAGACCACTGGCTGCCGCATTTGGCAAGCTTGTCATAAAGAGATGAGGTGCCACCTGAATCATTACATATTGGTGACACAAGCATAGATTGGTTAACGGCTTAAGTATTACCATGGACTTCGTCTAGACGATTAAGCCAGCCGCAATCTCAGATTAGGCAGAAGTATACGCCTACCTTACCTTTCGATAGTAGCAGATAGGCACATTTGTTTGATTTTTGATGCAGCATCATGCGGCGCGACATAACCGTTGCGCAGCAGGAATGCTTAACACTTGTTTAATAGCGGTGTTTATCTGAATCGGTTTAAGGTGCCGCAAAG
>JBKPOR010000126.1:0-7211 GCA_046765675.1 Pseudomonadota bacterium
GCGTCATCGCCTCGCCCCGCTCGCAAGACCGCTGCGAAGCGCAAGACGACTTCCCGCGCGAGAAAGGCGAGTTCGTCCGCGTCACGCGCAAAGCCGGCGGCACGCAAAGCGAAAACGACGCGCGCCAGGACGTCCACGGGAGCAGCCAAGCGGACGTCGGCCGCTCGCAAGCCCGCAGCGAAACGCTCGACGGCGAAACGCTCGACGGCGAAACGCTCGACCGCAAAGCGCGCATCCACGAGTACGGCTGCGAAACCGGCGCGCAAACCAGCCGCTCGAAAGAGGGGAACACGCAAGCGCACGACGCGCCGCGCCCCCAGCGGTGGCGGCGCGACCGCTTAAGCGGCGCGGTCTTCGAACTGCAGGCGAGCCAGGCGCGCGTAGAGGCCTCCGCGCCGCGTGAGAGTCGCGTGCGTGCCTTCCTCGACGATCCGGCCTTCGTCCATCACGACGATCCGATCGGCTGCGCGCACGGTCGCCAGGCGATGCGCAATGACGATGGTCGTGCGATGCTCCATCAAACGATCGAGCGCATCCTGGACGAGCCGCTCGCTTTCCGCATCGAGCGCGGACGTCGCCTCATCGAGAAGCAGGAGCGGCGCATCGCGCAGCAGTGCTCGAGCGATCGCAATGCGTTGCCGCTGTCCCCCTGACAGGCGCGCTCCGCCTTCACCCATGTAGGTATCCAGACCGTCCGGAAGCGCGCGCAGGAAATCCTCCGCATTGGCATCGCGCGCGGCCTGCCAAAGCTGATCCTCGCTCGCGTCCCAATTGCCGTAGCGGAGATTGTCGCGCGCGCTTGCGGCGAAGATCACCGTGTCCTGCGGCACCATCGCGATGCGCTTCCGGATGTCCGCCGGGTCGGCGTCGCGAAGGTCGACGCCGTCCAGCAAGACGCGACCGGATTGCGGATCGTAGAAGCGTTCGGTGAGCTGGAAGATGGTCGTCTTGCCCGCGCCGGATGGGCCGACGACAGCGAGCCGCTCGCGCGGGCGAACGACCAGGCTGAAATCGTTGAGCGCCGATGTTTCCCGGCGCGTCGGATAATGGAAGGTCACGGCCTCGAACTCGAGCTCGCCGCGGGCCGGCTCGGGCAATGCAACGGGCTTGGCCGGCGTTCGGATTTCAGGCTCGGCCTCGAGCAGCTCGCCCAGACGCTCCGATGCGCCGGCTGCGCGAAGGAGGTCGCCATAGACTTCGGACAAAGCGCCGAATGCGCCGGCGAGCAGGCCGCCGTAAAGGACGAAGGCGGCGATCGTCCCACCGGTAATCCGCCCTGCTGCAACGTCGATCACGCCCTGCCAGATGATCCAGGTGATCGACCCCAGCATCAGGAAGATGACGATTGCCGTCATCAAGGCGCGGAGGAGGATCCGGCGCTTGGCGGTCGCGAATACGCGCTCGACGGCGTCGGCGAACCGCGACCGTTCGCGCTCCTGCTGGTTGAACGCCTGCACGATCTTCATCGCGCCCAGGACCTCGCTGTTGACCGCGCCGACGTCGGCGATCCGGTCCTGGCTTCGGCGTGAGATGGCGCGGACGCGCTGGCCCAGCACGGTGATCGGGAGGACGACTAGCATCGCTCCCACCACGATCAGCAAGGCGAGCTTGGGCGCGAGCCAGAAGAGAATCACGAAACAGGCCAGTGCGAGCACGACATTGCGCAGTGCAACCGAAACCGTGGTTCCGACCACCTGTTCGATGATGGTCGTGTCGACCGTCACACGCGACGTAATCTCCGCCGGGCGGTTCTCCTCGAAGAACCCGGGCGACAGGCGCAGGAGGTTGCGGTGAACCGCGAGCCGCATGTCGGCGACCGTTCGCTCGCCGAGCCAGGACACGAAGTAGTAGCGGGTCGCGGTCGCGGCCGCCATGACGCCGACGATCATCAACAACAGCTCGAACCAGCGGGCGATGTCGCGGGTCGTTCCAGCGCCCGCGGCAAAACCCTTGTCGATGATCAGCTTGAACGCATAGGGGACGGCGGAAGTGGCCGCGGCCGCGACGAGCAATGCCGATGCCGCCACCGCTATCCGGCCCGGGTAGCGCGAGGCAAAGCCCCAGATCATCCTGAGGTTCTTGAGCGAGCGGCCCTTCGGGCGGGTCAAAGCGGCATTCGTGGCCATTGCGATTACCTAACAGTTCCTCCCCGGAACGGGGAGGGGGACCGCCGCAGGGGGTCGAGGGGCCGAAGCTCCGACCCCTCCGTCCATCCTCCGGACTGCCACCTCCCCGTTCCGGGGAGGATTTATTATCGCAGTGCAACATTGCCTTGCATGGAACCGGTTTCAGGCCCACATCGGGCGTTCCCACGAGACAATCCCCCGAGGTCTGATGCTTTACGACGCTTATGAAGTGCAGCGTTCGTTTCTCGCAGGTGCGAGCAAGCTTGCAGGTCTGGGCGCCGGATGGCTGAACAACCCAGTCAATCCCTGGGGTTACAGCTCGATGGGGCCCATCGTCGGCGCCAGCCTCGAGGTTTTCGCCCATGCGGCCGCGCCGCGAGGAAAACCCGAGTTCGGGATCGAATCGGTCCACATGAAGGGCAAGGATGTCCCGGTCCACGAGGAGATCCTGCTCCGAAAACCGTTTGGGCAGCTGAAGCATTTCTATCGCGAAGGGCGCGACGACGGCCCCCACATCCTGATCGTAGCTCCGATGTCGGGCCACTATGCGACCCTGCTTCGCGGAACGGTCGAGCGGCTACTCCCGACCTCGAACGTCTACATCACCGACTGGCGCGACGCGAAGCTCGTGCCGTTGTCGGACGGAAGCTTCAATCTCGACGATTATATCGATTATTTGATCGAGTTCCTGGAGCTGATCGGAACGAAGACCGGTGAGCGACCGCACTTGTTGGCCGTGTGCCAACCTGCCGTTCCAGCCTTCGCCGCGACGGCGCTGATGGCCGAGGACAAGAACCCCAACCGGCCCAGGACCCTGACGATGATGGGCGGCCCGATCGATACCAGGAATGCGCCGACCGCGATCAATACGCTCGCGACCCAGCGTCCGTTCGCCTGGTTCGAGAATAATGTGATTGCGACCGTGCCGATGATCTATCCCGGCGCCGGGCGCAAAGTTTATCCGGGTTTCCTGCAGCTCGCCGGGTTCATGACGATGAATCTCGGATCGCACCTCATCAGTCACTGGGAGATGTTCAAGCATCTCGTGGTCGGCGACGAGGAGGGCGCGGGGGCAACCCAGAAATTCTACGATGAATATCGCTCGGTCTGCGACATGACCGCGGAATTCTATCTTCAGACCGTCGACGTCGTGTTCCAACAGCATCAGCTCCCGAAGGGCGAGCTCGAGCACCGCGGGCGGGTCGTGAAGCCGGATGCTATCCGGGATACGGCGCTTCTCGCGATCGAGGGCGAGCGCGACGATATTTCGGGGGTCGGCCAGACCAAGGCCGCATTGGACATCGCGACCAAGCTTCCCGCGTCTCAGAAGAAATATTTCCTGGCGAAGGACGTCGGCCATTACGGCATCTTCAACGGTCGTAAATGGCGCGAGACGATCGCGCCGGTTTTCGAAAAGTTCATCGCCGCCCGCGACTAGGCGGCATTTTTTCGCTATGCGACCCCTCAACAGGGGAGCGTAGCATGGCCACAATTGCGGTGCCGGTTCGTCAGCCGGCGGTCAGCAAATTTTACGTCACCATGGCGGCAATCTTCGTCGCTATCGCCTTTGGCGGATTCTTCGGTACCTATTGGCTGCAAGTCGCTCGCGGCACGTTCAACGGCTCGCCGCTGCTGCATGTGCACGGCCTGCTCTTCTCGCTGTGGACCTTATTCTTTTTCTCGCAAGCGACGCTGATGGCAAATCGCAAGACGCGCCAGCACCGTGCGTGGGGATTGCTCGGAATTTCGCTGGCGACAGCGATGCTGTTCATAGGTCTTGCGGTAGCGATCGAAGGCATGCGCAACCGAATCGACGCCGGCTACGCAGATGCGGCGCGCGCCTTCGTCATCACCCCTGTTTCCGCCGTCGTCTTGTTTGCCGCACTGGTCGCGGCAGCGATCGCCAACATCCGCCGGCCCGAATGGCACAAGCGTTTCATGCTCGTCGCGACCGCGAGCATTCTCCAAGCGCCGATCGCGCGATTCTTCTTCCTCGCGGCGACCGGCGGCGGACCGGGAGTTCGGCCAGGTCTCGGCCCGCCCCCGCCGATCGAACGGGGCATCGGCGCCGGGTTGCTGGTCGCCTCGCTCGTCGTCGCGGCGATGGTTCACGACTGGCGCAGCCGCGGCCGGGTGCATCCCGCTTACTTGTGGGGTTTCGGAGCCATGATGGCGGTGCAATTGTCGCGGCCTCTGATCGGCCATACCGACGCCTGGCACCGCTTCACGGATTTCCTGCTGGCGTTTTAGGAGGACTCCCGCCGCCAGCTTCCGGAAAGCCCGAACCACGAAGCCGCGCCGCCCAGCGCCGCGACAACTGCCATAACGGCGAGTGCGACGGCGAATGGCTGAAGCATCGCCTTGCCGCCGACCGCCAGAACCGCGCCCAACAGCGCAACGGCAATCAGTCCGCCAAGCCGCGCGACGGCGCTGTTGAAACCCGAGGCCATGCCCGTCTGGTGCTTTCCGACTGCCGCAAGCACCGTGCTTGTGAGCGGCGCAACGGCGAGGGTCATTCCGACCGACATGATCAGGATTCCGGGAAACACGTGCGTCCAATAACTTTGGCTGGATGCGATTCGGGTGGCGAGCAATATTCCTGCCCCGACGACGACGGGCCCGACCGTAAGCGGTAGGCGCGGGCCCAGCCTTACTGCGAGACTGCCCATCAGCGGCGAGCCCAGGCCGAGAAGAATCGAGAGCGGAAGAAGCGACAAGCCCGCCTCGATGGGGGAATAGCCGCCGGCTTCGATCAGCACATAAGGGATCAGGAGCAACGCTCCGCCGAACGCGCCGTAGAGCAGGAACGTCATGAGGTTGAGCGCGGAAAAACAGCGGTTGTCGGCGAACAGCGAGAACGGGATCATCGCCTTGGAACCGAGCCTGCGCTCATAGAATATGAAGCCGACGAGAAGAACCGCGCCCGCAAGCAGCCCGATCGCAGCCGGCAGGGTCAGCACGAACTTCTGCGACCAGAGCGTGAGCCCGTAAGTCGCGGCGCCGAGGCCGATCGTCGCAAGAGCCGCGCCCCCCGCGTCGAGGCGTGCCTTTTCCGGTTCCTTGATTTCTGCGACGCGGGCGAGCGCAATCAGGATCGCGGCAAGGACAAACGGCAGGTTGATGAAGAAGATGCTCTCCCAGCCCACATGGGCGACGAGCCAGCCGCCGATCAGCGGAGCGATTGCGGCGGCGATTGCTCCGGCGGCGGCCCAGATTCCGATCGCTCGGCCGCGCGCTTCACCCTCGTAGGCGCCGTTCAGCAACGCGAGACTGTTGGGCAGAAGCAAGCCGGCGCCGATCCCTTGGAGGACCCGCCCGATCAACAGAGGTTCGATCGCTCCGCTGAGCGCGCAAACGAGCGATCCGATGCCGAACAGAGTCGTTCCGATCACCAGCCACAGGCGGCGTCCGTGATGATCACCAAGCGAGCCGCCGAGCAAGATCAATGCCGCGAGTGGAAGCGTGTAGATGTTGACGACCCATTGGACGTCCGCAGCTCCGGCACCCGTTCCGGCGCGGATCGCCGGCAGCGCGACATTGAGGATCGAACCGTCGATGAAGCTCAGCGACGAAGCCGCAACCGACATGACGAGGGTCCAGCCGGGATGGCCGGGACGGGGCTTGCTTGTGTCGCGCGGGCTCAATCGACGCGCTGCGCGATCGCGGCCTCAACCATGTTCCGCCACATTTCGACATCGCCGACCGCCGCCATCGCCTCGTCCGGCTCACGCATCGTATGAAGGACCGCCTCCGCCTCGTCCAAATGTTCCCGCCAGGCGAGATCGACCTTGTCGCCCGCCGACGGATCGCTGCCGTTGGCGTTGCTGCTGAGCGCCTCTCCGGCGAGCACCCGCGCAATTCGTTCGACCAGCGGGCGGTTGGATTCAGGCATATGGTCGCCTCCCTCTTTCCCGTCTCAACCCGCCTGCCGCCGTTTGGGTTCAAGGATACGTCGCAGCATTCGTCGCGCGGCCAGGACGAGCCACACCGATAGTGCGACCAGCACCAGCGCGATCGCGGCAGCGGCGATCGGATAAGCGATCGCGAGGCCGAGCAGCCCGGCCGTGGCGACATCCTCCCCGGTCGAGACGATTACGTTCGAGACGGGCTCCGGACTGGCGTTGACCAAAGCGCGAGCGCCCGCCTTCCCGGTATGAGCGAGGAAAGCCGCTCCACCGCCGAGCAGTAAGCTGCCGACCTGCCAGGCGGGATCGCCGCCATCGATGATTGCCATGGAAAGGAGCGCGCCACCGATCGGCCGGATGAACGAGTGGATCGTATCCCACAGGCTGTCGACCCATGCGATCTTGTCGGCGAAGAATTCGGCAAGTGCGCCCAGCGCGGCGATGCCGATGATCCAATTGTTGGCCAGCACGTCGAGCGCGCGCAGCTGGTCGGGCAATGCGAGCCAGCCGAACTTCATCGCGATGCCAACCGCGAACGTGACGAGATAGAGCCGCCACCCTGCAAGCAGGCTGACCGTCGAGGCCAGCGCGATCAGCTCAACGGCCGACATTGCTACAACACTTCGAACAGCCCCGCGGCGCCCATGCCGCCGCCGACGCACATGGTGATGATGACATATTTCACGCCGCGGCGCTTGCCCTCGATCAGCGCATGGCCGGTCATTCGCGCCCCGCTCATGCCGTAGGGGTGGCCGATCGAGATAGATCCGCCGTCTACATTCATGCGGTCCTCCGGAATTCCGAGCTGCTCCGCGCTGTAAAGCACCTGAACCGCAAATGCCTCGTTCAGCTCCCACAGGCCGATGTCGTCGACCTTGAGGTCAAACCGCTTCAGCAGCTTGTTCACGGCGTCGATTGGCCCGATGCCCATCTCGTCCGGCTCGGTGCCGGCGACCGCCATGCCGACATAGCGGCCCATCGGCGACAGGCCACGGCGTTCGGCCTCTTTTGCTTCCATCAGGATCGACGCCGAACTTCCGTCCGAGAGCTGGCTGGCGTTGCCCGCCGTTATCGACGTGTCGGGGCCGAGCACGGGGTTGAGGCCCGACAGCCCTTCCAGGGTTGTGTCGGCACGGTTTCCTTCATCCTTGCCGAGCGTGACCTCTTTCATCGAGATCTC
>JBKPOR010000127.1:0-1745 GCA_046765675.1 Pseudomonadota bacterium
GGCCGAGGTCGATCGCGTAATTCTGACGCGAGAGACGGGTGTAATGGCGAACCATTTCTGGCTCGCTGAGTCCGGGAAGGCCGATCGGCCGCAAGCGGTCGAGGCCTCCGAAGCGGGCTGTGTGACGCGGCACGTCGGCGAAATCGACGCCGGTGGTGTCGGCGCCATCCATCTCGAAGATCAGCGGCTCCTCAAGCATCAGGGCGCGGTTGCCGGTAACGGTCTGTGCCTCGCCTTGCTCGTTGGCGGGCGTGGTCGGCCGCCAGCCCGAAGGATTGACGGTCATCGGACCACCTCCTTCAGCGCGGTTTCAAAGGTATCGACGTCCTCGTCCGTCACGGTTTCCGTCACGGCCACGACCAAGCCGTTTTGGAGTGCGTCGGCGCCGGGATAGAGCCGACCCAGTGAGACGCCGCCGAGCACGTCCTTCTGGACCATCGCATGGACCGCGGGCCGGGCTTCGACCGGCAGCTTCAAGGTGAATTCGTTGAAGAAGCTTTCGTTGACGAGCTCGATGCCGGGAATCGCCGCCAGCCGATCCGCCACTTCGCACGCCCGGGCATGGTTCAGCGACGCAAGCTGCCGCAGTCCCCTCTCACCCAACAACGTCAGGTGTGTTGTGAAAGCCAGCGCGCAAAGTACTGAGCTCGTACAGATATTGGACGTCGCTTTCTCACGCCGAATATGCTGCTCCCGGGTCGACAGAGTGAGTACGAAACCGCGCTTCCCCTCGGCGTCGACCGTCTCGCCGGCGAGACGTCCCGGCATCTGCCGGACATGTTTCTCGCGGCAGGCGAACAGGCCGACATAAGGCCCTCCGAACTGCAGGCCGACGCCGATCGACTGACCCTCGCCCACCACAATATCCGCGCCCATCTCGCCGGGAGATTTGATGAGGCCCAGCGCTACCGGCTCGGTCACCACGGCGATCAGCAACGCGCCCGCGGCATGGGCAGCCTCGGCGACAGGTTCCAGGTCCGTGATCCGTCCGAGAATGTCGGGATATTGCACGACCACCGCGCTGGTCTGATCATCGATGCCGGAGATCAGGCGTTCGGAGTCCGTCTCCGGGCTCAGCTCCGGCGGCGCCGTTTGGAGCTGGTCCTCGGTGAAATTCGCCATCGTCTCCGCGACCCGCACATAGTGCGGGTGAACGCCCGAGCTGATCGCCGTCTTGCTCCGGCGCGTGATTCGGCGCGCCATCGAGATCGCTTCCCACATCGCGGTCGAGCCGTCGTACATTGAGGCGTTGGCGACTTCGCAGCCGAACAGCCGGGCGACCTGCGTCTGGAACTCGAACATCATCTGCAAGGTGCCCTGCGCAATTTCGGGCTGGTAAGGCGTGTAGCTGGTCAGGAATTCGCCGCGCTGGATAAGATGGTCGACGCTCGCCGGAATGTGGTGCCGGTACGCACCGCAGCCGAGGAAGAAGGGCACATCCCCCGCGACCATGTTCTTGCGCGAGAGCGCCGTCATGTGCCGCTCCACCGCCAATTCGGAGGCGTGCAACGGCAAGCGCTCGATTGGCCCCTTTAGCCGCAGCTCCTCGGGCACGTCGCGGAAGAGGTCGTCGATCGAGCTCACGCCGACCACTCGCAGCATCTCGCTGCGATCGGCGTGGGAAAGGGGAAGGTAGCGCATCTGGTTCACTCGTCCGTGAATTTGGCGTTGGGCTGGAGAGGCTCGACGATCATCCCGCGCAGCACCTGTCTCTTATACACATCTCCGAGCCCACGAGACCATAG
>JBKPOR010000128.1:0-4381 GCA_046765675.1 Pseudomonadota bacterium
GGCCAGGGCTTCGCCGACATGTACTCGGCCAACTTCTTCGCCGGCTGGGAACAGGTCACCGCGACGCGCAAGCCGTGGATCGCCGCGGTCTCCGGCTATGCACTCGGCGGGGGCTGCGAGGTGGCGATGATGGCCGACATCATCATTGCCGCCGACAGTGCGAAATTCGGGCAGCCCGAAATCAAGCTCGGAGTGACTCCCGGCATGGGCGGATCGCAGCGGATGGCGCTCGCTGTTGGCAAGGCCAAGGCGATGGACATGTGCCTTACCGGGCGGATGATGGACGCCGACGAGGCCGAGCGCTCAGGCCTTGTTGCCAAGGTCGTTCCGGCGAACGAGCTGGAGACCGAAGCGCTGAAGGTTGCCGAGAGCATTGCCGCCATGCCCCCCCTTGCCGCGATCGCCGTCAAAGAGATGATTAATGCGGCGTTCGAAATGCCGCTGGCACAAGGAATCCGGTTCGAACGGCGCCTGTTTCACGGGCTGTTCGGCACCGAGGACCAGAAGGAAGGCATGACAGCTTTCGTCGAGAAGCGCCCCGGCAATTGGAAGGGGCGATGAAGATGGCACGCATCGCATTCATCGGCCTTGGTCACATGGGCGGTGGGATGGCGCCCAACCTCGCCAAGGCGGGACACGAGGTGGCAGCGTTCGATCTCAGCGAGGATGCTCTCGCCCATGCGGTTGCGGGCGGCTGCCTCCGCGCCGGATCGACCGAGGAAGCGGTGAAGGACGCCGAAGCGGTGATCACCATGCTTCCGGCCGGCAAGCACGTCGCCGAGGTTCTTCGTAGCCATGTGTTCGGCAAGGCTCCAGCGAGCGCGCTTCTCATCGACTGCTCGACTATCGATGTCGCCACGGCGCGCTCGGTCGAAGAAGATGCCGCGGCGCAGGGATACGCCATGGTCGACGCTCCGGTTTCAGGCGGCATCGCCGCCGCGGCCGCCGGCATACTCACCTTCATGGTCGGCGGTTCGGACTCCGCGTTCGAGCGTGCGAAGCCGTTCCTCGAACCGATGGCCAAAGCTGTGATCCATGCCGGCGGCCCGGGCGCGGGCCAGGCGGCAAAAATCTGCAACAACATGATCCTGGGAGCGACGATGGCCGCGACCTGTGAGGGCTTCGCCATGGCGAAAAAGCTCGGGCTCGACCTCCAGACCTTTTTCGATATCTCGTCCAAGGCATCCGGCCAGAGCTGGTCGATGACAAGCTATTGCCCTGTTCCGGGAGTCGGCCCGGAAACGCCCGCCGACCACGATTATGAAGGCGGATTTGCTGCCGCCCTGATGCTGAAGGACCTGAAGCTCGCGATGGACGCAGCGCAATCGGCGGGGGCGTACACACCGATGGGCGCCGAGGCCGAGGAGCTTTTCCAGCGCTTCGTTGACCGCGGAGGGGGCGGCAAGGATTTCTCAGGCATCATCAAGATGATCGACGACAGCTGGAAAATCCCGGAGGAGTGAAGTGACGATGCGAGTCCAATGGTTTGCCGTCGCTGCGGCATTGTCCCTGACGGTTGCGGGTGTCGCTTTTGCCGCGTTGCCGAAGAATAAGGCCATGGCCGTCATGCACGCTCGCCATGAGGGCATGGAAAAGATCGGCGACACCAACAAGCTTCTCCGTCGCGAATTGACCTCGAGCGCTCCGTTCATGCCTGCCGTCAAGTCGGGCGCGGCGACCATCGCCGGCCTCTCCAGGCGCGCGTCGGGCTGGTTTCCGGCCGGCACCGGCCCCGAACGTGGCAAGACCGGCGCGAAGCCGGAGATCTGGAAGAACCCGCGCGACTTTTCCGCGAAACTGGCGGCCTTCCAGAAGGCGGCGCAAGCATTCAACGCGGCCGCCGCGGGCGGCGATTTGGGTGCGATCAAGGCGCGCTATGCGGACCTCAACGGAGCCTGCAAGGCCTGCCACGACAAATATCGGATGGAGATGAAGCACTGACCGGCAAGCAACCGGTCTGGGACCTGCCGGTTCGGCTAGTCCATTGGCTGCTCGCGGGATTGATCGTTTTCAGCTGGTGGTCGGTCCACCATAACCACACCGACTGGCACATCTGGTCGGGGATTTCGATCCTGACGCTCCTGATCTTCCGGCTGTTGTGGGGCTTCGTGGGAAGCTCGACCGCGCGATGGACGAGTTTCATCCGCGGGCCACGAGGGGTGATCGACTATCTGCGCGGCCGATGGATCGGAATTGGCCACACTCCGCTCGGAGCGCTCAGCGTCCTTGCCCTGTTCCTAGCCGTCTCGGTGCAGGTTGGCCTGGGCCTCGTGTCGCAGGACGAAGACGGGATTTACGCAGGCCCGCTATCCATGCTGGTCAGGTCCGACACGTCGGACAAGGCTCGCGACATTCATGAGCTTTGGTTTGAAACCGTCATTGTCGGCCTGGTCGCGCTGCATATCGCAGCGATCATCTTCTATCGAATCCGCGGCAGAGGGCTCACCAAGCCCATGATCACCGGCAAGGCGATCGCCCATTCCAACGCTGCTCCGATGCGGCCGGGCAAATGGTGGATGGCTGTCGTCTGCCTGGCCGTTGCTCTTGGTATCTCACGCTGGGTGGTTGCCGGCGCTCCTCCCTTCGGACCTTGATCGGCGCGCTTCCGCGGCCCACATCACACCCATGCAGATCCGCAGCGAGCAGACGCCCAATCCCGCGACGCGCAAGTTCCTTCCGGGCCAGCCCGTCATGGAAGCGGGCACGCGCGACTTCGCCGACGAGGAAAGCTCACAAGCATCCCCCCTCGCCGCCGCCTTGTTCGCGAGCGGACTCGTCGAAGGCGTGTTCTTCGGCCGCGATTTCATTTCGGTGACTGCGGCGCCGGGAGTGTCCTGGACGGACGTCGAACCGGTCGTCGTTGAGACCCTGCTCGACCACTTGGTCAGCGGAGCCCCGTTGTTCGCTCTCGGGACCGCGGCTCGAATCGAGGTCGCGAGCGATGACGATTTCGAAGAAAACCCGGCCGACGCGGATATCATCGATCAGATCAAGGAACTGATCGAGACTCGAGTCCGACCCGCGGTCGCCCAGGACGGCGGCGACATCGTCTACAAGGGCTACCGCGACGGCCACCTGTTCCTGTCGCTGCACGGCGCCTGCTCAGGCTGCCCGTCGTCCACGATCACCTTGAAGCGCGGGATTGAGAGCCTGATCCGGCATTATGTGCCCGAGGTCGAGACGGTCGAAGCAGTTTAATCAAGGGCTTGCGGCTTTGACCCGCATGTGACCACTATTCGATCCATGATCCTCGCGTTCGACACGTCGAGTGCCGCCTGCACCGCCGCCTTGTTCGACGGATCGGGCCTATGCCTGGCGCGAACGGACGAGCGGATCGGACGCGGTCACTCCGAGCGGCTGGTCCCAATGCTCGATGAGCTCCTGGATGGGCGGCGCGCCGAGCGGATTCTCGTCGGAGTCGGTCCTGGCAGCTTCACTGGAATTCGAGTCGCGATTGCCGCGGCCCATGGTCTCGCGATCGGCTGGAACTCCGAGCTTCTGGGCCTGTCCTCGCTGGCGTTGCTCGCGGCCGGCGCGCGGGCCAATGACGATGTCGCGGCTGCGATCATCGGAGGCCATGGCGAGATCTTCGTTCAGCAATTCGACGGATTGACCGGCGAGTCGACGGGCGAAGTCTTGAACCTGCCGCCAGCGGCCGCCGCGGCATCGACGTCCGCTCAACTCGTTCTCGGATCCGCCGCTCGCACCTTGGTCGACGCGCGCGGTTGGGGGGAGGCGATCGATGCGCTTCCCTCTGCTGCCGATGCGCTAAGGCTTCCCGAGAGTCTGCGCTCGCTTCGTCCCAGGCCGGTTTATGCCCGGGCGCCCGATGCCAAGGCGAAGGCCGCGTAATGGCGACGATCGACAAGCCAGTGCACATCCGGTCCGGAACGTCGGAGGACCTCAACACCGTGATGGCAATCATGGAAGCAGCCTTTGGCGTCGAGTACGGCGAGGCGTGGACTCGCTCGCAATGCGCCGGGATCCTTCCGATGGCGGGTGTTTCACTCATGCTCGCGGATGACGTCGAAACGGACTCGGCGGTGGGCTTCGCCTTGTTTCGGAGCGTCGCGAATGAGTCCGAGCTGCTGCTTCTCGCAGTCTCTCCGGACCATCGGAGGCGGGGTGTCGGGCACGGACTACTCCAGGATTTTCTGAGCCGCGCTCGATCCAAGGGTATCACTCGAGTCCATCTGGAAGTGCGCGAGGGTAATCCGGCGATCGACATGTATCGTCGCGCAGGGTTCGAGCCTATTGGCCGGCGCCGCAACTATTATCGCGGAAAGAACGGCAGCCAATTCGATGCGCTGACTTTTGCGCTCGACCTTTAGTCTTTAAGGTCTTTCAATATTCCCAGTATTGCCCGATCGAAGCTATGATC
>JBKPOR010000129.1:0-1467 GCA_046765675.1 Pseudomonadota bacterium
ATCGCCGACGCCAATGACGAGGCGCAGTTCGCCGAGCTCTACACTTTGGGCGAGCTGACGAAAATCGCGTGGGAAAACGATGTCCAGGTGATGATCGAGGGCCCCGGCCACGTGCCGATGCACAAGGTCAAGGTGAACGTCGAAAAGCAGCTCGAGGCGTGCGGCGAGGCGCCCTTCTATACGCTCGGCCCGCTCGCGACCGACGTCGCCCCCGGCTACGACCATATCACCAGCGCGATCGGCGCGGCGATGATCGGCTGGTTCGGAACCGCGATGCTCTGCTACGTCACGCCCAAGGAGCACCTCGGCCTCCCGGACCGCGACGACGTCAAAGTGGGCGTCGTCACCTACAAGCTCGCCGCCCTCTCGGCGGACCTCGCCAAGGGCCATCCGGCGGCGCGGGCGCACGACGACGCTCTGAGCCGCGCCCGCTTCGATTTCCGCTGGCGCGACCAGTTCAACCTCTCGCTCGATCCGGACACCGCCGAGGCCTTCCACGACCAGACCTTGCCCGCTGAAGGCGCCAAGACCGCCCATTTCTGCTCGATGTGCGGCCCCAAATTCTGCTCGATGAAGATCAGCCAGGAGGTGAGGGAGTTCGCGCGCCTAAATCCTCCCCGGAACGGGGAGGGGGACCATGCGGAGCATGGTGGAGGGGTCGGCGCCGACCCATCCGCCGAAGCTTTAGCGAATGCCGAGGCCGGCATGGCCGAGATGAGCAAGCGTTTCGAGGAGGCGGGTGGCGAGCTTTACGTGCCGGCGGCGGAGTAGCGCTTGCCTCAGTCCCTCGCGCACATTGCGCTCGTTGTCCGCGATTATGACGAGGCGATCGCCTGGTTCACCGGCAAGCTCGGCTTCACGCTTGTGGCCGACGAGTTCCAACCGGAGCAGGACAAGAGGTGGGTGCTCGTAGCGCCGCCCGGCGCGCCGGCAGGAGCGACCACCATCCTCCTCGCTCGCGCCTCCACGCCCGAGCAGGAGTCCTTCATCGGCAACCAGGCCGGCGGCCGCGTTTTCTTCTTCCTGCAGACGGATGATTTCGAGCGAGACTATGAGGCGTTTCGCGCCAACGGAATCCGTTTCGTCCGCGAGCCGAAGCGCGCTCCGTACGGTACCGTCGCCGTGTTCGAGGACCTCTACGGCAATCTGTGGGACCTGGTGGAATTCAACAGCTGACGCGCTGCGCGAAGCCGGCATGGCGGAGATGAGCAAGCGCTCCCACTACGAAGGCGGCGAACTTTACGTGCCGGCGCCGGCCCGCAGGCCGACGCTTCGTCGTTTGGTCGAAAGCCGGTGGTGATAAGCGAACAAGTCGGCAAGTTCGCGACCTGGAAAGCGATTCCTTCGGATTGGGAGTATGATGTCGGTCTTGTTTGCGTTTGCGGCTTTCGTCGCTTCCTTCGCTCCGCAGGCCGCCGCGGCCCCCGCACCGGATCAGGCGATCGTAATCCAGGGCATTCGCGACCG
>JBKPOR010000130.1:0-4308 GCA_046765675.1 Pseudomonadota bacterium
AGGTGCTGAACTCCCGGCGCGCCCGCGGCCGCAAGAAGCTCAGCGCCTAACAACCATAAGAAAGCGCGCGGACTTCCTCGCTGCCAATGGCGGCAGGCGCGTGACAACCCCCGGATTCATCCTGCTCGTTCGCGACCGCAAGGATTCCGATCACACGATGCGTGTCGGCTTCACCGTGACCAGGAAGATCGGCGGAGCGGTGGCTCGCAACCGGATGAAGCGCCGTTTCCGCGCGCTCGCGCGCGAGATTATAACGGTCAGGGGCTTCGCCGGCGCCGACCATGTGATGATCGGCCGTACGACTGGGGTCGAGCGCGATTTCGCCGTGCTCCGGTCCGAACTGACGAATGCATTGGAGGGGCTACGCAAATGATCGCGAGGCTCCTCATCCTGATCGCAAAAGGCTGGCAAAAAGGGCCGTCGCAAGTCCTTCCGCCGAGCTGCCGCTATCGGCCGACCTGCTCGGCCTATGCGATCACGGCAATCGAACGCTATGGCGCGCTGCGCGGGGGATGGCTTGCGCTGACGCGCATCTGCCGCTGCCATCCGTGGGGCGGCCAAGGCTACGACCCGGTACCGTAAAGGGGATCAACTCGAGTGAACGACAATAAGAATATGATCCTCGCCGTGGTGCTGAGCGCGATCATCCTGCTCGGCTGGACGTGGGCTTCGAGCAAATTTTTCCCGACTGCGAACCCGCCGAGCACCAAGATCGAGAATGGCAAGCAGCAGCCACTTCCCCAGCCCCAGGCGCAACCAGTGCCCGCCACGCCCAAGGCGACCCAGAGCCGTAGAGCGGTGCTCGGGTCGACGCCGCGTGTTCGTATCGAAACTCCGTCGCTTCAGGGATCGCTCAACCTCAAGGGCGCGCAGATCGACGACCTGGTGTTGCTTCGGCAGCGCCAGACGATCGCAAAGGATTCGCCGCCGGTGCGGCTGTTGTCGCCGATCGGAGCGCCGGGCGCTTATGTCGCTTCCTTCGGCTGGGTCGGCCAAGGAACCGCGGCACCCGGCCTCAACACGGTCTGGACGGCCGACGGAAGCGTCCTTTCGCCCGGCCATCCCGTCACGCTCAGCACGCAGTCGACCGACGGCGTGCGTTATGAAATGAAGATCGCGGTCGACGACGGCTATCTCTTCACCGTCGATCAGCGCGCGATCAACGACTCGGGCAGGCCGGTAGTGGTGCGTCCTATCGGGCTCGTCAGCCGAGCAACCAAGTCGACCGATATTGATTCCTGGACGAACCATGTCGGACCGATCGGCCTGTTCGACGGCAAGGCGACTTACGATGTCACCTTCGACAATCTGGACGGTCGCGCTCCGGGCTTCTGGGGTCGTCTATTTGGAAATTCCGGAAAAATCGGTGTCAACTCGTTCACATCGACGGGCGGTTGGCTGGGCTTCACTGACAAATATTGGCTGGCCGCGCTGGTCCCAGCCAAGGGCGCCAGCCTGTCTGCCGAATTCCGGCGCTCTGCCTCCGGCAGTTACCAAGCCGATTATGCCCAACCCGCGGCCGTCGTAGCTCCCGGACAAGCTCTCAGCACACAGTCACAATTGTTCGCGGGAGCGAAGGAAAAGGCCTGGCTCGACCGCTACGAGGACGCAGGCATTCCCAAGATTTCCAAGTCGATCGACTGGGGCTGGTTCGAATGGTTCATGCGGCCGATCTTCGACCTGCTGGTGTTCCTGTTCCACGCGCTCGGCAATTTCGGGGTCGCGATCATCTGCCTGACCCTGATCGTCCGCGGAATCATGTTCCCCATCGCTCAGAAACAGTTCCAGTCGATGGCCGCGATGCGCAAGGTCCAGCCCAAGCTGAAGGCGATCCAAGAGCGCTTCAAGGACGACCGGGCGAAGCAGCAGCAGGAAATCCTGAAGCTTTATCAGGAAGAAAAGATCAACCCGGCCGCGGGCTGCCTTCCGATCCTGCTGCAGATCCCCGTCTTCTATGCGCTCTACAAGGTGCTGCTGGTCAGCGTCGAAATGCGCCACCAGCCGTTCGCATTGTGGATCAAGGATCTGTCAGCTCCTGATCCGGCGACCGTGCTCAACCTGTTCGGCATGCTTCATTTCACGCCGCCCGGCTTCCTCGCGATCGGAGTCCTGCCGATTCTGCTTGGGGTCACCATGTGGCTACAGTTCAAGCTCAATCCGCAGCAGATGGATCCGACCCAGCAACAGGTGTTCGCTTTGATGCCATGGGTAATGATGTTCATCATGGCACCGTTCGCGAGCGGCCTCCAACTCTACTGGGTGACCAGCAACGTGCTGACGATCCTGCAACAATGGTGGCTGTACAAGAAATACGGGCTGCATTTTGCCGACACACACCCGGTCCACACATGACGGAGCTTATGGAGGAGAATCTCGCCGAGCGGGGGCGAAAGCTGTTCGCCGGACCGATCGAATTCCTGAAGTCCGCGCCGGAGCTTAAATTCCTGCCCGACCCCGACGTGCCCGAGATCGCGTTCGCGGGCCGGTCCAATGTCGGCAAGAGCTCGCTCCTGAATGCGCTCACCAACCGCAAGACCCTGGCGCGTACGTCGAACACCCCTGGCCGCACGCAGGAGCTCAATGTGTTCGACGTCGGGCGGCCATTGCAGCTGCGACTGATCGACATGCCCGGATACGGCTTCGCCGAGGCTCCGAAGGATCTCGTCAAGCGTTGGCGCAAGCTCGTGAACGATTATCTGCGAGGCCGAGCTGTCCTGAAACGGGCACTCGTGCTGATCGACTCCCGGCATGGGCTCAAGGACGTCGACCGCGAAGTGATGGACATGCTCGACGGTGCAGCGGTGAGCTACCACCTCGTGTTGACCAAGGCCGACAAGGTAAAGCCGACCGAGCTTGAAAAAACTTTTGCGGCCACGGCCAGCGAAGCACGCAATCGGCCCGCCGCACATCCGACCATCTTCACGACGTCGATCGAAACCGGTAGCGGCATCGCCGAGTTAAGAGCGGCGATAATGGAAGCTGCGACAGTCTAAGGGAGGGCATTTGCTCAAGCTCATCATCGGCAACCGGGCCTATTCGAGCTGGTCGATGCGCGGCTGGCTTGCGGTCAAGCAATCCGGCGAAGAGTTCGAGGAATATGTCGTCCCCATGTTCGACGCGGAATGGGAGAAGCGCCGCGAAGGCGACGAGTTCGCGCCCTCGCTCGGGAAAGTGCCCATCCTGTGGGACGGCGAGACCGTCATCTGGGACAGCCTCGCGATTATCGAATTCCTGGCCGATCGCGACGGCGCCGGCCTCTATTGGCCCCAGGACCAGAATGCACGGGGGATGGCCCGCTCCATGGCGGCGGAGATGCATTCGGGTTTCCCGAATTTGCGCCGCGAGCTGCCGATGAACGTCCGCAAGAGCTTCCCGCCCATCGAGCTATCCGAGCTCGTGCGCGAGGAAATCGACCGCATCCTCCAGCTCTGGGCCCAGGCAAGGGCTCGATTCGGTGGTGTCGGCGACTTCCTTTTCGGCGAATGGTGCGCCGCGGACATGATGTATGCGCCGGTCGTAACCCGTTTCATCACCTACGCGGTGCCGGTCCCCTCGTTCGCAGCGGTCTATATGAAGGCGGTGCTTTCCCACCCGCACGTTGCCGAATGGATCGACAAGGCGCAGGACGAGCCTTGGGTAATCGACGAATATGAGGTCGGAAAGGCGGCCTAGTAGGGAGTCCCGTCCTTGTGGACGAAGCCGCCCTCGATCGTCCACTTCATGTCGATGTCCGAATAAGCGCCGCCCGCCTCCGTCCCGGCACTGACGCAGACGAAGCTGCACGGCCCGGTATCGCGGTTAATGAGGTGATGGCCGTTGCTCACCCCTTTCGGCCAGACGGCGATGTCGCCCGGACCCAATTCCGTCTCGCCCTCGTCTTCGACCAGGATCGCGCGGCCGGTCAGCATGACCAGGAGCTCGTCCTCGCCTTCGTGCCAATGGCGCTGGCTCGACCATGCGCCAGGCTGAAGGACAACATGTCTCGCGCCCAGCTCGGTAAGTCGGCCCGCCTCGGCCAACTTCCGCTGCCAGCGGCCGGCGACCGGTTCGTTGAACGGTGGCGGATAGCCCGTGCTGTTGGTCTGCTCGAGGCTCTCAAGGTCGATCTTGGGCATCACGGCGCCTTAGCAGCGGGGGCCGTTTCCTAGAAGGTGCCCTTCACCGAAATGCTGATCAGCGGCCCCACCAGCTGGTTCGCGCGCTGGTAAAAAGCGAGCGGCGTGCGGTCGCGATAACCTTCGTACACGTGCCGATAGAAGAGGTGGCGGCCGTTCAACACGTTGTCGACGTTGAGCCGCACCTTAAGCC
>JBKPOR010000131.1:0-3526 GCA_046765675.1 Pseudomonadota bacterium
GCGACGTCGGGGACGGCGATTGTCGCGGGATCCGGCAAGGCGGGAGGGTCGGCGGCCACGGCCGTCGCAGGAACTAGGACCGCGAACAGCGCAAGTCGTGCGATGTGTCTCATGATCCCAGTCTTAGGAGCGGTTTGATCCGCGTCAATTCCTTCCGGTGACGCCAAGGACTGTCATGCGGAACGAGCGGTAACGTCCGCTTTCCACCCATTGCGGACATTCGCGCCGCCAGTAGGCTATCCTGGTCGCGAATAATGGAGACAGCATGGGTCCAAAGCTCTCAGCGGTCCTAGGTGCGCTTCTAGCTCTCGGAGCCATCCGAGAGGCCCAACGAGGCGATTATCTCTGGGCAATCCTTGGTTTCGCTATCGCCATCGCCTGCGCGTTACGCGCTTACCAACTCTGGAAACGTGAACCAACGTAGCGTTCGCTTTCCACCCAAAGCGGACATTCGGCGCCAAACAACTTCAGTCCTAAGAGACTTTCTCTCAGCCCATTGGCGGGCGTATTGAGTTGACGTGTGCTTCTCTTGCCTCAGGAGGTGCCTTCATGAACATTCTCCTTAATGCTTCCGCTATGGCGCTGGCTGCGATGGACCCTGAGCATTCGCACGGACATTCGCCTCAGCTGGGCAGGCTGTCATTCGAGACGACCTGCAGCCCAGCGGCGCAGGCGGCGTTTGAGCACGGTCTCGGTTGGCTTCACTCGTTCGAGTATCGACGGGCAGAACAGAGCTTCACCGAGGCGGCCGCCGCGGATCCAACCTGCGGCATCGCCGACTGGGGCGTGGCCATGAGCTACTATCATCCCCTGTGGGATCGGCCTACGCCGGCGGAGCTGGATAAGGGCAAAAGCGCGATCGGCAAGGCGCAAATCGCAAGCGCGAAGAGCCAGCGCGAGAAGGACTATGTCGCCGCGCTCGGGACCTTCTATCGAGACTCGGACCGGCTCGACCTTAAGACACGCGCCTTCGCTTATTCGGAAGCGATGGAGCGCCTCCATGACCGTTATCCGCAGGACGACGAGGCGGCGGTCTTCTATGCGCTGTCGCTGATTGCGGCGGGGACAATGGACGGCGATCCTGCTTTCCCGAAGCAAAGACTGGCCGGCGCGATCCTGAACAAGGTCCTGGCAAAGAACCCGGATCATCCGGGGGTCGCACATTACCTCATCCACAGCTTCGACTATCCGTCCCTCGCCGAGCTCGCACTGCCGGCAGCGCGCAGATACGCCAGCATCGCCCCTGACTCTGCTCATGCGCAGCACATGCCCTCGCACATCTTTACGCGTCTGGGCCTGTGGGATGAAGCGATCAGCTCCAACCGAGCCGCCGAAGCAGCCGCACGAGCCTATGCGAAATCGAGCGGGATGCCCGGCGCGTGGGACCAACAGCTCCACGCGATGGACTATCTCGCCTATGCCTATCTACAGTCCGGGCGCGACGCCGAAGCGGGGCAGATCCTGGACGAGCTGAAGACGATCAGCCAGGCCGATCCACCCACACGCACAGTCGCCTATGCGGTCACGGCGATACCCGCGCGCCTGGCGCTGGAGCGGGGGCAATGGCGTGAGGCGGCTTCGCTCGAACTGCCAGCCAATCTGAAGAGCCTCAGCGCCCTCGCCAATCATAAATGGGCAGTGGCCCACATCCACTTTGCCAGGGCGGTCGGTGCGGCGCGGAGCGGAGACATAGGGCTGGCCAGCGCAGAAGTGGTGAAGCTCGCGGCGATAGAACGAGGACTAACGATCGGGCCGGGCGAATATGACTGGCGTAAGCAGGTCTCAATCGAGCGCAAGATTGCCGAAGGCTGGGCCGCACATGCCGGCGGGAAGGACGATGAAGCCGTGCGCCTAATGCGCATAGCCGCTAAGCTCGACGATGCGACGGAGAAGAATCCGGTCACTCCGGGATCGGTTCTTCCTGCCCGGGAACAGCTCGGCGAGCTGCTACTCGCCCTTGGGCGTCCAGGCGACGCCTTGAAGGAATATGAAGCGTCACTCCAACGAGCGCCGCGCCGGCTGGCGGGACTTTACGGAGCCGCGCAGTCCGCGAGACTTGCGGGCGATCAGGTGAAGGCAGGCCGCTATTTCGCTGAACTGGTGAAGATGACCGAACATGGCGACAGCACCCGCGCCGAGGTGAAGGCCGCGCGGTTATTCGGGGCAGGTCTGGCTCGGAACCAACACTGACTCCCCCTCGCTGGAAGTTCTTGTCGTTGAACGCGAAGGAGCCGGCAAGGTCCGTTTTCGACCCATTGCAGACATTAGTGGCCCGACGCGGCTCCTAGCGAAGCGTCGACGGCGCTGCTAGCCGAAGGACATGCGAGCGATCGCCGACTACGGGCCGATGGATCGCGCGCGCTTCGAGCGCGAGATCGTACCCAAGGGCGAGCCTGCGGTATTCCGCGGGCTGGTCGCCGACTGGCCGGTCGTCCGCGCAGGGAAGGCTGCGCCCGAGGGCCTGGCTCAATTTCTGCACGACGCCGCGACCGACAAGCCATTCGAGGCTTGGTTTGGGTCCCCCGAGATCGGAGGCCGCTTCGGCTACAATCCGGATTTCAGCGGCTTCAACTATGCGCGGAAGCTGGCGACGGTCGATCAATTGCTCGACCTACTGCTGCGCCAGCGCGGAGACGAACAACCTTTCTCGATGTATGCCGGCGGGATTCCAATTCGGACGCATTTGCCCGGCCTTATCCCGGGTATTCCGGTGACGATGTTGGACATGACGCGAGAGACGGTCATCTCGCTGTGGCTCGGCAACCGAACGCAAACGGCCGCGCACTGGGACCTGTCGCAGAACCTTGCCTGCGTCGTCGCCGGCCGGCGGCGCTTTACCCTATTTCCGACCGAGCAGCTCAGGAACCTCTACGTCGGCCCGCTCGATTTCACGTTAGCCGGCCAGCCGACCAGCCTGGCCGATGTCGACGAGCCGGACCTCGACCGGCATCCGCGCTTCGCCGAGGCGCTCAAAGCTGCTCAGCAAGCCGAGCTCGGGCCCGGCGATGCCGTCTACATACCAAGTCTCTGCTGGCATGCGGTCGCCTCGCTCGACGAGTTGGGCGCGCTGATCAATTTCTGGTGGCGCGACGCCGAGCCGCCCCTGCTGGACCCGCGGAACGCGCTCTATCACGCGGTGATCGCGATGAAGGATCTACCGCCCAACGAGCTGGCGGCGTGGCGGGTGATGTTCGACCATTATGTGTTCGGCGACGACGGCGATCCGGTTGCACATTTGCCTGAAGCGGCGCGCGGAATACTCGGGCGACGCACGCCCGAGTTGGTGGCGCGTATCAAAAAGCTGCTGATCGACGCGCTTAGCCGCTAAACCACAGAAGCGCAGGATCGGAGCCAAGCGCGCGGTTGTCCGCTTTCCACGCATTGCGGACCCTTCAATCGCCGTCGGTTTCCACATCAAAGAAGTTCAAGACGCGGCCTTCGATGGCCCCACCGCGCTCCGGCCCGAGCTCGTGCGCTTCAGAAGCTCCTCGCCACTCGCCTGACTGAAACTCGGACGGAATAGGAT
>JBKPOR010000132.1:0-8092 GCA_046765675.1 Pseudomonadota bacterium
TTGGCGTAGCTCGCGATCAGGTCGTCGGCTTCCCAGCCTTCCTCTTCGATGCACGGCAGCGAGAAGGCGCGGGTGGCGTCGCGAATCATCGGGAATTGCGGGACCAGATCTTCCGGCGGCGGCGGGCGGTGCGCCTTATACTGGTCGTACATCTCGTTGCGGTGCGTGTGCTCGGACGCGTCGAGGATCACCGCCATGTGCGTCGGCCCGTCGGCCTTGCTGAGGCCGTCGGCGAGCTTCCACAGCATCGTCGTATAGCCATAGACCGCTCGCGCCGGCTGGCCGTGGCGGTTCGTCAGCGGCGGCAGCCGGTGATAGGCGCGGAAAATGTAGCTCGATCCATCGACGAGATAGAGGTGATTGGTCGTTGCGGCGCTCGGAGCTTCGACCGCGGGGGCTTCTGGCGTTTCGGTGTCGGACATGAAGGACGGGGTTTAGCAGGGTAGCGCCGGGATTAAAGCCAACCCTAAGCTAAGGCGGCGAGCGTCCGCGTTTGTGATCATCGCGATTCGAGCTCTTTATCGATTTTCGATAATACTCTTGCCGAATAGCGATAAGTATATTATCGTTTATCGATAAAGTAGTTCGCTGGAGAACCAATCAATGTCCCGCAAGCAAGGTGCCGCGCTGCCCATCGCCTATGTGACGTTGCGCATCCTGATCGTAGTGAACTGGGTGTACGGCGCCGCGATCCTGGGGCTCCTCGCATTCACCTTCGTCAACGAGCCCTGGTTCAGGAAGGCGATCGACGTGCCTGAAGGGGTGCGGGCCCACCCGATCATGATCGGGCTGCAGCTCATCGCGGGCTTTGGACTCCTGGCGGTGCCGCTCAACCACCTGATCCTCACCCGGCTCCTGACGATGGTGGAGACGGTCGGGCGCGGCGACCCCTTCGTCGCCGCCAACGCTTATCGGCTCAACGCGATCGCCTGGGCGCTGCTCGGGCTCCAGCTCTTGAGCCTGGTGATCGGACTCATCGGCAAATCGATCGCGTCCAAGCAATTCCCGCTCCACCTCGACGCCGGCTTTTCGATCAACGGCTGGCTGTGCGTGATCCTCGCCTTCGTCCTGGCCCGAGTCTTCGCCGAAGGCGCGCTAATGCGCGAAGACCTCGAAGGGACGGTCTGATGGCGATCGTCGTCAAGCTCGACGAGTTGTTGCACGATCGGCGGATGAGCCTGACCGAGCTCGCCGACCGGATCGACATCACGCTCGCCAATCTCTCGATCCTCAAGACCGGCAAGGCTCGCGCCGTCCGCTTCTCGACCCTCGAGGCGATTTGCTCGGTGCTCGACTGCCAGCCCGGCGACCTTCTGGAGTTCCACCCCGACTCCGACGCGGCCGAGCAACCGCGCGCGGCCTGAGGATCGCCCGAGATGATCAAGACGCTCTTCCTGCCGGTCCACATCGCCGCCGGAATCGCCGCCATCCTGCTCGGGACCATTGCAATCGCGGCTCGCAAGGGCGGGCACCGCCACGTCCAGGCCGGGATCTGGTTTGCGGTTGCGATGATCGTGCTCGGGATCACCGCCTCGATTCTCGAGCCGTTTCGAACGCCGAAGCCCGGATCGCCGATCGCCGGCCTCTTCGTCTTGTATTTCGTCGCGACGTCTTGGGTTGCGGCTCGGCGAAAGGACGGAGCCACGGGCAAGTTCGAGATGCTCGCCTGCGCTGTCGCGCTTGCCACCGGCGCTCTCATGGTGTGGTCGGGGCTCAGCGGGCGGAGCACGACGCCGGTTGGCAGCGGCCCGGTGTTCATCCTCGCCGGCTTGAGCCTTGTCGCGGGGCTGCTCGATCTACGCGTCGTGTTGCGCGGGACGCTCACCGCCGCCGAGCGCATCCGCCGGCACCTGTGGCGGATGTGCTTTGCCTTTTTCATCGCGACAGGCTCGTTCTTCCTCGGCCAGCAGAAGGTCATGCCTGTCGCCGTCCGCGGCTCACCGGTCCTGTTCGTCCTCGCTTTCGCTCCATTAGCGGTAATGCTGTTCTGGCTGGTCCGGCTGCGTTTCGCCAAGGCGATCGCCCGGCTCGGCCTGCGCATTCCATCGTCCCCACGGGCCGCTACCTCGGCCACTCCCCAACTCGAAATGGAGACCTGACATGGCCTCGACTGCCGCATCCCTGTCCGCTGTTCCCGCCGACAAAGAGCTGTCCCTGTTTCGGCTGAACGTCATGCGCGTGATCTATTTCCTGATCGCGTTCGCCGAAGGATCGCAGGTCGTCCCGGCGCTGTTCGTTCACGAGCCGACCGCTCGCGGAGTCATCCCCGCGCTGCTCAGCGGTTTCTGCCTGATGTGCGTGCTGGGCCTCCGCTATCCACGGCAGATGCTTCCACTGCTGCTCTTCGAGCTCGCGTGGAAATACATCTGGTTCTTCGCTTTCGGCCTTCCGCAATATTTGTCGGGCCAGCTCCCGCCGACCTTCGGCGAGGACTTCAAGGCAATCACCGTCGGGGTCGTCGTCATGCCGCTCATCATTCCCTGGGGATATGTGTGGCGCCACTATGTGCAGGCACCGGGAGACCGCTGGCGATGAGCTTCTGGCGACGCGGCGATCAGGAAGTTTCGCTCGCGCGGCTCTACGTCATGCGCGCCGTCGCGCTGCTCGGGATTTGGGGCCTGTTCGAAACCGTGCAGACCTTGGTCGACCATGCCGCAATGGATCGTGGCGTTCACAAGGCGCTGATCAGCGGTCTTTGGGTGATGGCCTTCTTCGCATTCCGCTATCCGCTAAAGATGGTGCCCATCCTGCTGTTTGAGATGGGGTGGAAGACAGTGTGGCTCATCTTCTTCGGATTGCCCCAGTGGTGGACCGGGGTCGGTTCCCCGCGGTTGAGCGAAGACCTGTGGGCCATCGGCGTCTTCCCGCTGGTGTGCGCGATTGTCATCCCCTGGGACTACGTCTGGCGCCATTATGTGAAAGCCCGAGGCGACCGCTGGCGGGAGTTTCGCCCGGCGGAAGTTGGACCGCGCTGAACTTTCGCGCATTAAGGGCCCACTGACTGGCGCAGGAGCTTATGAATGCGAGCGTGGTTTAGTCGTCGCTACCTCGACCTGTTGGGTTCGATCTACATTTACAATGAGCACCGGGGCTATACGGCGCTGGATCGGGTGCTCGAGGCCGTTCGCGCCCGTTCGCCCGACGACCGGGCGTTCATCGCGGCAATCGAGAAACACCGCGCCGACGAGCGGAAGCATTATCTCATGTTCCGGCGATGGTACGAAAAGCGCGGGCAGATGCCGCTCTACGTCGACCGCACCTGCGGCCACATCGACCGGTTCGTCGAGATCATGTTCCGTTCGACCATCGACCGGCTCGATACGCATGCGGTCATCGCGAGCGACGGATTGTTCGAGAAACTCTGCCGGGTGATCTCGCTCACCGAGCAGCGCGGGTACGTGCAGGTCGAAACGCTTCTGAAACACCCGATCGTCCGGCAGGACCAGGGGCTCATGAAGATCTTCCGGATCATCAAGGAGGACGAGCCGAGCCATTGGGCGCCTTACGACGGTTGGCTCAGGGCCAACTGCAAGCGTGAGCCAAAATGGTGGGAACGCGCCGTCGACACGTTCATCCATTCGGAGCTGTTGTTCCTGAAGCTGCCCGTCCTGTTCCTGAACCTCGGAATGCGCCGCCGAAGCGACTGGCCCGACTCGAACGAGGAGAAGCAGGTCACCGCGGCCGCCGCATGACGGAAGAAGCGGTCGTAACTCAGCAGCGATGGACGGAACGGCTGTGGTCCCGCAATGCCGCCGTGCTTCTCGGCCGAAACACGGTCGTCAGTACCGCGGTCTTCCTTCTCGGATTGCTCTTGCTGTGGCTGCTGGTCGAGTTCGCCCACGTCGACAAGGTCGCGGCGACGGGGGTCACATTTCTGGTCGCCAACTCGATGCATTATGCACTGGGCCGGGGTTGGATCTATCGCGGAACGCAACGGGCCATCGTCCCGGGCTACGGCTACTTCCTGCTCAACGCTTGTATCGGTCTGGCGATCACGCTCGTCCTGTTCGATGCGTTCGTTCGGTACACGCCGATCCATTATCTTGCGGCGCGGATCATCGTCTCGGTCTTCGCCGGCCTCGCAATGTTCTTGTTGAATGCGGTGTTGAACTTTCGGCGCCTGTGAAATCCTAGGGAACGAGGATTGTGTCCTTCGCTCCGGCCAGCATTTCGGGGAAATCGAGCGTGTAATGAAGCCCGCGGCTTTCGTGCCTCGACAAGGCCGACCGGACGATCAGGTCGGCGACTTCCAGCAGATTGCGAAGTTCGATCAAGTCGGGGGTGACACGGAAATGTGCGTAATATTCGTGGACTTCCTGCCGAAGCATGTCGATCCGCCGCTTCGCCCGCTCGAGCCGCTTGCTGGTGCGGACGATCCCGACATAATTCCACATGAAGCGGCGGATCTCGCCCCAGGTCTGGGCGATGACGACCTCTTCGTCGCTGTCGGTCACTCGGCTTTCGTCCCAAGGGCGCACGTCGGGGACGTCCGGCATGCTATCGAAGTTCGCCATGATGTGCTTTGCCGCCGCTTCGCCGAACACGAGGCATTCGAGGAGGCTGTTGGAAGCAAGGCGATTGGCGCCGTGAAGGCCGGACTGAGTCACTTCGCCCGCAGCATATAGCCCGGGAGCGTCGGTGCGGCCGTCAAGGTCCACCACGATTCCGCCGCAAGTGTAATGCTGCGCCGGGACGACCGGGATCGGTTCCCTGGTGATGTCGATGCCCAGGCCGAGCAGCTTCTCGTAGATGTTGGGAAAGTGCGACTTCACGAAATCCGGGTCGCGGTGCGAGATGTCGAGGTGGACATAGTCCAGGCCGAGCCGTTTGATCTCATGGTCGATCGCCCGGGCCACGATGTCGCGCGGCGCGAGCTCGGCGCGTCCGTCGAACTGGGGCATGAAGCGCTTGCCGCCGCCTTTTACCCCCGGCGGAAGCTTGAGCTGCCCGCCTTCGCCGCGCACCGCCTCGGTGATCAGGAAGTTCTTGACCTCGAGATTGTACAGGCAGGTTGGATGGAACTGCATGAATTCCATGTTGGAAATTCGGCAGCCCGCCCGCCACGCCATGGCGATCCCATCGCCGGTCGCTCCGCGCGGAGCGGTGGAATAGAGATAGGCCCGGCCCGCTCCTCCGGTAGCGAGGATCGTTGCCCTCCCCGTCAACGTCTCGACCCGCTTCTTCTTTCGGCTCCAGGCATAAATCCCATGCACCGCGCCGCTGGTCGAGAAATGCTTGGCGTGCCGGCCCGTGACGAGGTCGATCGCGACCATGTCCGGGACGAGGGTGATGTTCGGGTGCTTCGCCGCGGCACCTTCGAGGGCCTGGCTGACGGCATAGCCGGTGGCATCGGCGACATGGACGATCCGCCGATGGCTGTGTCCGCCTTCGCGAGTCAGGTGGAGCACCCCGTTCTCGCTGGCGAACGGCACTCCCAGGTCCATCAGATGCCGGATGGCGCGGGGCGCCGATTCGACGACATGTTCGACCACCTTGATGTCGTTGAGGCCCGCTCCGGCGATCATCGTGTCGTTGACATGGGCCTCGAAGCTGTCGCCTTCCTCGAGCACCGCGGCGATCCCGCCCTGTGCCCGGGCCGAAGCAGTGTCGCCGAGCGCGCCCTTGGCGATGACCGCGACCGAGCAGCTTACCGCCAGGTTGAGCGCGGCGGTGAGCCCAGCCGCGCCCGAGCCGACGATCAACACGTCAGCCGTGGTTTTCATGCGGCTTCCTGCGCCGACGACGTCAAACTGAGAAAGACGTCCTCAAGATCGGGGTCGCGGGTCGATACGTCGACGATGCCAAGGCCCTCGGCCGTCAGCGAGGCAAGCACTTGCCCGGCATTCACCTTGTCCTTGCGATAGGTAATCTCGAGCGTCCGTTCGTCGAGCAGAGCGATATTCTCATAGCAGTCGTTGACCGGGACCTCACTTATGTCGCGGTCGAAGGTTACGACCACGGCTTTTTCCTTTGCCTTGGCGACCAGCTCGCGCGTCGGCTCGTTGGCGATCACCTGGCCGTGGTGGATGATCGCGATGCGGTCGCACAATTCCTCGGCTTCCTCGAGATAGTGGGTCGTGAGGACGATCGTGACGCCCTGCGCGTGGAGGTTGCGGACATAGTTCCAGAGCTGCCGGCGGAGTTCGACGTCGACCCCCGCGGTCGGCTCGTCGAGCACCAGGATCGGAGGCGAATGAACCATCGCCTTGGCGACGAGCAGCCGCCGCTTCATCCCGCCCGACAAGGTCCGCGAATAAGCGTTCGCTTTGTCGGTGAGGTGCATCGCCGCGAGCAGCTCGTCGCTCTTCCGCTCGCGTGCAGGAATTCCATAGAGTCCCGCCTGGATCTCAAGCGTTTCGCGCGGAGTGAAGAACGGATCGAAGATGATTTCCTGGGGGACGACCCCGATCGAACGTTTCGAGTTGCGGGGATGCTTGTCGATGTCGAAGCCCCAGATCGTTACCTTGCCGTCCGTCTTCACGACCAGCCCGGCAAGGATGTTGATCAAGGTCGATTTGCCCGCGCCATTGGGCCCGAGGAGCCCGAATATCTGTCCGCGGGGCACATCGAAGGTGACCCGATTGAGCGCTTGCTTGCCGCCAGCGTAAGTTTTGCTGAGCGATTCAATTCGGATCGCAGGCTTGTCCATGGTGAAGGGCGCATAGGAGGGGCCCGCCCATGCGACAAGCGCAAGCGGTTGAACGGCTGGCGGGCGGTTGCTACCTCTTGAGGCGATGCCAGCCCCGCCGCCGCCCGAAGTGTTCAAGGTGAAGACCGACCGAGTCTATTGCGACGGTTCGGGCGAAGTCGATCCGGCCCTGGGCCATCCGCGGATCTACCTGCGCATGGACGGCGAGCTGGGTTATGTGGAGTGCGGCTATTGCGACCGCCGCTTCGTCCTTGAGGGGGGACCAGCCGACAGCCAGGCTGCATGAGTACGCAAGATCCCCGCCGCTTCCTTTACCGGAACCTCGACCCCGACGGCGCGCGCCGGCTTGCCGTCAGGCACCTTTGCGCCTGCGACGACGGCGAGTTGTTCCTTCAATATGCGGCGAGCGAGGCGTTCGGGTTCGACGACGGCCGCCTCAAGACCGCGGATTATCATACGACATCCGGGTTCGGCCTCCGCGGTGTGAACGGCGAGACGACGGCTTTTGCGCATGCCAATGAGATCACAGAGGCGGCGATCGAGCGCGCGGCCTCGACCCTGAAGCTGCTGGATCCGCGCAAGGGTGAGGCCGCCGCGCCGCCGCAGCGAACCAATCAGTCCATGTACGGAGCGGACGATCCCCTTTCGCTCGTTCCGTTCGCGGAGAAGGTTGCGCTGTGCGAGCGGATCGATGCGGCTGCGCGCGCCCGCGATCCGCGAGTCGCGCAGGTCAGCGTGGCGCTCGCCGCAAGCTGGAACGTGGTGGACGTTGTCCGGGCCGACGGTTTCATCGCGTCCGACGTCCGGCCTTTAGTCCGCCTCGGAGTGCAGATCGTCGCCGAGCAGGGCGGCCGGCGCGAGACCGGCTACCACGGCCTCGGCGGCCGCTATCTCTACGGCAAGCTGTTCGACGAAGCGGAATGGAACCGCTCGATCGACCTCGCGCTCGCGCAGGCCCTGGTGAATCTCGAATCCGTGGCGGCGCCCGCGGGTGAAATGCCGGTTGTCATGGGCTCGGGCTGGGCCGGCGTGCTTCTTCACGAGGCAGTGGGCCATGGGCTCGAGGGCGATTTCAACCGCAAGGGTACCTCGGCTTTCTCCGGCCGGATTGGGGAGCGGGTCGCAGCACCCGGAGTGACGGTGGTCGATGACGGCGCAATGGACCAGCGCCGCGGGTCGCTGACGATCGACGATGAAGGAACGCCCACGGGACGAACCGTGCTGATCGAGGATGGGATCCTCAAAGGTTATCTTCAGGACCGGCTCAATGCCCGCCTGATGGGCATGCAAGCCACCGGCAACGGCCGTCGCGAAAGCTTCGCCCACGCGCCGATGCCGCGGATGACCAACACCTTCATGCTCGCCGGCGAGAGCACGCCCGACGAGATCATCCGCTCGGTGAGCAAGGGACTCTACGCCGCATCGTTCGGCGGCGGCCAGGTC
>JBKPOR010000133.1:0-45542 GCA_046765675.1 Pseudomonadota bacterium
CCGGTGGACTGGTCGAATACGAGATTGTTCGTCGAATACGGGCCTGGCGTCGGGACCTTCGCCAAGCCGGTGCTCGAACGCCTCGCGGCCGATGCAACGCTGCTGACGATCGACACCAATGCGGACTTCACGCACTATTTAAAGGAGCTGATCGACGACCCGCGTCTGGTCGCCGTGACAGGATCGGCCGCCGACGTCGAAAAGATCCTCGCAGACCGCAACCTCGGGTCAGCGGACTATGTGCTGTGAGGGCTTCCTTTTTCCACGCTTCCACCCGGCGTCGGCGAAGACATTGCGGAAGCCACTTCGAATGTGATCCGCCCCGGCGGCGCGTTCCTGATCTATCAGTTCAGCCCCAAAGTGCGCGACTTCATCGAACCGCATTTCAAGCCGATCAAGCGCGGCGTCGAAGTGTTCGAATACCAGCCCGCGAAGCTGCACTCGAAGCTGCTGGTGATGGATGATGTCGTTCACGTCGGCTCCTCGAATTTCGACTTGAGGAGCCTCTATCTCAACATGGAGATGATGCTTCGCGTGCACGATCCCGATTTCGCGATCATGATGCGCAGTTACTTCGAGCACGAGATTGGAGCTTGTGCGCAAATTACCCAGGAAGCGCACGACAAGGCAGGCTGGCTGCAGCGACTGCGCTGGAGGATCGGCTGGTTCCTGGTGACGTCGCTCGATTACACGGTCACCAGGCGGCTGGCGCTTCGAATCCCTTAAGCCTCGTCGGGCTCGCGCCATGCCCAAAACAGGGTCGCGGGCGGCACGTTGACCCATTCGAAGCCACGATCGATTCGCTCGAAGTGCGGCTCGATGAAGTCGCGCACTTTGGGGCTGAACTGATAAACGAGGAACGCGCCACCGGGACGAATGGCCTCGGCGGTGGCCGAGGCAATAGCTTCGCCGACGCCAGGCGGCAGGGTCGAAAAGGGGAGGCCAGACAACACATAATCGGCCTTGGCGAAACCGCGATCGGCGAGCACCTTTCCGACGTCCGCTGCCGAGCCGGTCACCGCGACCAGGCGCGGGTCGTCGATCGATTCCCTGAGGAATTTGGTGAAGTCGGAATTGGTGTCGATCGTCACCAGCGTCGCGTCATCGCGCAAATTCTCGAGAATCGGCCGGGTAAAGGTACCGACCCCGGGGCCATATTCGACGAACAGCTTCGTACTGTCCCAATCGACCGGGCGAAGCATCTTTTCGATCAGCACACGGCTCGACGGGATGACCGATCCGACCATCACCGGATTCTTCAGGAAGCCGCGCAGGAATTGCCACTGGGGATTGGCGCCCCGGCGATCGCGGCGCCGAGTAAGCCGCTTCGGACCTTTTAGCGTTCGCGCAGATGAGGTGGGCATGAATGCTCCGTCTGGGGTCGGCGGGAGGGGGGACCGTTGGCAAATGGAACGGCGGTTGGCAACTAAATCCGCGACGAACGGGCCTTTCCGCTCGCCTAATTTCTAGGTTTTTCCTCCTTCGCGCGGTCGCAGCATTCCAGGGAGCACGAAGCCGATCCCGCCCATCGGCCGAACCGCATCGCTCTTTAGCGTCTCCTGGATGCGGTCGTATTCCTCGAGCATTTCCGGAGTGACCGATGCCCTTGTTTCGGCAAGCGCGCTTTCGAAATCGGCCATGGTCACCTGGGCGGCGTCGAGGCCGCGGCGAAGAGCGGTGAGGCCGGCTCGCCGGACCAGGTCTTCGAGGTCCGCTCCGGTGAACCTGTCGGTGCGCTTGGCGAGCGATTCCAGGTCGACGTCACTGGCGAGCGGCATGCCTTCGGTGTGGATCGCGAGAATTCGGCGCCGGCCCGCCGTATCCGGCGGCCCCACATAGATGAGTTCGTCGAATCGGCCCGGACGAAGCAATGCGGGATCGATCAATGTCGGCCGGTTGGTCGCGCCGATGACGACGACATTCTGCAGCTCTTCGAGTCCATCGAGCTCGGCAAGGATGGTGTTGACCACCCGCTCGGTGACTTGCGGCTCGCCGAGCCCGCCGCCGCGCGCCGGGACCAGGCTGTCGAGCTCGTCGATGAAGATGATCGTCGGTGCGACCTGACGGGCACGGGCGAACAGTCGGGCGATCTGCTGCTCGCTTTCGCCATACCATTTGCTGAGCAGGTCCGATGATTTGGTGGCGATGAAATTGGCCTCGCTCTCGCGCGCCGCGGCCTTGGCAAGCAGGGTCTTGCCCGTGCCCGGCGGTCCATAGAGCAAGAAGCCCTTGGCCGGGCGGATGCCCAGCCGGCGGAAGGCTTCCGGATGCTTGAGCGGCAGCTCCACGCCCTCGCGCAGCCGGTCGCGAGCATCGTCGAGGCCGCCGATATCGTCCCATCCGATCCGCGGCGCCTCGACCATCACCTCGCGCATCGCCGAAGGCTGGACGCGCTTCAGCGCATTGTCGAAGTCGCGCAGCTCGACGGACAAAGCGTCGAGGATTTCGGTCGGGATGGTTTGCTCGGCGAGATTGAGCTTGGGCATGATCCGACGCACGGCCTCGAGCGCCGCTTCGCGCGTCAGCGCGGCAAGGTCGGCACCGACAAAACCGTATGTGCGACGCGCGAGATCGTCGAGGTCGACATCCGCCGCCAGCGGCATTCCGCGTGTGTGGATACCAAGGATTTCGCGCCGTCCGCGGTCGTCCGGAACGCCGATCACGATTTCGCGGTCGAGCCGGCCGGGACGGCGAAGCGCTTCGTCGAGCGCCTCGGGCCGGTTCGTCGCCGCGATCACAACCGTATTTTGTCTCGGTTCCATCCCGTCCAGCAGGGTGAGGAGCTGGGCCACGAGGCGCTTTTCGGCTTCGCCCGTCACCTGCCCGCGCTTGGGGGCGATGGAGTCGATCTCGTCGATGAAGATGATCGACGGCGCGGCCTCGGCTGCTTGCTCGAAGATCTCGCGCAGCCGCCGCTCGCTCTCGCCATAGGCCGAGCCCATGATCTCCGGCCCCGCAATATGGAAGAATTGAGCCGCACTCTCATTGGCGACCGCCCTCGCGAGCAAGGTCTTGCCGGTTCCGGGCGGCCCGTGAAGCAGCACGCCCTTCGGCGGATCGACTCCGAGGCGCTGGAACAGTTCCGGATGACGAAGCGGCAGCTCGACCATCTCGCGAAGCGCATCGATCGTGTCGCGCATCCCGCCGAGGTCGTCGTAAGTCACGTCGGCTCGGCGCTGGCCGTCGGTCGCGGAGAATTCCGACAGCAGCTCTACGCTGGTCTTCGAATCGATATGGACGATGCCTTTGGGCACCGCCGTGACGACGACCAGTCGAAGTTCCTGGAGCGCGAAGGCCGGGGCGTTGAGCATCTGGCGGATGGGCTCGGGAACGTCGGCGTTCACTCGCTGGTGGCCGGTGGTCGAGACCGTATCGCCTTCCACCAGGGGACGACCGGCAAACGTCCGTTTCAGAGCGTCCGCCGAGCCCTGGAGCCGGATGTTCGGCTGGGCCGGAGCGAATACGACGCGCGTCGCTGCCTGGGAGTCGACCTTGCGGACTTCGACAAAGTCGCCGGAGCCCACGCCCGCGTTCGCCCGCTGAAGGCCGTCCAGCCGGATGATGTCGATGCCCTCGTCTTCGCCATAAGGACGAATCGCGCGCGCCGCGGTCGAGCGGCGGCCAACGATCTCGATCACCTCGCCTTCTTTCAGGCCGAGCGCGTCCATCAGGCTGTCCGGAAGCCGTGCGAAACCGCGGCCGCTGTCGGCCGGCGGAAGGCTCGCGACCTGGACCTTGCGCGATTTCACCCGGTCGATGGTGTCGGTGTCAGCCATGATCTCTCCTGAAGGAGCGCCTCATACCGGATGCGTAACAGCTTCGAGGCGCCAAGGGTTCAATATTTGATCGCTCCAGCGATTTTCCGGACGACCGACCGCGGAGCGAAGCGCGTGCTTACCGCGCCGATCTTGTTGACCCATCCGGGAACAACCACCGCGCGATTTCGGTCCATCCCCTTGAGGCCCGCCTCGACGACTTCGCCCGCTTCCATGGCCAATTTGTCGAAGGCGCCGTTGCCCCCGAACCCGGCGACCTCCCCGAATTCGGTTCGGGTCGGCCCGGGGCAGAGGCAGCTGACCTTGATGCCGTGCGGTTTCAATTCCTCGTGAAGGGCTTCGGTGAATGACAGGACGAAGGCCTTGGTCGCGAAATAGACCGCCATCTTGGGCCCGGGCTGAAAGGCCGCGGTCGAGGCAACGTTGAGGATCGCTCCCGATTTGCGTTCGATCATGCCCGGAGCGATCGCTCGGCAGAGATCCATCAGGGTGCCGACATTGAGGTCGATCATCTGGCGCTCCCGTTTCGGATCGAGCTCCGCGAACCGGCCGATAAGCCCGAACCCGGCATTGTTGACGAGGATCTCGACCTGCTCGCCCGAAGCATCGAGGTCAGCCATCAGCTTGGCCGCGGAGTTCGCTTTGGAGAGGTCGATCGCGACGGCGCGTGCATTGCCGAGTTCCCTGGCCAGCGCCTCGAGCCGGTCCTTGCGCCGCGCTACCAGCACCAGGCGATGGCCACGCCTGGACAGCTGGCGGGCGAATTCGACTCCCAGGCCGGCCGACGCGCCGGTGATCAGCGCGACGGACCTGTGTCTGGATTGAGGTCGTGCCAAGTCGGTCAGCCTATGATGCAGCCGTTGAATGTTGCGAGTAGATCGCGTGCCACCCGCCGGCGCGATAAACGAATATGTCGCAGGACGACACGGGATCGATCGCACCGGGTTTGTCCACGACCCATGTCAGCACCGCTGTATCTCCGATGATGGTCACCTGCGGCCGGACATCGTGGGTGGCTTTCCATTCGGTGATAAGGGCTTGGAGCTTGGTTCGTTCCTCGGCGCTGCGGGAGCCGGCGTGGGCGACGATCTTCGCTTTTGGAGTTACGGTTCCGTCGGTCCCGATGGAGATATATTCGGGAAGCAGGAGGCGATCGAGGAACTGCACGTCCCCGGAGACTTCCGCCTTCAACCAGCCGTCGTCGGCGGCGACGACCGCCTCCACGGTCTTGGGCTCGGAAGCATTCGCCGTCGCGGCGGTCATAAGAATCAAAAACGCACTGGAATAGAATTGCATCTGGAACCTCCTGACTGATGATTCCGGGTGCGTACTGACGCATGTGCTGCCAGCCAGGGACATTTCGACCAACGGCCTGATGCCTAGAGGAACTGTATCAGCTCGATACAGTCGCCTTGACGATCTTCCCGGGCTCGCGCGGCGGCTCTCCGGTCGGAAGCGCGTCGACATGCTCCATTCCGCTCTCGACCTGCCCCCAGACCGTGTATTGCCCGTCGAGGAAGCGTGCGTCGTCGAAGACGATGAAGAACTGGCTGTTGGCGCTATCTGGGTCGTTCGAACGGGCCATCGAAGCGACCCCACGGACGTGCGGCTCCTTGCTGAATTCGGCCTTGAGGTTGGGCAGGTCGGATCCGTGAAAGCCGGTCCCGGTCGGATCGCCGCCCTGGGCCATGAATCCGGGAATCACTCGGTGGAACACGACCCCGTCATAGAAGCCGCGGCTCGCAAGCTCGGTGATCCGCTGGACGTGGCCAGGGGCAAGGTCCGGTCGAAGCTTGATGACGACGTCGCCGCCGGATGAAAGCGAAAGGGTGAGGCGGTCGGCGTCGGCCATGATCTTAGCTCCATTCGTTGGATTTAAGGCGGCGATTTAGGATCGATGGACGCCTTGCGCCAGACTCGCCTGCCCAATAGGAGGGCGCCACCGGGTCCAGTCGAAGGGAAGCGCGAATGAGCGAGAGCGAGCACATCGCCGCCGCGCCCCCGCCCGAGTCCAGTGCGGTGATCGATGAGGAAGACCGGCTCCGGCCGGAGTTCGTCGACCGGGTCCTCGACGCCGTGGAAGCCGGCGACGATGCGACGGCGCGCGAGCTGGTGAAGCCGCTCCATCCGGCGGACGTCGCGGACCTGATCGAACTTGCCGCGCGCGACGAGCGCGAAGGGCTGGTGAAGGCGCTGGCGGAAATCGTCGGTCCGAACGTGCTTGCGGAAATGAACGACTACGTCCGCGAAGGCCTGCTCGACGAGATGGAGCCGCAGCAGGTCGCGGACATCGCCGGCCAGCTCGAGACAGACGATGCGGTCGCTCTGATCGAGGACCTCGACCGCGACGACCGGCGGGCCGTGCTCGAGGCGATGGAGCCCGACGACCGCGCGGCGGTCGAAGAGGCGCTGAGCTATCCGGAGGAATCCGCCGGTCGCCTCATGCAGCGCGACCTTTGCGCGGTGCCGGAACATTGGAAGGTCGGACAGGTCATCGATTATCTGCGCTCCACGGCAGACCTTCCGACCGACTTCTGGGAAGTGTTCGTCGTCAATCCGAATCACCACCCGGTCGGCACGTGCAAGCTCTCGACAATCCTCAGGGCCCCGCGAACGACTTCGGTCGCCGAGATCATGGCTCGCGAGCAGACCCTCATTCCGGTCGACATGGACCAGGAGGACGTCGCGCTTCGCTTCCAGAAATATGCGCTCGTGTCCGCAGCCGTCACGGACGACGAGGGGCGCCTGGTCGGAATGATCACCGTCGACGATATCGTCCACATCATCCAGGAGGAGGCGGGCGAGGACGTCTTGCTGCTCGCCGGCGCCGGCGAAGGCGACATCAATGAGCCGCTTCGCCTGACCGTTCGAACCCGGCTCATGTGGCTGCTCGTCAATTTGCCGACCGCGATGCTCGCGGCTTCCGTTGTGCACCTGTTCGATGCTCAGATCGCAAAGTTCGCGGTGCTCGCCGTGCTCATGCCGATCGTCGCCGGAATGGGCGGCAATGCCGGGACCCAGACGCTCGCGGTGGCGGTAAGGGCTCTGGCGACCAACCAGCTCACCGAATCGAACACCATTCGCGCCTTCGTCCGCGAACTTATGATCGCGCTCGCCAACGGTCTTTCGCTGGGTGCCTTGATCGGGGTCGGGGTCGCGCTGGTTTTCCATAACCCGTTGCTCGGGGCGGTCATGGGCGCCGCCATGGTCATCAACAATCTTGTCGCCGGTCTATCCGGAGTGATGGTTCCGATCACTCTCGATCGCCTCAGGATCGATCCGGCGGTGTCCTCGGCGGTCTTCGTGACGACCTGCACCGATTGCCTTGGGTTCCTGTCGTTCCTGGGCCTCGCTACCCTGGTCGGCCTTGGCCGTTAGCCCGTTGCGAATCGTGGGCAGGGAAGCCACTTCTACGGCGTGCCGAAGCTCCATCTCACCAAGGTCGCCTTTGGCTGCCGCACCGTCGATGCGCTTCAAAAGCGTGTCGCTGCGCGCGCGTCCGGCGGCGAGGTGCGGGTGGTTACGCGCATGCGCCCGAAACGATCGGAGGAGCTGATCGGCGGTTCGATCCACTGGATCGTCAAGCACAGGTTGGTCGGCCGGCAGGAAATCCTGAGGTTTGAAGACCGTAAGGATGGGCGGATCGACATTGTCCTTTCGGCGTCGCTCGAGTTGATCGCGCCATATCCGAAGCGGGCACACCAAGGCTGGCGCTATCTTGAAGCCGCCGACGCACCCGGCGAGGACGGTGATGATAGCGGCCTCTCCGAACTCCCGCCTTCACTCTACACGCGGCTCGCCGCGCTTGCGCTCGTCTGATCGACTTGAACGCTAGAGAATGATGTCGCCGGCCGCGATGATGGGCCCGCCGGATCCGTTCAACCCGAGCAGATGCATTTCAAACTCGGCGCCCGGGCTGGTGTCCGTATAGCCCGTCACGATTGTGATCGGTCTTCCAAATTCGTCCACGCCCGTGCTGATTACGAGATCGCCCGGCGTAACGCCGTCGCTCGAAGCGACGATGTGGAACGCCTCGTTTCCTGGGGTCTTGTTGCCAGTAATAACTCCCGGCGTAGTGCGCAGGTCAGCATCGATTTTCGAGAGATCGAGCTTGTCCACGCCGGTCTGAAAGTCCGTGACGACCGCGGTTCCTGGGTAAATGGGCGTGGACCCGTCAAACGTCTGTGCCATCAGGAATGTGTCGGCCCCGCTTCCGCCCGTCAGAACGTCGTTTTCCGGACCGAAAACGAGCTTGTCACTGCCGGCGCCGCCATCGAGAATGTCATTCCCAGGGCCACCCCAAAGGGTGTCGTTGCCAGCGTCTCCATAAAGTGCATCGTCGCCTTCATGGCCTTGAATCTCGTCGTTACCGTCACCCCCATGAATGAGGTCGTTTCCGCCATAACCGTACATGCGATCGTCGCCGGTTGTGCCCACCAGCGAGTCATCTCCCGACGTTCCGGAAAAATTGCGTCCAGGCTTGCCCATGACTTCCCCCCGACTCGGAATAATGGGAAGGCCCCTTATTTACTTCCTGCTAAACACATTCAACCGCTGATCAGTCGTCTTGCCGACAGTCCTGCCTATGGGTATCGCGTTCTCAATAGAGCACACGGAGGCCAAGAATGACCACTTCGTCGCTAATCGATTCGAAAGTCGCCGAGCGGGCCATGCTGAGGCACCCCTTCTACCAGGCCTGGACCGAAGGCCGGCTGCCGATCAACACCTTGCGTGACTATTCGCGCCAATATTTCCACCATGTCGAAGCCTTCCCGCGCGCGGTCAGCGCCGTTCACAGCGCCTGCCCGGAGCGGGACGGACGCCGGATGCTCGCCGAGAATCTCGCCGAGGAAGAGGGCATCGAGGCCGGCAAGCAGGATCATGCGACTTTGTGGCTGATGTTCGCCGCCGGCCTTGGCGAAAGCGAAGGCGCGGTTCGCGCCCAGCGGCTCAACCCGGAAACCCAGGCGTTGATCGATACCTTCCGCAGGCTTACGCAGCGCTCCTATGCGGCCGGACTCGGCGCGCTCTATGCTTACGAGAGCCAGTTTCCCGGAGTGGCCAGCGCCAAGATCGAGGGCCTGATCGACCGTTACGGAATTTCGGATGAGCCGACCCTGCGCTTCTTCCGGGTCCACGAATATGCCGATGTCGAGCACAGCTCGGTATGCCGCGAGCTGCTCGATCGCCTACCCGAGAACGAGAAAGCCGAGGCGATCGCCGCGGGCGAGGAGCTTGCCGGCGCGCTATGGAATTTCTTGTCGGGCGTCGAGGCCCGCGCCTCAGTTCAGTGAGTGGCGGCGCAGCCGCTGACGCTGGCTGACCCGCTTGCATTCAAGGTGCAGGCGGGGTTGCCGCTTAGCCGGACCGTCGCCGGGCCGACGGCATTGATCTTGACGGAGTTAGTCACGCTTGCATCGACCGTTGCCGAGCCGTCGATGCTGATCGTCGCGTCCTTCGCCTGAAGCTTGGCGGCGTCGAGATTCGAAATGCCGCGTATCAAAGTCGTCATCTTGCCGGCTTCGCCCGCCAGTTTCGCGTTGGCGGTTCCGGCAAGGTTGATCGTCAGCTGATCGACCGATACCTGCCCTATCTCGCCGACGCCTGAGCCCTGGACCGAGAAATCGAACGTCAGCCCATTCACCTTGTTGATCGCCAGCGATCCGGAGCCGTTGACCCAGGCCGAGCTGAGGTCATGCGTTCCCAGGCTGATTTCGACAGGCCCCGCGTCGCGGCCCGGATATCCGCCCCACGACGACAGGCTGTTGCGGATGACCAGGATGTTGCCGTGGATCTCGACCGACACGCGGTCGATGCCGACGGCCGATCCGGTGGCCTTGGCAAAGGGAGCAACGCCGGTCGTCAGCGTGACCTTGAACGGTCCGTCGACGCGGACCTTCTCGAAACTCTCGATGCCGAAATTGCGAGTGTTCGCGCCCGCGGGCGCGGCGAACGCTGCCAGCGACAGCAATAAGGGAAGGCAGGTGCGCATGCCCCTATCTTCCTGATCTATGGTTAAATCCGCTTTAAGATCCGAATATCACGAACAGCGAACGTTCCCCGAGCCGGCCTTGCTCACTTTGCACTTGGCGCCCCCGGTCACGTCGACGTCGCCCGATCCCATGATGCTGACATCCGCGGTCCCGGTGGCGTTGGCCGATACGCTTCCCGACCCTGCGATCGAAACGTCGGCTGTGGTGGTCTGGATGCCCTTGGCGTCGATGTCGCCCGAACCGGCGATGTCGAACTTGGCGGTCTGTGCCTTGCCGGTGCCGGCCTTCGCCGCGCCGGATCCGGCGATCGCCAGCTTCAGGGTCTGGACTTCCATGGCCGCGACGTCGATCCCGCCCGATCCGGCGACGGTGCCTTCAAAGCTGTCACCCTTCACCTGATCGACCTTGATGTCGCCCGACCCGGCGATCGTCGCGCCGCGAAGTTGCGGAACGGTGACCGCTAACTCGACCTTTCCACGGAAATGCCAGTCCGAGCGGAACCAGCTCTTGTTCCGTTCGGCATGGATGACGAGCTTTCCGCCGCGGACCTCGACGACCATATGCTCGAGTATCTTCTGGGGCCCGCGGGCCGAGACGGTCGGGCCGGAACCGGTGCGAACCGTCACGTCATAGGGCCCGGCAACTTCGATCTGGTCGAAGCTTCCGACCTGGTAATTGCGCGATACCGTCGGTCCGCCGTCTTCGCTGCGGTTGTGGCCGCACGCCGAGGTGGCCGTGGAAGCAGCGATGACGGCTGCGGCGATTGACTTGCGCATAGAAGACCTCCGATTTCACGCTGTGTTATGTTGGCAATACACTAGCGCAAAATCAGCCGCAAGCGCAAAAAAGAAGGGCGCCCGGGTATGGGCGCCCTCGCGATTTGTTTCGCCATCCCCGCGAGAGCGGGGATCCAGCTGGGTTCCCGCATGCGGGGGAATGACGATTTTTATGCGGGCTCTTTGGCCTTGTGATGGATGATCGCGGCCTTGTTCAGGATCTCGAGGATCTTAACCAGCGCCGACTTCTCGTCGGTCTGCTCCATCGCTCCAAGCTCGCGTGCCAGGCGCGACGACGCGGCCTCGAAAATCTGCCGCTCGGAGTAGCTTTGCTCGGGAGCGTCATCCGGACGGAACAGGTCGCGGACCACCTCGGCGATCGACGTCAGGTCGCCTGAGTTGATCTTCGCTTCATATTCCTGGGCGCGGCGCGACCACATGGTGCGCTTGACCTTGGGCTTGCCCTTCAGTGTCTCGAGCGCGTCCTTCATGGTCTTGTCGGACGACAGCTTGCGCATGCCCACGGAGTCAGCCTTGTTGACCGGCACGCGCAGGGTCATTTTCTCCTTCTCGAACCTCAGCACATAGAGGTCGAGACGAGTCCCGGCGATTTCGGTGCTCTGCAGCTCGACGACACGGCCGACGCCATGCTTGGGGTACACAACATAATCACCGACGTCGAAGCTAAGGGCCTTTGTAGCCATTACACACCTTTCCAATTGCGGCAGCAGAGCGGACGCATTCGCATCGTTCCCCAAAACGACCGTTGGTCGTGGCTCCCAACCTATTTCGTGGGTTCCCTAAATTTAAGGCCGCAGCTGAATCGCTCGCGGCCCCGTGTGACAATTTTATATCACAACGGACTTCAAATTGCGAGTCCGAGTTGAAGCGCTTCAGCGGCTCCGTCTTCACATAGATTATGCAGCCCCAAACCCAGGAGCCGGATGCCCTTGGGCAGCGGGTGAAGAGCGGCCAGAAGCATTTGGCCGGCCGCTTCGAACGCTGCCCGGTCGGGAATGTTGGAAGGGAAGCTTTTCGACCGGGTGATGATCGTGAAGTCGCCATATTTGACCTTGAGCGTGACGGTGCGCCCCGCGACCTCCGCGCGCATCACCCGGTCCCAGGCATAGCCGGCGATGCGCTCCAGCTCCGCCGAGAGGCGATCGGGGTCGATCAGATCTTCGTCGAACGTGCGCTCGGCGCTGACCGATTTGTACGGTCGGTCAGGCTTGACTTCGCGGTCGTCGATTCCCCGGGAGATCCGCCAATACCATTCGGCCGAGCTTCCGAACTTCGCCTGTAGGGCTGGAAGGCTCCAATCCCGGAGGTCGGCGCCGGTCATTATGCCGAGCCGTTCCATCTTCCGTGCGGTCACCGGGCCGACACCGTGGAATCGCGCGACCGGCAAGGATGCGACGAACTCGGGACCGCGTTCGGGCGTGACCACGGTGAGCCCGTCGGGCTTCCGATGATCGGAGGCAAGCTTGGCGATGAACTTGCAATAAGACACCCCGGCCGAGGCGGTGAGCCCCGTCTCCTCGCGGATTCGGCGGCGGATATCCTCGGCGATCGCCCTTGCGCTTCCAAGGGCAAGGCGGTCCTCGGTCACGTCGAGATAGGCTTCGTCGAGCGAGAGGGGCTCGACCAGGTCGGTGTAATCGCCGAAGATCGCCCGGATCTGTTGCGATACGGCGCGATAGACGTCGAAGTGGGATTTGACGAAGATCAGTTCGGGGCACCTCCGCTTCGCGGTTACCGAGGGCATGGCCGAGCGGACGCCATATTTGCGGGCCTCATAGCTCGCCGCCATGACCACTCCGCGATGTTGCCCGCCGACGGCGACCGGCTTGCCCCTCAGCGACGGATCGTCGCGCTGTTCGACCGACGCGTAGAAGGCGTCCATGTCGACATGGATGATCTTGCGCAGGGTGCGGGTGTCGCTTTGCATCGGGGCGAGCTTCTGATTAAGGCCCGCGGCCATGAACATCCACGAATATCAGGCGAAAGAGCTGCTCGCGAAATATGGCGTGCCGATCCCCGCCGGTTACCCCGCGATGAGCGTCGATGAGGCCGTCGCGGCTGCCGGGAAGCTTCCCGGACCGCTCTGGGTCGTCAAAGCGCAGATCCACGCCGGGGGGCGAGGCAAGGGCAAGTTCAATGAGCTCGGGCCGGACGCCAAGGGCGGCGTTCGCCTCGCCCGGTCAATCGACGAGGTCCGGGAGAATGCGGCGGAGATGCTGGGCAAGACGCTGGTCACGGTCCAGACGGGGCCGACGGGCAAGCAGGTCCAGCGGCTCTACATCACCGACGGGGTCGACATCGCCAAGGAATTCTACCTCGCGCTGCTGGTCGACCGTGAGACCGGCCGAGTCGCGATCGTCGCATCGACCGAAGGCGGGATGGAGATCGAAAAGGTCGCTCACGACAGCCCTGAGAAGATCACCACGCTGACGATCGACCCCGCGACAGGACTCATGCCGCACCACGGCCGCGAAGTGGCTGCCGCCCTGGGGCTCACCGGCGACCTCGCCAAGCAGGCGAATAAGGTCGTGGCGAAGCTCTACGACGCCTTCTCCGGCACGGACGCGTCGCAGATCGAGATCAATCCCCTGGCGGTAACCGACAAGGGTGAGCTTCTGGTCCTGGATGCCAAGGTCGGGTTCGATAACAATGCCGAATTCCGGCATCCGGACCTCGAGCAATTGCGCGATCTATCCGAAGAAGAGCCGATGGAGATCGAGGCGTCGAAATACGACCTCGCCTACATCAAGCTCGACGGCAACATCGGCTGCATGGTGAACGGCGCCGGGCTCGCAATGGCGACGATGGACATTATCAAATTGAACGGCGCGGAGCCGGCCAATTTCCTTGATGTCGGCGGAGGAGCCTCGAAAGAAAAGGTCACGGCCGCGTTCAAGATCATCCTCAGCGATCCCGCGGTCGAAGGGATTCTCGTCAATATTTTCGGCGGCATCATGCGCTGCGACATCATCGCGGAAGGGATCGTCGAGGCGGCGCGCGAGGTCGACTTGAAAGTTCCGCTCGTCGTCCGGCTTGAGGGCACCAACGTCCAGCAGGGCAAGGACATCCTCGCGCAGAGCGGTCTGGCGATCGTTCCCGCCAACGACCTCGGCGATGCCGCCAGGAAGATCGTGGCCGAAGTGAAGCGGCCGGTCGAGGCCTAGGATTTCAGGAGCAAGCGAATGAAAGTGCTGGTCGCCGTCAAACGGGTGATCGATTTCAACGTCAAACCGCGGGTCAAGATGGACGGCTCGGGCGTCGATCTCATGAACGTCAAAATGAGCATGAACCCGTTCGACGAGATCGCCGTCGAGGAGGCCATCCGCCTTAAGGAAAAAGGCTCGGCGAGTGAAATCGTGGCCGTGTCGATCGGGCCGGCCAAAGCCCAAGAGACGCTTCGTACCGCGCTGGCGATGGGCGCGGACCGCGCGATCCTCATCCAGACCGATGAGGAGGTCGAACCGCTCGCGGTCGCCAAGATCTTCGCCAAGATCGCGGAGGAAGAACAGCCTGGGATGATCATCCTCGGCAAGCAGGCGATCGACGACGATAATAATGCGACCGGGCAAATGCTCGCGGCGCTGCTCGGCTGGCCGCAGGGCACTTTCGCGTCGAAGGTTGAGCCGGAAGCCGAGGCCGTCACGGTGACTCGCGAGGTCGATGGTGGGCTTGAAACCGACAAGCTCAAGCTGCCGGCCGTCGTGACGACCGACCTGCGCCTTAACGAGCCGCGCTATGCCTCGCTGCCGAACATCATGAAGGCCAAGTCGAAGCCGATGACAACGAAATCCGCCGATGAGCTCGGAGTGGATATTTCGCGGCGCATCGAGACCCTCAAGGTCGCCGAGCCGCCGAAGCGGCAGGCGGGAGACAAGGTCGGATCGGTCGATGAGCTGGTCGGCAAACTTAAGGCATTGGGGGTGGTCCAATGAGCGTCCTGGTCCTGGTCGAGCATGCAGACGGCAAGCTTAAGGACGCGACTCTGCCGACGGTCACGGCAGCCTCGAAGCTCGGCGAAGTCCATGCTCTCGTCGCAGGGGCCAGTGTCGGCGGAGTTGCCGAGGAAGCCGCGAAGATTGCCGGAGTTGCGAAAGTGCTCATCGCCGACGCTCCGCATCTCGATCACGACCTTGCCGAAAATGTCGCCCCGGTCGCCGCGAAGCTGATGGCGGATTACGACGCCTTCGTCGCTCCCGCCTCGACCTTCGGCAAGAACATCGCGCCGCGGGTCGCGGCGCTGCTCGACGTCATGCAGGTCAGCGACATCATCTCGGTTGAGGGCGCCGACACGTTCACGCGGCCGATCTACGCCGGCAATGCGATCGCCACGGTGCGCTCAAAGGATGCGAAGAAGGTGATTACGGTCCGTGGCACGGGCTTCGAAAAGGCCTCGCGTGAGGGCGGGAGCGCGGCCACCGAGAAAGTCGATACCGGCACTGACTGCGGCATCAGCAGCTTCGTTGGGCTCGAAGCTTCGGAGAGCGAACGGCCGGAACTGACCAGCGCTCGGGTCATCGTCTCCGGCGGCCGAGCGTTCGGAAGCAGCGAGCAATTCCATGCCTTGCTCGATCCGCTCGCCGACAAGCTGGGCGCGGCTGTCGGCGCAAGCCGCGCCGCGGTGGATGCCGGCTACGCGCCCAACGATTACCAGGTTGGGCAAACGGGCAAGATCGTGGCGCCTCAGGTCTACATCGCGATCGGTATTTCGGGCGCGATCCAGCACCTCGCCGGAATGAAGGATTCAAAGACGATCGTCGCCATCAACAAGGATGAGGAAGCGCCGATCTTCCAGGTGGCGGACATCGGCCTCGTCGGTGATCTGTTCAAGATCGTCCCGGAGCTGACCGAGAAGCTCTGACAAAAAAGGGCCCGCCGCAGGGAGAGCAAACGGCGGGCCCAGTCCTTGCGGACGAACCTAGTGATTGACTTGCGAATGCCTCTGGCCGGAGGCGAATGGTCCGCTGCTCGCGTCGTTCGCGGACCTCGACGAACTCTGCCTCTGGGCCTGGCTGCGCTGCGTCGATCGCGGCGAATTTCCCTGCGACGACGAGCTGCTCTGCTGTCCATTGGAGTTGCCGAGCATCGCCATTACCGCGCTGGCCTGCGGGCCGGCCAGCGGCTTGCCGTCCGGACCGCATGGAACGCCGTTGATGATCCGGATCCCATTGGGAAGGCCTGGTCCGCCGTTGCCGAGCGACAGACCGAGAAGGCCCGATCCGTTCGCGGACGCTGACCCGTTCGCACTTGCATGCCGCTTGCTGACGCTTGCGTTTGCAGAACCATTGCCGGACGCCGAACCCTGCAGCAGAGCCGAATGCGCTCCTTTGGTTAGCGAGGCGGCGGCGTTGGTCGCCGAACCGAGGCCCGCCGCTGCATTGAGGCCGCGGCCGTTGCCTCCGCGAGTGATCGCAAGCGCGCCATTCGTGGCGTTGCTGACGGTTCCCGCGAGAGCGAGGCCGTTGCCGGTTCCGCTGTGGCCGCGGGTGACCGAGGCGGCCGCATTGGTGACGCTAGTGGCTTCACCGGCGATGTTGAGCCCTTGGCCTTGGCCGGTCCCGTGACGGCGGGTCACCGAAGCGACGGCGTTCGTCGCATTGGTCACCGTGCCGGCGAGGCTGAGTCCGTTGGCTCCCCGGCCAGTGACCGATCCGGTCACATTGGTTGCAGTCGTAACGACGCCGGCGAGACCGACATTGGGAAGGCCGTGGCCGTGATGGCCGTTGCCTCCACCCGTGCCGTTGGTGGGCGCGAGCCCGACGACGCTGTTGACCAGCGAGGTGACCCCGCCGGTATTGGGCATGCCGCCCGTTCCGCCGTTGCCGCCGATCAGGCCGCCGACCGTATTGCACAGGCAATTGCCGCCGATCGAGCCGACCGTGCCTCCGAGCCCGCCCGGGCTTGCTCCGCCGATCAGGCCGTTGACCGTTCCGGTGACTCCGCCAATCAAGCCGCCGCCGGAACCGCCGGCAAGGGCCGGACTCGCCGACAAGGCAAGCGCCGTACCGGCAATGAGGATGTACGTACGCATCTCGTTCCTCCTTTTTGACCGCGGAGGATGGGACATGAGAACCCATCCCCTTTGCCAAATGAGAACGACAGTGGGCCGGGACTTCATCCCTCGACTAAAGAATGGCCCTATTTGCGGCGGATGAACCGGGGGTCGACGCGGCAGGCGGCACAGACGATTCCGTGGCCGACCTTGCCCTGTCCGGGCTGAGCTTCCTGCGCCAGACGCTGGTACGAACCGGTGAGTGCGAGGCGGGCTGCCGCAAGGGGCGCAGCGAAGCTCGTTCCGCGGACGGTCGTATACCCGTTGCCCGGGAACGCCGCGATCATGTCGGCTCCGGGCGCTGCAAAATCGAGGTGGGCGGCTTTACCGGCCTCGTGGAGCGCTCGGCCTTGCGCGTCCACTCCGGTGACCGACACCACTCCAGGATAAGAAGCGGGATATTGCGGCGGAGCGGCCGGACCGTCGTTTCCGACCGCCGCGACGATCTGGATTCCGCGGCCGCGCAAGCTGGCAATCGCCCGGGACAAGGCACCATTGTTTGGCCCGACCAGGCTGATGTTGATGACTGACGGATTCTTCGATGCCGCCCAGCTGAGGGCGCGAAGGATGCTCGTCGCGGATCCCGCGGCCGGGTTACCGCCATAGACGTCGCCCACGAACAATTGCGCACCGCGCGCGGCACCGCGAAACGGTCCTTGCTCCCCAACCAGTAGCGAACCGACGGCCGTTCCATGCCCGGTCGGCTGGGCGTTCCCGGCAAATCCGCGTTGCTCGATGCTGGCGTGGGCGAGCGCGGGGTGCGAGGCGATGCCGCCATCGATCATCGCGATTCGGGTGCGGCCGGTGACCGCCGGTGACGCTGCAAGCGCCGCTCCCGCGACGGGCAGCAAAGCCCCGCCCGAAGGCTCGTAGATGTGATTGTAGTCGACCTGCATCGCCGGCGCGGCCTGGCGAAGCGTCTTCAAGGCCTTTCGGACATTCAGGCCTTTGGGGATGGCCAAAGTGACGAGGCGGATACCCAGAAGGGCTTCCTGCTCATCGCCCACAATCTGGAATCCCGACCGCACCGCGATCGCGAGTGAGCCTGCATCCGGATTCGTTGCGACCAGCTCGCGCTTGCGCACCGGCTGGCCGTTGTCGTCGCGGTCGAGCACCGCGCGATTGGCTTCGATCAACGCTCGAAGCCGCGCCTCTCGGTAGTTCTCGATCTCCATCGGAGTGGCTGAGCTCAGGCCCGATGGAACGCTCACCGAATCCAGCGAAGGGGGAATCCCCTTCATACCCAGCCCGCTGAAACCGTTCGAGAATGGGCCCGTTACGCTTCCGAGGGGGCCGGATCCAGGCGAGCCGAGAACTCCGCCCACCGTGTTGCCGACCTGGCCCATCGTATTACCCACTGTCCCGGTGACTCCGCCGACCGGCCCGCCGCCGCCCAGCAGTTGGGCCGAAACAGGACTCGCCAGGAGGATCGCCGCCACGGCCGGGACTATCATCTGAGAAAAGCGCATCATGGCTCTATCTCGCAATTGCGTTGCCTATGGATGAAACGCATGGTTCGCCACGTTTCATCCCACATGAGGATAAATGACGCCTTACTCTCCGTTCGACAACGAATTGGTCGCATTACTTCCGCGCCTGCGCCGCTTTGCGCATACGCTGTCGCGGAGCGCGGCCGACGCGGACGATCTCACCCAGGCGACAATCGAACGGGCACTTCGGTCGAAGGATCAATGGCAGCCGGGCACTCGGCTGGACAGCTGGGCCTATCGGATCATGCGCAATTTGTGGATCGACACGGTTCGAGCGCGCTCGCGCAAGGAAAGGGTCGAAGCGCCCGCGGAGGAAGCGGAGCGGCTCGGCGAGGATCCGACGGCGAGCATGGACGCGACGGTCGATCTGTCGCGGATGATGGCTGCGATGGAGCGATTGCCGGGCGAGCAGCGCGAAGTGGTCGCGCTCATCCTTATCGAGGGCTTCGGCTATCGCGAAACGGCGGAAATGCTTGGGCTTCCCATCGGCACGGTTTCGAGCCGGTTGGTCCGCGGGCGCATGGCGCTTCTTGAGATGGTGGGGGCCTGAAATGATCAGCGACGATGTCTTTTTCGCATGGCTCGACGGTGAGCTCGAAGATGAAGAGGCCGCGCGCGTCGCGGCGCAAGTCCAGTCGGACCCTGACCTCGCCGCACGCGCCGAGCAGCACCGCGCAATGCAGGGCCGACTCAAGGGTGCCTTTGATTCCATTGCCGACACTGCAGTCCCGGATCGGTTGCTGGCTGCTTTCCGCCAAAGCGAGCCGCAAGTGGTCGACCTTGGCGCAGCTAGACGCTCGTTCGAGGCGCGAACCTGGAAGCCACTGCCGCAATGGGCTGCCATCGCCGCGACGCTCGCCGTCGGAATCCTTGTCGGAACAATGGTCCCGCAGGGGAGCGAATCGCCAGTCGCGGTCGAAGGCGGGAAGGTCTACGCCGCGGCGGCGCTCGACGACGCCCTCACAGCCCAGCTAGCCAGCGCTCCGGCAGGCGACGTTCGGATCGGAATGACATTTCGCGACCAGTCCGGCTCGATCTGTCGCAGCTTCACCAAGCCCGAAGCGAGTGGCCTCGCCTGCCGCAGCGGCGGCCGCTGGCAGGTGCGCGGCCTGTTCACTGCTCCCGAAGGCCAGGCGGGATCCTATCGAATGGCCGGCGGCACGGACCCGAACCTTGCCGCGCTGATCGATTCAGCAATCTCAGGCGAGCCGTTCGACGCGGCGGCCGAAAAAGCGGCAAAGGCCAAAGGCTGGCGCTGAGCTCGCTTCGCTTGGATCAGCTTTGACGCCCTCGCGTTTGCTCTGGGATCGCTGTCCTCGGACATCCCCCGGATGTCCTCCGGGCAGCGATGGTGCCCAGGGGCGGAATCGAACCACCGACACCGTGATTTTCAGTCACGTGCTCTACCAACTGAGCTACCTGGGCTCTTGGAGACGGGCAGGCCGCCCGTTCAAGCGTCGCGCTCCTAACTGTCGCCCTCGCTGCTGTCCACCCTTTCGGGGTCGGCCGGCCGCCCGGCGATGCGATAGCCTTCTCCCAGCCATTTCAGAAGGTCGCGGTCCTTGCAGCCGCGGCTGCAGAAAGGTGCGTGCTCGGGGTTCTCGGGCTTGCCGCAGAGCGGGCAGCGTTTCGATTCAGGCAGCTTCGGCATAGCCGCCGGACATGGGAAGGCTAGGGTCGGACCGCAAGCCGACTTGACCGCCCACCTGCCGTGCGAGCGCCTCGAGCCAGCCCGGCTTGCCGTCGAGGACCGCGACCACCGCAGGATGCGCGACGATCCGTTTCGGTCCCGCGGGTTCGAATGCAACTCGCCGAAGCAGGGCCCGCGCCTCGAAGAGCGCTCGATCCTGCGCCAGCTCGACCAGCGAGGCATGTCTGCGCGGCCGGACGATCTGTAGAAAGCCAAAACCATTCAAGCTCGTGCGCTCGAATGGCCGGGGAAGAATCTCGTCGATCGCCACGTCGACTTGTGCCCGCGCCGCCTTCCCGGCGACCGTTGGAAAATCGATTCCGATGGACCCGCCGATGCTCAAACGGAGGATCGCCCGCGCCGCTTCCAAAGCCGCCAACCGCGCTAGCCTCTCGGGCGGCAGCGTTCCGTCGACGTCGATCAGAGTCATTGCCGGTGTCGGAAAGACGTGCAGCTCGCCGCCATCGAAATAGACGGCACCGCTCCGCGCCTCGCCGATCAGATCGTCCCAGCCGGCATCGTTCAGCGCATTGGATGTACCGGGGAAGGATTGCTCGGATCCGCCAACGCGATCCGGCTTCGCCGCCTCACCGACGTGTCGGGCAAGCGGCCGTTTCCAGGATTCCACTCCGGGGATGATTTCCCGAGTGACTTCGATCTTCAGCTCCGAGCCCTCGGTTACACCGTGCGCGCCCTCTGGAAGCAGATACTCCTGCCCGTCGACGTCCGCGATGAGTTGAAGTCCAGAACGCTTTAGCCGGCCCACGAGCTCGGTGCCCGCCGAAACGATCCCGTCGATGAGGATCCTGGCCTCGACGATGCGTCCATCCTCGATCCGCGCGAAGCGGGTTTCGCCGATTCCGCGCTCGATCAGCCACTCAGGCAATGTCGTACCCGGCTGATTTCAACAGCGCCCGTGTTTCGGCCAGCGGAAGCCCGACCACGTTCGAATAGCTGCCGGCGATGCGGCGCACATAGACCTCCCCATAGCCCTGGAGGGCGTAGCCGCCGGCTTTCCCGCGCCATTCGCCATGACTTGAGTAATAAGCGATTTCCTCGTCGGTCAGCCGTTTCATCGCGATTATCGTCTGGCCCAGCCGCTCGCGGATGCCCTGACCGGGGACGGCAAGCGCAACGCCCGTCAGCACTCGGTGCCTCCGTCCCGACAACAGCCGCATGCACTCACGTAGGGTCTCCTCTTGCTCGACCTTGGGCAGGATTCGGCGGCCGACCGCAACGACCGTGTCCGCAGCGAGTATGAGGGAGTCCGGTTCCTGCCGAGCCACCGCCTCGGCCTTCTCGCGCGCAAGGCGCAGCGCATGGTCGCGCGGCGGCTCGCCTCGAGGCACGCTTTCGTCGACGTCGGCCGGTATGACGGCGTCCGGCGTCACTCCAATGCGCTCAAGCAGGTCGAGACGGCGCGGGCTCGCCGAGGCGAGGATTAACCGCACGTGCTCGCGTCAGCCCGTATAGCCGGGCGGGCCTCCGCGGCCGGGCATGAAACGGTAAGTGATGCGGCCCTTGGTAAGGTCGTAGGGCGTCAGCTCGACCAGCACTTCGTCGCCGGTCAGGACGCGGATCCGGTTCTTGCGCATCTTGCCGGCGGTATGGCCGAGGATCTCATGGCCGTTCTCGAGACGGACGCGGAACATCGCATTGGGCAGCAGCTCCACGACCTGCCCACGCATCTCGAGCAATTCTTCCTTGGCCAAGCAAATCCTCTTTCTTTCCGGCGAAAAGTCGCGGAGGCTTAGCGGTGCAGGGCTGAAAAGGGAAGGTGCGTAGCTAGATCGTCAGGATCGTCGATCCGCTGGTCTTTCGGGCCTCGAGGTCACGATGAGCCTGTGCTGCGTCCCGAAGCGCGAAGCGCTGCTTGATTTCGACCTTCACCTTGCCGCTCTCGACCACGTCGAACAGCTCGCGCGCGGCCACCTCCAGCTCGGTCCGCTCGGCGATATAATTGAAGAGCGTCGGGCGGGTCAGGAACAGCGAACCCTTCTGCGCGAGGATGGCGGGAGGGAAGGGGTCGACCGGCCCCGACGCATTGCCGAAGCTCACCATCAAGCCGCGCGACCTCAGGCAGTCGAGCGACTTCATGAAGGTGTCCCTCCCGACGGAATCGTAGACGACCGGGAGCTTCGCTCCGCCGGTGATCCGTTCAACCTCGGCGGCGAAGTCCTGCCGGGTGTAGACGATCGGATGATCGCAGCCGTGCGAACGGGCGAGCTCGGCTTTCTCGTCCGACCCGACGGTACCGATGACGGTCGCCCCAAGCGCCTTCGCCCATTGGCAAACGATCAGCCCGACACCGCCCGCTGCCGCGTGGATCAGGATCGTTTCGCCGGGCTCGACCCGATGCACCGACCGCAGCAGCATGTGCGCGGTCATGCCCTGGAGCATCATGGCGGCCGCCTGCTCGCCGCTGACCGAATCCGGCAGCTTCACCAGCCGGTCCGCATCGATCAATCGCTTTTCGGCATAACCGCCGATCGGACCGGCATAAGCAACCCGGTCTCCGGCGTGGAGTCCGACAACGTCTGGACCGATGGCTTCGACGACGCCCGCGCCCTCGACACCGGGGATGAACGGCAGCGGCTGCGGATAGAGGCCGATGCGGTGGTAGACGTCGATATAATTGAGGCCCGCGGCCTCCTGGCGGAGCTTCACCTGGCCCGGGCCCGGCTCGCCGACGTCGATCTCATCCCACTTCAGGACTTCCGGACCGCCGGTCTCGTGGATTCGGATCGCGTGGGTCATGGCGCGCCCTCAACGCCTGTCGAGCGCAAAAGAAAAGCCCCGACACGACGGATCGTGCCGGGGCCACCCCTTTGAAGTCGGACCCCGATCAGCCGGCGGCGTGACCCGCGAGCGCCGCGAGCAGAAGCAAGGCGACGATGTTGGTGATCTTGATCATCGGGTTCACGGCCGGACCGGCGGTATCCTTATAAGGATCTCCCACCGTGTCGCCGGTCACTGCCGCCTTGTGAGCTTCCGAGCCCTTGCCGCCGTAATTGCCGTCCTCGATATACTTCTTGGCATTGTCCCAGGCGCCGCCGCCGCTCGTCATCGAGATTGCGACGAACAAGCCGGAGACGATGACTCCGAGGAGCAAGGCGCCGACCGCGGCGAGGCCGTTCTCACGGCCCGCGACCGCGCCGATCGCGAAATAGACGACGATCGGGGCGAGCACCGGAAGCAGCGACGGGAGGATCATCTCCCGGATCGCGGCCTTGGTGACGAGATCGACCGTCCGCGCATAGTTCGGGCGGACCGAACCATCCATGATCCCCGGATTGTCGCGGAACTGCTGGCGCACTTCCTCAACTACCGCTCCGCCGGCGCGGCCGACCGCGGTCATGCCCATGGCGCCGAACAGATAAGGCAGAAGCGCGCCGAGCAGCAGCCCGACGATCACATAGGGGTTCGACAGGCTGAACAGCGTGTCGAGGTTCGAAGTGACGCCGATCGAGCCGCCGAATTCGCGAAGGTCGGCCGTGTAAGCGCCGAACAGCACCAGCGCGGCAAGTCCGGCCGACCCGATCGCGTAGCCCTTGGTCACCGCCTTAGTCGTATTGCCGACGGCGTCGAGGGCGTCGGTCCGGGATCGCACGTCCTCCTCGAGCCCCGCCATCTCGGCGATTCCGCCGGCATTGTCGGTGACTGGCCCGTAAGCGTCGAGCGCAACGACCATTCCGGCGAGGGCGAGCATTGCCGAGGCGGCGAAGGCGACTCCGAGGAATCCCGCGAGCTGGAAGCTGGCGATGAGGCCGACGACGATGACGAGCGTCGGCAGAGCGGTGGATTCAAGACTGATCGCGAGGCCCTGGATGACGTTGGTGCCGTGGCCGGTCTGCGAGGCTTTGGCGATCGACTGGACCGGGCGGTGGTTGGTGCCGGTGTAATATTCGGTGATCCAGACGATCAGCGCGGTGACCGCGAGCCCGATGAAGCTCGCATAGATGAGGCTGGTCAGCGGGAAGCGCAGCGCGTCGGTGGTGACCGTCTGGTTGAGGTCGCCGTTGAACACCAGCCAGAAGACGGCGGGGATGCCAAGCACGGCCAGGCCGGTCGCGGTCCAGAAGCCCTTGTAGAGCGCGCCCATGATCGAGCCCTTGCCGAGCCGGACCATGTAGGTGCCGATGATCGAGGTGATGATGCACACTCCGCCGATCAGCAGCGGCAGGGTCATCAGCGGCAGCAGCATCGGCGAGGTGCCGACCGCGAGCGCGACCGAGACCATGGTGATGCCGACCGTGACGACATAGGTCTCGAACAGATCGGCGGCCATGCCGGCGCAGTCGCCGACATTGTCGCCGACGTTGTCGGCGATCACGGCGGGGTTGCGCGGGTCGTCCTCGGGGATTCCGGCCTCGACCTTGCCGACCAGGTCGGCGCCGACGTCCGCGGCCTTGGTGAAGATGCCGCCGCCGAGACGGGCGAAGATCGACACCAGCGATGCTCCGAGTGCGAGCGCCGTCAGAGCGGTGATGACTGGACGGTCGTTGGGCGCGTAGCCGCCGGGCCCGGTCAAATACCAAAATAGGATGGTGATCGCGAGCAGCGCGAGGCCGGCGACGAGCATGCCGGTGATGGCGCCGGCACGGAAGGCGACCGTGAGGCCGCTCTGCAGGCTTTTGCGCGCCGCTTCCGCGGTGCGGACGTTGGCGCGCACCGAAATATTCATTCCGATGAACCCGGCCGAGCCCGACAGAATCGCGCCGATGAGGAAGGCGATGGCCGCGAGGCCGCCGAGGAAGAAAAAGATCACCGCGGTGACGACGACGCCGACAATGGCGATCGTCGTATACTGGCGGCGAAGATAGGCGCCCGCGCCTTCCTGGATTGCGCCCGCGACCTCGATCATGCGCTGGTTGCCCGGTGACTGGGCGAGCACCTGGCGGCTGGTCACGATTCCGTAAAGGATAGCAATCACGCCACAAGCCATGGCGATCAAAAGCAAGTTCATGTGTTTCCCCGTTTTCGCGGCAAACAGAATGGCGGGCGTGCGGGTGCACGTCCGGCGGAGTCGGGCCCCTTTATGAGGCGCGCGCTAGGCTTGCAACTCTGCGGTCGGTTTCGAATGCTTAGTGAAGGAGCAGGGCCACGGCAGCGCCCGATAATATGCCGCTAATCGCGACCAGCCATTGGCGGAGCGGAACTGCTGCGATGTTCATGGCCCAATATCTCCGGCAGTTCGATCGGGTGTCCTCCGCTCATCAGCCGAAGTTCCGGCTTTCCTGCGCCGAGGGTTCCGATCCGCCTGATGCTGGTCCCGCTTGGTAAAGAAAGTATTGACGGGTCGACGTCGCCTGGAAGTGCGGCGAGCAAGGCATAATCGTCGCCCCCCGTCGCGGCGAACAGCCGCGCGTCGAGGTCCTCGCCGAGCGCGCGAACGAAAGCCTCGGACAACGGTAGCGCGTCGAGTTCGATTTCGACTGCGCAGCCGCTCGCCTGAGCGAGACGCAAGCTGTCGAGGAGAAGCCCGTCGGACACATCCATCATCGCCCTCGCGTGGGAGGCGAGCTGCTGGCCGTCGGCAAGGAGCGGCACAGGCCGTCGATAGATGTCGACGAGCGGCCCGGCAGCTCGCGAATCGTGCTGGAGCTGCGCCAGTCCGGCCGCGGAATCGCCAACGGTCCCGACCAGCCACAATATGTCGCCTGGTTGTCCGCCCGACCGGTCGGGAACTCGGCCGCCGGCTCGGCCGATCGCCGTCAGGCCGAGGATACGGGGGCTATCGTCGGGAAGCGCGATCGTATCCCCGCCGATCAAGGGCAGCCCGTAGCTTTCGCACGCAGCCTCGACCCCGGACAGGAACTCGGTCTCCCACTCGCCGTCCCCGACGATCGTCAGCGACAAGAGCGCGCCGGCTGGAGTCGCTCCCTTCGCCGCGACATCGGACAAGTTCACCGCGACCAGCTTCCACCCAACGCTCGCGGGCGGGTCGAACGGAAAGAAATGCACGCCCTCCGCGATGCTGTCGTGAGTGATCACGAATCCATCGAGCAATGCCGCATCGTCGAGCAGTCCGCGCGCCGCGGGATCGGTCGCGAACTGTCTCACGCGGGAGATGATCTCGGATTCTCTCATCGTGTCCACATAAACGTCAGTCCCGCGAAAGCGGGAGTCCCTAGCGGAGCAATTCGAACCGGATTCCCGCTTGCGCGGGAATGACGATCAGGCCCGAACCTGTTTAGCAATGGCGTCGAGCAGGCCGTTGACGAAGCCGCTCTCGCGCTTGTCGTAGAAAGCGTGCGCCACGTCGACATATTCGGAGATGACGGACGCGACGGGGACGTCGGGCCTTGCGATCAGCTCATAGGCCCCTGCACGAAGGATCGCCCGCATCGGCCGGTCGAGCCGCCCGAGCGTCCAGCCCTCCGCCAGCCGGGCGCTGATCAAAGCGTCGATCTCGCTGCGACGGGCATCAGCACCGGTGACGAGATCGTCGAAGAAGTCGCGCTCGGCGTCGTGATACTGCTCATCCTCGATCACCGCTCCCAGGCGATGTTCATGGAACTCGTGAAGCAGCCTCCGGATGGGCGTGCCTTCCATGTCATGCTGGTAGAGCGCCTGGACGGCGGCTAGGCGCGCCGCGGAGCGGGATCGGGATCGGGATCGGACGGGACTCATGCCGCCGGCGCAGTAGCGGTCACATCCTCGGCAAGGAAGGGCTCGAGCGCGGCGGCGACGTCGTCGGCCGCTTCCCACGGCGCGAAATGGCCCGCATTTGGAAGCGGGACGATACGCAAATCCTCAACCAGCTCGGCGAGGCCTTCCAGCTGGACGGGAAGGAGGGCGGTGTCCTTCATTCCCCAGATGACGAGGGTCGGGACCTCGATTTTGGGAAAGGCTTTCAAAAGCCATTCGGGAAGCGGCACGGTGATGCCTGGCGGCGGGACCACGATCCTCGACCCGCGATACCAGTTGAGCATCGCGGTCATCGCTCCAGGTTGGGACCAGTCCGCGAGATATTGCTGCTTTTCCGCTTCGGGAATCGCAGCGAGATCGACGTGTTTCGAGAAGGTTTTCTGGAAGAACGCCTCATAGCCCATCGCCTCGACCGCTTGCTCGAACCCCGGAGTGCGGAAGGCCGTGATATATTGCGAAGCGGCCCGCTGATCCGAATCTTCGATCAGGCTCTTCTGGAAGATCCAGGGGTGCGGAGCGTTGATGATCGCCAGGCGGGTCAGCCGCTCGGGCCTTTTCAGTGCCGCTGACCAGGCGATCGCGCCTCCCCAATCGTGACCGACCAAGGCGAATGTCCCGAGCCCGAGTGCGTCCGCAAGGTCGAATAAGTCGTCGACCAGGAATTCGGTCCGGTACGCACTTTCTTCCTGCGGGCGGTCGGATCCGGCAAAGCCGCGCTGGTCGGGCATGACGAGGTAGAAGCGGTCTCGGAGCTTCGGCACCAGCGAGCGCCATGTGCGGTGAGATTCCGGAAATCCGTGGAGAAAGACCACCGCTGGCGATCTCGGATCGCCCGCCAGCGCGACGTTGAGCGTGATGTCTCCCGAAAGACGCAGGCGGGTGAAGGCAAGCTCCGGCATGGCCAATGTCTACCCTCAGCCTTGATCGTTTTCGACGCCGAATGCTAGCTGTCGCCAATGCTGACGACGTTGCTCATTGTCGATGATTTTCTGAATAACGCCGATGATCTGCGCGATCGGGCATTGCGGCTAACTTATCCCGAGCAGCAGGGCGCTTTCCCCGGTCGCAATTCGCTCGAGCGGATCAGTATCGAAGGTCTCGACGAAGCCGTTTCGCGGCTCGTGGGCGAACCGTTGATCCCCGTTTCGCCGCTGGAATCTCATGCCAAGTGCCGTCTGACGCTCGCCAAAGACAAGAGCAAGGCCAAGGTCCACATCGATAACAGTCACTGGTCGGGCATCCTCTATCTCAGCCGGAATGAGGACAGCAGCGGCGGGACCGATTTCTTTCGCCACATTCGCACCAACAGCGATCGTGCGCCCGTCTACAAACAAGAACTGGCCGCCAGGGGCTATTCCTCGTTCGACGAAATGCATGCCGACATCATCGAAAAAGATAGCGTCGATGATTCCAAATGGGAGCGTACGACGCATGTCCCCATGCGCTTCAACCGTCTCGTGCTGCTGCGCCCGTGGCTCTGGCACACGGCTGGGCCGGGGTTCGGCGACCGACCCGAAAACGGCCGGCTGGTTTATCTGATGTTCTTCCAGTCGGGACGCAGTTGAAACGCTGCTCTCACGGATAGCTGACGGTGACCGGCACCGCGGGGAGCGGGATGAACTCCTGATCGTCGCCCGGAATGGTGGCGAAGCGCATCGCCTTCCAATCCTCCTTGGCCTGGTTGATCCGGTCGCGCGATGAGGAGACGAAGTTCCAGAAGACGTGGCGCGGAGTGCCGAAGGCTTGGCCGCCTAACAGCATTGCGCGTCCACCCCGGCCGCTCGACAGTCGCGGCGAATAGCCCGGCTTCAGAATGTAAAGCGCGAACGGGTCGAGCGATCGCCCGTCGAGCTCGGCTTCGCCTCCAACGACCATCACCGCCCGCTCGTCGGCGTCGCTGTCGATCGCTATCGCTCCGCCGGCGTCAAGCTCGATATCGGCATAGATGGTCGGTGAATGCTGCGGGGTCGCCGCGGCCACGCCCCACAAATTGCCCATCAGGACGCGGGCTCGAACGGCCTGGTCTTCGACGAGAGGCAGGCTGTCGGCAGCCACATGATCGAACGCCGGCGCGATCTCCTCGCGGCCGTCCGGAAGTGCGAGCCAGGTCTGCATCCCGTAGAGGCTCGGACCTGCGGCCCGAACGTCCTGCGGCGAGCGTTCCGAATGGACGATTCCGCTGCCCGCGGTCATCAGGTTGATCGCGCCGGGCTCGATCACCGCGCGGCTGCCGATGCTGTCGCGGTGCTCGATCGCGCCTTCGAACAGATAGGTCACCGTGGCGAGGTTGATGTGCGGGTGCGGGCGGACGTCCATGCCTTGGCCGGCGGGCAGCCGCGCCGGGCCGAATTCGTCGACGAAGATGAATGGGCCGACCATCGTTCGCTCGCGGGCGGGCAGGGTGCGATTGACCTTGAAGGCGCCGAGGTCGTGGGTGACCGGAAGGACGACCTGGTCGAACGCGGTCTCGATGGTGGCCATCATTGTTCTCCCGGTGCGGTGGCGCGGATCGACAAAGCGTGGACTCGCGCCTCCATGAGGTCGCCCAAGGCTGCATAGATCATGCGTTGGCGCTCGACACGCCCCTTTCCGGCGAAGACCGGGCTTTCGATGCGAAGGGTGAAGTGGCTTTCGCCGGCCGGATTGTATCCGCCATGGCCGCGGTGAAGCTCGCTATCGTCGATGAGCTCGATGTGCGTGGGCCGAAGCGCGACTTCGAGCCTGCGAAGCATTTCAGCGGCAACGGGACCGGTTTCCTGGGCGTTCATGGCCCTTATATAGAGGGGTTCAATGGCGTCGAAACAAGCCAAGATGCACGGCCGGGTCGAGGGGGCGAGGGCGCGCTGCGCCGTCCCGGGCTGCCGCGCGCCCGGCGAATATAAGGCGCCCTTGCAGCCGGCCAATTTCGATGGGCCCGGGAACTGGCGGTTTCTGTGCCTCGAGCATGTTCGCGAGCATAATGCGAAATACAATTTCTTCGACGGCATGAGCCCCGAGGAGATCACGGCCGCCCAGTCTCCGTTGGCCGGTTGGGAGAGGCCGACCCGCATATTCGCGGCCAATGGCGCCGATCCGCCGCCAAGGTGGAGCGATTTCACCGATCCGCTCGATGCGATCGCAACCCGATTCGGGCACATCAAGGACGGGAAGCCGTCGCGGTTCAGCAAGGCCGAGCGGCGGGCGCTCTCGGTCCTGGGCATGGGCGAAGATTCCGACCGGCATGCGCTGCGGCAAAGCTACTCGCACCTCGTCCGCCGTTTTCACCCCGACAAGAACGGCGGCGACCGAAGCCACGAAGGTCGCCTGCGTGAGGTGATCGAGGCCTATCAGCTGCTGAGGAAGTCTCAGGCTCTCGCTTAGTCGCGGTCGGGCGCGCCGAGCGGGAACAGAGGGCGGTAAGGCCGCGCTTCGTCAACGCACCGAGCGACCGGCGGCAACGCGAGCATTTCGGCGCGCAACGCTGACAGGCGCGCGCAGTCGGCCGGAATGCGCTCGATCCAGTCGGCGTAGAACAGCGAGGGCGCGGCTGCGCAGGTGACCAGCGAAACATGAGCCGGCAGGGCATTCGCGGCGAGCCACGCTTCGAGCCAGCGATAGGCGCGAAGCAAGCCTTGCTTGCCGCCGGTCACTTCGCCGGGATCGGGATTATTCGAATTGGCGATGTATGCGCCGACCACGCGCTGGAGGTTCGCCATCACATAATTGTCGAATATCCGGTCGAGCATCCGTGCGGTCGCCGCATCTGCCGGGTCGGCGGGAATGAGCGGCGCTTCGCCGGGATGATGCACGGCGAGATGTTCAACGATCGCGGTCGCTTCGACAACCGTGCTGTCGCCATCGACCAGCACTGGAAACTTTCGCGCGGGATGGGCCGCAGCGACGAACACATTGTTATCAGGGTAGTCCGGCCCCAACGTTCGGAATTCGAACGCCGTCCCGTTCGCATAGAGCGGGATCAGCGTCTTCCAGGTGTAGGACGAGAACGGATGCCCGAAGAGCTCCAGGCTCATGCGTCTTCGCTCACCCATTTCTTCCGCCGCTCAAGCTCGGCCTCGCTCGGTGGCTTCGTCTCGAACGTTCCGGTCGGCACCTCTCCGGCAGGCTCGAAGCTGCTGAGTACGACACCTTTGTCCGAAACGCAGTGATCGACCAGCTTGAGGGCGCCGGGCTTCTCCGACCCGTCGAAGAGCCGCTTGCCGTGGCCCAGCACAATCGGGAACGTCATCAGCGTGAGCTGATCGATCAATCGGGCGGAAAGCAAGGGCGGATAGAGCGTGCTGCTGCCCTGGATGAGCAGGTCGCGGCCTTCGGAGCGTTTGAGCTCCGCCACCGCCTCGGCCGTATCGCCCGACAGCCTGCTGCTGTTCTCCCAAGTCAACGGCTCATCCGAGTGCGTCAGCACATATTTGTTGATGCGCTGGAATTTTTCGCCAATCGGATTGTCCTGATTGTACGGCCAGTAAGCGGCGAAAATGTCATAGGTCCGCTTGCCGAGCAGCAAGTCGTATTCGCCCATGATGAGCTCGTCGAACGGGCGCATCTCATCCCAGAACGGCTGCACCCAGCCGCCGAGGCGGAAGTCGCTAGTCGGATCCTCCTCCGGACCGCCCGGCGCCTGCATGACGCCGTCGAGCGACAGGAAAGCGGCGCCGGTAAGCTTACGCATTGACCGTCTCGCCCTTGAAGGCGGCCTCGATCTTGGCGATGTCGATCTTCTGCATTTGCAGCATCGCGTCCATCGCGCGCTTGGCCGCGGCGCGGTCGCTGCTGGAGATCGCGTCCATCAATTGGCGGGGCGTAATCTGCCACGAGAAGCCCCACTTGTCCTTGCACCAGCCGCATTGGCTTCCCTCGCCGCCATTGTCGACGATCGCATTCCAATAGCGGTCGGTTTCTTCTTGGCTCTCGGTCATGACCATGAAGCTGACCGCTTCATTGGGCTTGAAGTTCGGCCCGCCGTTGAGGCCGGAGAATGACTGGCCGCACACCGTGAAGTTCACGACGATTTCCTGTCCCTCGGGACCGGACGGAGTATCGGTCGCTGACGCGATCGCTTTGCCGACACTGCTGTCGGGGAAGGTTTTGGCGTAGAATTCGGCGGCGTTGCGCGCCTCATTGTTGTCGAACCACAGAACGGTGGTCAGTTTGTCGGCCATCATAAATCTCCTTTCTTGGTCAGAAGCGGGGTCCCCGAAGGACGAGCTTTGTCCCGGGGCCATGCACCGCCGCGAACAACAGTCCGGCGATGAAAATGAAGTGATCAGTGAAGAACCCGTACTCCATCAGGTTCCCGGCCCAGTGGTCCGGTCCATGGAACGAGAACGCCAGGAACAGGACGTAAGCGATCGCGACCAGCGCGGCTTCCGAGAAATAGAGGCCGGTCAGGAACGCAATCGCCAGCGCCGATTCGAAGAAGGCGGCAACCCAGGCGAGGAGATGCGGGACAGGAAATCCAGCTCCCGCGATCTGGGTGGCCGTCGCGTCCAAGCCCATGAACACGAACTTGAACGCGGCTGCCTGTGCAAAGGCGAACGCAAAGATCAGTCGCGCAACCAGGATTGCCGCCGTCTTCATGGTGCGCCTTATTGCCCGCCGACGAGCGCGAATTCCGCGCCCTGCGGATCGCTGCCGATGATGATGTAGTCACCGGTCGGGACCTGATGCGGGCCCATGTGGATGGTGCCGCCCTTTTGCTCGGCGGTTTCCTTCGCCTTCGCGATCGACGGCACTCGGAAATAGAACCGCCACCGCGGCTGTTGGCCCTGCATCACTCCGCACAGGGCGCCGATCCGGGTGCCGTCCTGCTCCAGGAAGCGATACTCGCCCATCTCGCCCATATCCATGAACTCGTCGGTGCCCCAACCGAACTGGTCGGTGTAGAACTTGCGCGCGGCGGCGGGGTCGCTGGTCGAAAGCTCGTTCCAGCCGACGCGTTGCTCGGCATCCGGCGAAAAAACGTCGCTTTGGGCCTTGGGCTCCGGCGGAGTCGGTTTCATCACATAGAAGGGGACGCTTTGGGGGTCCGTAACCATCGCGATCCGGCCGACATTGGGAATGTCGAACGCCGGCATCTGCAACTTGCCTCCGGCCGCCTCGATGGACTTGGCGGCCTCGTCGACGTCGGCGACATGGATGTAGCCCAGCCAGGTCGGCCGCGCTCCATGCTGCTGCATCTCGGCGGTCAGCGGAAGGATGCCGCCTGCGTTACCGCCGTCGCTTCTGCCGATCATGCGATAGCCCTGGAACTCGGGCGCGCCTTCGCTGATGTTCCACCCGACCAGCGCGTCGTAGAACGCCTTCGCGCCTTCGGCATCGGGCGTCATCAGCTCGTACCAGATGAAGCCGCCAGTGGGATTTGGGCGATTTTCGTTGGCCGTCGCGGGCGCGGCCGATTCTCGAACGTCACTCATGGTTCGATCTCCTTGTTCTTAAACTTTAATCCGGCGGGTCAGGCGGTAACGGGAGTCCGCGCTTCGGCGGTGTCGAGGATCTTCTCGAATCCGCCCCAGAACATGCGCTGGCCGTTGAACGGCATTTCGCCCTGCGGCTTCAGGCTTTCGTCCTCCATGATCGCCTTCCACGCTTCGTCGCGCGTCGCCTTGTCGGGCCATTCGATGAAGGAGAAGACGACACCTTCGCCTTCTTCGGCCTTCACCGCGCGATAATAGTCGGTTACCTCGCCCTTGGGCACATCGTCGGAGAAGGACTCGATCACGCGCGTCGCGCCATGCTGGCGAAACACCTTCGCCATCTTCGCTGCGAGCGAGCGATAGTCTTCTCGCTTGCCCTCGGGGACAGGGACGACGAAACCGTCGGTGTAAGTGCCTCCGGCAGTGCCTTCCTCGACGATTGCATCGAACCCGCCGTAGATCAGGCGCTTGCCGTCGAACGGCATGGTGCCGCCCATTTCCTTCATTCGCTCATCGTTACGCATCTTTTCGGTCGCGGCATCGCGCGTCTCCTTCGAATCATATTCGAAGAAGGCGAAGACGACGTCCTCATCATCCTTGGCGTTCACCGACTTGCGGAAGTCCGTGACCTTGCCGTCGGGCACGTCGTTGGCCCAGGCCTCAACGAAGCGGCTCACGCCCGCCTCCAGGAGGAATGGAGCCATTGCTTGGTTGAACTTCAAATATGCGTCCTTGTTGGCCTTCGGGACGGGCGCCACGAATCCATCGAAATAAGTCATGCTGCTGCTCCTTCAGTCTCGAGTTGGGGTTGATTGGCGGCATAGACCGCAAGCTGGTCGGTCAGCGCCTGTTGGAATGCCGGCCGCGCCTCGGCGCGCTTCACGAACGCGTTGAGATTGGCGAATTGTGCGACGAGGTCGGTGTGCCGAAGGAAGCGAAGCGTCGTGGTCATGATCAGATCGCCGATCGTGAATCGGTCCCCTTCGAGCCAGGTCTTGTCGCCGAGCCAGTCGGACACGCGCTTCAGTTTGAGCTTCGCGAAGTCAGCCGCGCCTGGCCGGCGCAGCTTCGCCCATTCCTCGTCGGTGAAGAACAGGTCGATCAGAAGCAGGTTGATCAGGGCCGGCTCGACGCTGTTCAGGGCCGCATAGGTCCACTGGATCGCCCGGTAGCGGCCCTGCGGGTCGCGCGGCAGGAGCGCTTCGCTGTTTTCGCCGACATATTGGACGATCGCGCCGGTCTCGAAGATTTTGACCTCGCCGTCGCTGAAGCAGGGCACCTGGTCGAACGGTTGCTCGAGCAGATATTCCGGGGGGCGCTCCTGATCGAGCAAGCGGACGCGGTAATCGACGCCGGCTTCCTCGAGCGCCCAGCGGACGCGCAGGTCGCGCACGAGTCCCTGGGCGAACTCGGGGACCCATTTGAAGGCGGTGATCTCGATCGCCGCGTTCGGATTGATTGGCATTCTTCCCTCCTAGTCTTCGAGTGTTACGCCCTGGCGGCTTCTTCGACAGGGTGAGCGCCTTTTTCGGCGAAGGCCGGATCCATCCACATCGGCTCCCATGTGTGGCCGTCGGGATCCTCGAAGCTGCGGCCGTACATCACCTCTCCCATGTCCTGCTTCGGGTTGACGTCAGCCTTGCCCCCAGCCGCTCCGGCGGCGTCGGTGATCCGGTCGACGTCGGCGGGACTGTTGCAGGAAATGCAGAGCAGCACCTGACTGCTGGAATGCGCGTCGGCAATCGGTTTGCGGGTGAACGTTGCATAAAAGGGGTGTGTGAGGAGCATCACCGAGATGGTGTCCGAAAGCACCATCATGGCTGCCGCCTCGTTGCTGAACTTGGGCTCGTTACGGAAACCGATCGCTTCATAGAACGCCTTGGACCGTTCCAGATCCTCGACCGGCAGGTTCACGAAAATCATCTGGGCCTTGGACATTATTTCCTCCGGTTTGCGACTCGATTCGCTTGCCTTTTGCCGTCGGAAGTTATAAATTGCAACCATGCAGTTAGAAAAAGTAACCTCTAAGCGGCAAAGCGACGAAAAACGGCGGTACGACGACGCTTGCGGCCTGGCTCATGCGATGGAATTGCTCGGTGAACGATGGGCGATGCTCGTAATGCGCGAGCTCGCCTACGGCCCGCGGCGTTTTTCGGAGCTCAAGGCCGACCTTCAGGGGATCAGCGCCAATGTTCTGACCCAGCGTCTGACCGAGCTCGAGGCGCGCGGGCTCGTCCGCAAACTCAAGCTGCCGCCGCCCGCTTCCGTCCAGGTGTACGAGGCGACGGATTGGGGGCTGGAGGCAATACCGGTGATCGCCTCACTCGGTCGATGGGCGGCAAGGAGTCCGCTGCATGACCCGACATTGCCGATGAGCCACGCGGCCGTGATAATGTCGCTCCAGACCCTGATTTCCCCCGAACGAGCCGAGGGAATCGACGCTCGAATATGTTTCCGTTTTGGCGAGGCGGCCTATGTCGCAACGGTGCGCGACGGCCGGTTGGACGTCGCACGGGGCAATGCCGAGGATTGCGACGTGACCTTTACCGGGGCGCCAAGCGCCGTCGCCGGGGTCATTCACGGCGGCGCTCCGTTCGAAACGATCGAGGTTGCGGGAGATATGGAACTGGCAAGGCGTTTCGTGACGTTGTTCCCGCTCCCGGAGAAACTGGAGACACGTTGAGGCGCGCGCGCCATTCCCCTAAGGCCCCCCGAATATGACCGACATTTCCAATGTGAATCCCGAAAGCCGCGCGGAGACGCTCATGGCCGTTCCAGACCGCGTCGTGAAGGTGCGCGAAGCCTTTGGAGTCGATTCGGACATGGAGGTTCCGGCCTTCAGCGAGGCCGACGAGCGCGTCCCCGACCTCGACCCGACCTATGTGTTCGATCCGGACACGACGATGGCGATCTGCGCCGGCTTCGCGAAGAACCGCCGGGTCATGATCCAGGGCTATCACGGCACGGGCAAGTCGACCCACATCGAGCAGGTCGCGTCGCGACTCAATTGGCCGATGATCCGAATCAACCTCGACGCGCACATCAGTCGGATCGACCTCGTCGGCCGCGACGCGATCGTGCTTCGCGAAGGCCAGCAGGTCACCGAGTTCCGCGAGGGCCTCCTGCCATGGGCGCTCCAGCACCCGGTCGCGCTCGTGTTCGACGAATATGACGCCGGCCGCCCGGACGTCATGTTCGTCATCCAGCGCGTGCTCGAAGCCGAAGGCAAGCTCACCTTGCTCGACCAGAACCGGGTGATCCGTCCCAATCCCTGGTTCCGGCTGTTCGCGACGACCAACACCGTCGGCCTCGGCGACACCACCGGCCTCTATCACGGCACCCAGGCGATCAATCAGGGACAGATGGATCGCTGGAACATCGTCACCACGCTCAATTACCTGCCTGCCGCGGTCGAGGCTCAGATCGTGCTCGCCAAGTCGGGCGAATATGATGAGCCTGGAGGCAAGGAGATCGTCGACAAGATGATCAAGGTCGCCGATTTGTCACGCCAGGGCTTCATCAACGGGGACATCTCGACCGTGATGAGCCCGCGTACGGTGATCAGCTGGTCGCAGAACGCACATATATTCGGCGATATCGGCTATGCCTTCCGGGTATCGTTCCTGAACAAGTGCGATGAGGCCGAACGGTCGCTGATCGCCGAATATTTCCAGCGGGTGTTCGGCGAGGATCTTCCCGAAAGCGTCGTCGGCAAGGCGCGCTGAGGCCCGCCCTCGGTGGCCGAACGCATCGACCTTTTCCGCAGGGCGCTGGCCGGCGCCGCCCGCGCGATCGCGAAGGATTCGGAGGTCGACGTCGTGTTCGCGTCGGAGACGGCGCCAGCGTCGGGCAAGACGGCGCGCGTGCCTTCACCAGGACCGGCGCTGGAGCCCCGCCTGGTCGCCGAAGCGCGGGGAGCCGCGGATTCGGTCGCGCTGAAGCTGCGCTATCATGATTCGAAGCTGCATGCCCGCCATGCTCCGGCCGACGCCGATGCTCGCGCCGTGTTCGACGCGCTCGAAACCGCGCGGGTCGAAGCGCTTGGCGCCAGGGCCATGGGCGGCGTTCGCGAAAACCTCAACCGTCTCGCCGAAGCCCGCGTTCGCGGCGATGCGATCGTCCGCGCCCGCACAGCCGAGGAGGTGCCGTTGTCGACCGCCGTCGGTCTTCTCGCGCGGGAGCGGCTGATCGGCGAAGCGCCGCCCCAGGCCGCGCTTTCGGGGCTGAAGCTGATCACCCCATGGATCGAGAACAAGGCCGGCGCCGAGCTCGACGCCTTGGCGATGACGCTGGACGACCAGACCGCCTTCGCCCGGCTGTCGCGGCAATTGCTGGAGGATCTCGAGCTCGCGACCGCGGAAGAAGTCGGGGAGGATCAGCCGGACGAGGGCGGGGACGAGTCCGAAGGCGAGCCGGGCGGCGGCGAGGATGCGACCGAACAAGGGCAGGATTCGACACCCGCCGGCGGCGATGTCGAAATGCGCGGCGAGGCCGAAGAAGGCGACGCCGACGAGAGCTTCGCCGAAGAAATGGAAATGGGCGAGCAGGAATCCGTCGCCGGCGAGGACGTCACCGACAGCCTGTTCGCCGCCGCCGGCCGCCGCAATTGGGAGCTCGCGCCGGAAACGGATTACCGCGTCTATTCCACGCGTTTCGATGAAATTATCGAAGCGAAGGAGCTGTGCGACGAGGAAGAGCTCGCGCGGCTCCGCGCTTACCTCGATCAGCAGATGAGCGGCCTTTCGAATGTCGTCACCCGCCTCGCCAACCGGCTTCAGCGGCGCCTGCTCGCGCAGCAGGCGCGAAGCTGGGATTTCGACCAGGAGGAGGGACTGCTCGACGCCGCTCGTCTCGCGCGCGTCGTCGTCAACCCACGGCATGCGCTGTCGTTCAAGATCGAGCGCGACACCGAATTCAGGGACACGGTCGTCTCGCTGCTGATCGACAACAGCGGCTCGATGCGGGGGCGGCCGATCGCGATCGCCGCGATCTGCGGCGACATCCTCGCCCGGACGCTCGAGCGCTGCGGGGTCCAGACCGAGATCCTCGGTTTCACCACCCGCGGATGGAAGGGCGGGCAAAGTCGGGAGGCATGGCTCGCCGACGGACGCCCCACGAACCCCGGCCGCCTCAACGACTTGAGGCATATCGTCTACAAGCGCGCCGACGAACCCTATCGTCACGCCCGCCGCCATCTTGGACTGATGATGCGCGAGGGCCTCCTGAAGGAGAATATCGACGGCGAGGCCCTGCTCTGGGCACACAGTCGGCTGATCGCCCGGCCCGAGGAGCGGCGGATCCTGATGGTGATCTCGGACGGCGCGCCCGTCGACGATTCGACGGCGAGCGCCAACGGCGGATCGTATCTCGAGCGGCATTTGCGGCAAGTGATCGAGTGGATCGAGAAACGCTCGACGGTCGAGCTGATCGCAATCGGCATCGGCCACGACGTTACCCGCTATTATGAGCGGGCGGTGACCATCATGGATGCCGACCAGCTCGCCGGAGCAATGGTCGAGCAGCTCGCCAGGTTGTTCGATACCCCATAAAAGTTGGGCCCGGACACGCTTTACGCGCGCCGGGCCCCCCTCGTTACGCGACGCGAGGGAACTTGCCTGTTTCCAGACGTGGCGGGGAAAAGGGGAAACCCCGCCGGATGACGGGGTCCTACGCGATTCGCGGGCAATGAAGGCTGAACGCGCGGTGCAGCCTTCGTTCAGGAATTTCGTTGAAGTTCAGCCGGTTAGGCGGCGGGCTCGGAAGCCTTCTTCGCGATCTCGCGCTTCAGCTTGCGGGCCTTGGACGACAGCTTTTCGTCGCTGGTCTTCAGCAGCCAATTGTCGAGGCCGCCGACATGCTCGACCGAACGCAGGCCGTGGGTCGAAACGCGCAGCTTCACGCTCTGTCCGAGCGCGTCGGAAATGAGCGTGACGTTCTGCAGGTTCGGCAGGAACGTGCGCTTGGTCTTGTTGTTGGCGTGGGAAACATTGTTGCCCACCTGCCGGCCCTTGCCGGTCAGCTCGCAAACCCGCGACATGGTTTTAATCCTGATTTTGGTTCGAGCGCCTGGAAGCGCCCGGAGAGCGCCGCCCGTTAGCGGGTGGGGCCGACCTCGTCAATGTCGCGGCACGGGACGTCGCAGAAACTCTGCAGCCCCGGCGGCGTTATCGACTGGGGCAACCCGGCGGGAGACAAGAATATGCGCGCCATTCTTCTGGTCCTGATCCTGATTGTGCTCGCCATCCTCGCCGGTGTCGCCACGGGGTTTCTCGACATCAACCAGATCCGCGGCGCACAGGCGCCCCAAGTCCAGGCGACAACCAACGGCTTCGTTGCCAAGGGCGGGCAGACACCCAAGTTCGACGTCGAGACGGGGTCGGTCGAGATCGGTACCCGCAACGCGACCGTGAAGGTCCCGGCGGTCCAGGTGAAGCCGCCCGCCAACCAGGTCGAGGAAAATAACGTCAACGCGATGTAGCTGACAGGGCCGGCGGGCTTGGCTAGTCCCGCCGCAATGGCCTTTCCGCTACCGCCACCGATGCGCCGCGCCCTCGATCTTGCCGCCGAGGCCGCTGCGGCCGGCGAAGTTCCGGTCGGCGCGGTCGTGACCCTGGGCGAAGAGCTGGTCGCCGAGGCCCGCAATGCGATGCGCGGCTCGTCGGACCCGACGGCGCACGCGGAGATGGGGGCGATCCGCGCCGCTGGGGCGAAGCTCGGCACATCCCGCCTCGATGAGTGCACCTTGTGGGTGACTCTGGAACCATGTGCGATGTGCGCCGCAGCCGTGTCGGTGGCGCGGTTCAAGGCGTTGCGGTTCGGCGCCGAGGACCCGAAGGGCGGCGGAGTCATCCATGGCGCGCGGATTTTCGTCCAGCCGACCTGCCATCATCGTCCCGACCTGCTCGGCGGTATCGGCGAAGAGGAATCCGCCCAGCTCTTGCGCCGATTTTTCGCGGATCGGCGCTAGCCGCGATACGGGACCAGGCGAATCTCGATTCGGCGGTTCGCGGCTTTTTCGGTTTCGGTGGTTTCGAATGGATAGAGCGGAGCGGCCTCGCCGAGCCCGCGCGACGCGATCCGCGCCCTGGAAACACCGTGCCGACCGAGGAAGTCGGCAGCGGCGGTCGCCCGTTTTTGCGAGAGAGCGAGATTGCCCGATGGTGTGCCCGATGTGTCGGTGTGGGCGACCACGTCGACGTAAGTCTGATTGAAGGCCTTAAGCGTGCGTGCAACTTCGGTCAGGGTCGCATCGATCTGCGGCTTTATCGCCGCGCTTCCCGGATCGAAGGTCATGATCGCGGGCACACGCACCAGGACACCGTCCGGGAGACGAATCACGTCGATTCCAATTCCGGCCGTTTGGCGTCTCAGCTCCTGCTCGAGCCGATAAACGTAACTCGGCACCATCGTGGGGTTAAGCGGCCGAATCTTGGCGGTGCGCATTTTCGCCGCTCGCGACCGCGTTCCCCCGATCAAGTCACCGTTGAGATAAGCGGCGGTGACACCAAGCGCCGTGAATGCCGCAGGCCGCAGCGGCGGCGGCGGCGGCGCGGGTTGCGCGAACGGACCAACTCCGCAGCCGGACAGCAGCAAGGCGCATAGTCCAACCGCGGTGATGCTACGGGCAGGGATCATTGGCGGGCTCTCCAGACGATGACGCGTTGAAACCGGCCCATGCCACGGATGGTTCCGCGCATGAACCGATCGCCAGCTTGTGAAGCGCTGCCACGTCACGCTAGACTTATGAAACGCCGATGAGCGAAACCCTTTCCCCCATACCCTGGCTGGATGTCCTTCTGATCCTCGCGCTGGTTGCTGTGAACGGCGTCCTGGCGATGGGCGAGCTCGCGATCGTTTCCTCGCGCGAGGCCCGCTTGAAGGCCTTGGCAAAGAGCGGGAGCGGCGGCGCCAAATGCGCGCTCGAACTGGCCGCAGACCCCGGGCGATTCCTGTCGACCGTGCAGAGCGGAATCACCCTGATCGCGATCTTCGCCGGCGCTTTCTCCGGCGAAAAGCTTGGAGAGCCGGCAGCAGCGCGTATGCAGCTGCTCGGTCTCGACCCGAATACAGCGCATACCGTCGGGTTCGGCCTCGTCATCTTTCTCACGACCTACGTTTCGCTGGTGATCGGCGAGATCGTCCCCAAGCAGATCGCCCTCCGCTCACCGGAGCCGATCGCGGTCGTCATGTCACGGCCGATGAGCTGGCTTTCGGTCGTCACCGCGCCGTTCGTCTGGGTGCTGGAGCGTTCGAGCGCGCTCATCTTGGGCCTGTTCGGCCTCAACCGTGAGTCGAAGAACCACGTCACGGCGGAGGAACTCCACCTGGTCGTGGCGGAGGCGCAGACCGCAGGCGTGCTTGAAGAGGATGAGCGGGCGATGATCTCGGGAATCGTCCGGCTCGCGGACCGGCCCGTGCGCGAGGTGATGACTCCGCGAACCGACGTCGACTGGATCGACGTTGGAGCGACGGCCGACGACGTCCGGGCCGCGTTGATGGACACTCCGCACAGCCGGATTCCGGTGGCGCGCGGATCCGTCGACAATATCGTGGGAGTGATCCAGACCCGCGACGTTCTGGCGGCGGTGCTTGAAGGCCGGCCGATCGAGCTTGGGGACCTGTGCCGGACGGCGCCGGTCATCCCCGATCTGATGGACGCGATGGATGCGTTGGCGGTGCTGCGCAGCGCCGAGGTGCCGCTCGCGCTCGTGCATGATGAATACGGCCATTTCGACGGCATCGTGACTCCGGGGAGCATCCTTGCCGCGCTTGCGGGGACGTTCGCTCACGACGTCGAGCAGGGCGAGGAGCCTCCGCTCGTCGAGCGCGACGACGGCAGCTGGCTGGTGTCCGGAGCGGCGAGCGCCGACCTGCTCGCCGACCGTCTTGGAGTGAACCTGCCCAATGATCGCGATTATTCGACCGTCGCGGGCTTTGCCCTCTCGGTGCTTAAGCATTTGCCGGAAACCGGGGAGAAGTTCCGGCATGACGGCTGGTCGTTCGAGGTCGTCGACATGGATGGCCGAAAGATCGACAAGCTCATCGCGTCCCGGCCGAAGCGCAGGTCCGTTGAAGGCGAAGCTGCGGCCGTACGCTAAAGCTTCCCAAACTTCTGCTCGTAACCGTCGACGTCGTTGCGGGCCAAATAATCCGCCTGCTCCGCCACTCGGTCGCGGGTCAGCCGCCCGCTGAACGCCCCGAGCTGGCCGTCGAGCCGCTCGATCTCGGTCGGAGTCAAATGCGCCAGTTGGTCGAAGCGGTTGAATCCAAGGCCGTGAAGTGCGTCGGCGAACTTTGGACCCACCCCTTTCATCCGGCAGAAATCGTCACCGGGCGTCGTCTCGCCCGCGAGCTCGCGGCGCACCGGGGCGCCGAGCAGCTGACCGGTTACGTCGCTCGTTGCCGCCGCCGCTTCCCCAACGAGGCCGCGGCCCTCGGTCCGCTTTGAATGTTGCATGTGGGGCCGAACCGGGGCGCTGTCCGTCAGTCGCACACGCTGCCGCGGCCGGAGCAGGACGAAGGCGACGACCAGCCCCAGAACGACGACGATCACCCACCAATAATTTTGAACCACATCCATCGCGGTCACCATGTCCATTGAGCGTTGTAGCGGCGGCGAAGCTCGATCAGATATGCGATCAACAGTCCGCCAAGAAAGCCGAGCATCGCGGCCAGTTCCGCCTCGACGGCCAGCGGAACTCCTCCCCTGTCCGACCAGCTGACGCTGCTTACCCCAGGCAGCTGTCCGAGCAATCGCGCCAGCTCGCTTCGTTGAAAATCGTCCGCCGGTCCTTTGAGGATCAGGCGCCGGGTCAGTGGGCGGCGATGAAGGTGCGCCGTCACCTGCGTCATCTCATAATAGTTGAGCGCCTGCCGGGCCTGTCGCTCGATCGTCGCTGTGAACCGGTCGGCCGCTCCGAGCGGCCAATGCCAGGCTCCGGCGGCCGCTAGGGCGAGAAGGCCGGCGATGGCGAGCGGGCGGTTTCGGCGCCGCCTGAAACCGATCAGACCGCCCAGCCCGCCGATCAGCAGGCCGGCGGAAATGATCGGCCAGAAATAGGACCAGAGCGTGTTCACGCTTCGGTCCGCTCGAGCTCGCGCCAGCCGATATCGCGGCGATGAAAGCCGTCGGCGAAGTCGATCTGGTCGACGGCGCGATAGACCCGTGCCCGCGCATTCGCGAACGTATCTGCGACTGCGGTCACGGCGAGCACCCGCCCGCCCTTGGCGACAAGACCGCCGGCGGTCAGCGCGGTGCCGGCGTGGAAGACCGTAACTCCGGGAACCCGTTCGGCGGCTTCGATTTCGCGGATCAGCCCGCCGCTCGTCGGACTGCCCGGATAGCCGCGCGCGGCGACGATCACCGTCATCGCATATTGCTCCCCAAGATCCGGCACTTCACTTGCGGCTAATCTCCCAGTTGCAACGCGGTTCAGGAGCTCGGCGAAGTCTCCCTCGATCAAAGGCATGATGGCTTCACACTCGGGGTCGCCGAAACGAACATTATATTCAATCAGCTTGGGTCCCTCGGCGGTGAGCATCAGCCCGGCATAGAGAACACCGTTGAACGGAGTCCCTGTCGCCGCAAGGGCTCGAGCCGTCGGCTCGACAATCTCTTCGAGCGCGCGGCGCCGCAGCTCGTCCGTCAGCACAGGCGCCGGCGAATAGGCGCCCATGCCGCCGGTGTTTGGACCCGTATCGCCTTCACCGACGCGCTTGTGGTCCTGTGCCGAAGCCAAGAAGACCACCGTCTCGCCGTCGACCAATGCGAACAGGCTCGCTTCTTCGCCGTGCAAGAATTCCTCGATCACCAGCGGAGCGTCGCCTGCAGCGTCGATCGCCGCCTCCGCTTCGGCCCGGGTCGCCGCGACGGTGACTCCCTTCCCCGCGGCCAATCCGTCGGTTTTAATCACCACCGGCAAGCCGAATCGCGCAAGCCCCGCGCGTCCGTCGCCCGCGCTCTCTACGCGCACATAATCGGCCGTCGGAATTCCGTTGGCCCGGCACAAATCCTTGGTGAAGCCTTTCGACCCTTCGAGCCGCGCGGCTGCCGCACTTGGCCCGAACACGGCCAATCCTGCCTCGCGCAGAGCATCGGATACTCCCGCGACGAGCGGCGATTCAGGGCCGATGATGACGAGATCGATCGCCTCGTCGAGCGCCAAGCGGACGACCGCTTCGGCATCGCAAGGGTCGACCGTCACGCAATTCGCCCAGCGCGCGATCCCGGGATTGCCTGGAGCGGCAATCAATCGGTCGCAGCTGGGCGATTGCCTAAGGCGCCAGGCGAGCGCATCTTCGCGCCCACCCGCCCCGAGAAGCAGAATATTCATGGATCTCCCTGACGACACGCGTGGATCTTTGTTAGCGAAGGTCGCCCCCGGCGACAATTCGCCGCCGATGAGCGTCAGCGAGCTGTCGGGAGCGCTAAAGCGGACGATCGAAACGGCCTTCTCGCAGGTTCGCGTTCGGGGCGAGATCAGCGGCTTCAAGCGCCACGGCTCAGGCCACTGCTATTTCACTCTGAAGGATGAGAACGCCTGCATCGACGCAGTCATTTGGCGCACCAATGCTGTCGCTTTGGCCTTCAAGCCGGAGGACGGCGCGGAGGTCATCGCAACGGGCAAGCTCAGCACCTATCCGGGCCGCTCCAAATATCAGATTGTCGTCGATCGGATGGAGCTGGCAGGCGAAGGGGCCCTGCTGGCACTGCTAGAAAAGCGGCGCAAGGCGCTTGCCGCCGAAGGGCTGTTCGCGGCCGAGCGAAAGCGCCGGCTGCCCTTCCTGCCGCGCGTGATCGGGGTCGTAAGCTCGCCCACCGGCGCGGTCATTCGCGACATCCTGCACCGGCTCGAGGATCGGTGCCCGACCCACGTCATCCTGTGGCCGGTTCCGGTCCAGGGCGAAGGTGCTGCGGCCAGGATCGCCGAGGCGATCCGCGGCTTCCCGATGTTCGAGCCGCGGCCGGATTTGCTGATCGTCGCGCGCGGGGGCGGCTCGATCGAGGATTTGTGGGCGTTCAACGAGGAGGAGGTCGTCCGGGCGGCCGCCGAATCCCCGATTCCGCTGATTTCAGCGGTCGGTCACGAAACCGATACGACGCTTATCGATTATGCGGCCGACCTTCGCGCTCCGACCCCGACAGCCGCGGCGGAGCTCGCCGTTCCCGTGCGCTCCGAGCTTTTCGCCCAGCTGGCCGAGCTGGCGCACCGGGCGCAGCATTGCCTCGCGCGCCGCGCCGAGCGCTGCCGCGAGCGATTCGAGCTGACGATCTGCCGCTGGCCCGAAGCCCAGGCGATCTTCCTTCCGATGACTCAGCGCGTCGATGAGCTTTCCGAACGGCTTCCGCGCTCGCTCGCCGCACGCGCGGGCGCCGCGCGCGCGGACATGAATCTGGTGACCGGCCGGCTTCGCCACGATCTGATCGGTCAGCGCATCACTCGGCTCGGTGAGCAGCTGGCGGCCGCCTGGAAGATGGCCGAGCTGGCGCATCCGGAGCGGCCGCTGAAACGGGGTTTCGCTCGGGTGACCGACCGGTCGGGGAAAACCTTGCTGAGCGCGGCCGATGCCCGCGCCGCGCGCGAGCTCAACCTGCGCTTCGGGGACGGGGAAGTGGATGCGACGGTCGGTGGCGCTCCCCCTAATCCGCCGGTTGAGCGAAAGCCGCGCCGTTCCTATGTCAGCCC
>JBKPOR010000134.1:0-8787 GCA_046765675.1 Pseudomonadota bacterium
GCCATATCTGGTCGCCGAGCTGGGCTATGATCGATCATTTGGCGGTCCTCCTGATAATCTCACCGTTGCGGGCGGTGAACCAGATCATCATGCCGATCACCAGCATGGGCGCCACGAGCAGCCCGAACAGCAGCTCGACCAAATCGCCGGGTGAAGCCGGAGTCCAATACTGCGATCGATACGCGCTGCGGACGAGTTTACCAGGACTGCCGGACGGTGGACGTCTCAGCGCCCGAATGGCGATCGGAAGCCCGGCGACGCGATAAATGACCTTGGTCGCGTGACTTCTTGCAGAGCGCCGAAGTGACCTCATTCTAAATCTCGCCAACTGCCTCTCTTTTCGCTTCGGAAGATGGCTAAGAAACTGTGGCAGAATCAGGGCCTGACTGGAAGTGTTGCCGGAATCAGGTTTTCGGGGTCAGAGCCTGGTCTCGAAGGCCGCGCCAAATCCGCAGTGCCTGGACCGTTTCGAACACGTCGTGAACCCGCAGGATCTGCGCGCCCTGCTCGGCGGCCTTGATTGCGAAAGCGATACTTCCGCCAAGTCGGCGGTCGACGGGCGCTTCCGAGGAAAGGGCGCCGACGGTTCGCTTTCGGCTCGCACCGATCACCAACGGAGAACCGAGCGAGTGGAACAGAGCCAGCCCGTTCATCAACTCGAGATTGTGGGCGACGGTCTTGCCGAATCCGAAGCCCGGATCGATCAAGATCCTGTCGCGGGCGATTCCGACGCTCTCCGCGGCCGCAATTCGTTCCTCAAACCACAGATAGACCTCCACCAGCACGTCGTCGTAGCGCGGGTTGTCCTGCATCGTCTCAGGCGCGCCTTGGTGATGCATTAGAACGACGGGAACGCCCGCCGATGCAATCGTCGCGGCGGAGCGGTCGTCATATGTCAGGGCCGATACGTCGTTGACCATCCGCGCACCCGCTTCGAGTGCTGCCGTCATGACGTCAGCCTTGCGCGTGTCGACGGAAACCGCGGCGCCACCAGTCGCGAGCTGGCGGATCACCGGTGAGATGCGCTCGATCTCGTCGCCTTCCCAGACGGTCTTGGCACCGGGCCGGGTCGATTCCCCGCCCACATCGACGATCGCTGCTCCCTGCCCGGTCATGTCGGCTCCGGCTTCGGCGGCGGCGCTCGAATCGGCGAATTGGCCACCATCGGAGAAACTGTCGGGGGTCACATTGACGATGCCCATGACCTGCGGCTGGTCGAGCCTGATCGTCCGTTCACCCAGCTGAAGCGCAGGCCGGGAGGACGTCAGCGCCGCCCACTGAGCAGCCGTGTCTTCATCGAAGCGATCCTCGATCCCCTCGACCGCCACCAGTTCGATCGAAATCCGGCGATTGCCTTGGATCCGCAGCAGCTCGGCGCAGGCGAACCAGTTCAGACCTCCCGCGAGACGAGCGAGCTTGCCGTCGTGACCGAAGGGAGAATCGACGAAACCGGTCGGGCGAATGAGCGTCCGAATCACCTTATTGCTCGATTTCCGAAGGCGGTCGTCCGACCGGCGCACTGGGAGTCGTCGGTTCGCGGGCGTCGAGCGCCGCCAGCCAGCCCGCGGTATCGGTGCCAATGCTGATTTGTGGACTCGACGGCTCGTAGCCCAGGCGCTGCTCCCAGCCGAGGATGGTCACGAAAGCCCGCCGGAACTGTCGAACGAACGTATCGGGCTGGCGCATGGCCTCATTGATCAAGGCATATCCAAAGAAGGTCCAGTCGTTTCCGGCCGAGCAGCCGAACGACGACTTCATCGAAGAGGCGGCGGTGGCAACGACGGTGCGAGGGGCGGACAGCGCTCGGACGAACTGACCCGAAAAACAAGCCTGGAGAATGATCAGCCGGTTCTTGAATCCGGGCCGGTCGAACATGGCCGCGAGCTGGGGCGGAGCGATGACGGCCTCGCCACGGGCGGGATCGCGGAAGTTTAGCCCCGCATTCGGCGATCCGTGGCTCGTCGAGTAGAGAATTACGACATCTTCATCGCGGTTCATGACCGATGCGATCTTGCGGAGGGCGCGCGCCAGCCCGCCGGGCGTGGCTGCGGCGTCCGCTCGGTCGCTTCCCTCATCGCCGGCCAGAACGAGCGTTCGCCCTTCCGCATCGAAGCGCCTGGCAAGCACTCGGCCGGCCTCGCGTGCTTCACGCCCGAAGACCGGGTCGGCATCGAGGGCAGCGACAATCACATAGGCATCGACGACCCCGGCGCGTTGCGGTTGGAGCGTGGCAAGAGCTTCGCCCATCCGCCGCTCGTCTTCGAGCTGGACGGTTGGCGGAGCGGGCCGTGCGTCGGCAGCGATGAATAGCGCAACGAGGCACGCCAGGCAGGTCTTGAGCGGCCAGCTCATGCTACCCTTCTCACCAGCAGCGGCGAGCCGCGCAAGGGATTAGGCGAGTTTGGCGAGATGCTTCTGTCGGAGCGCGTCCAGCGGCTGTAGCGTTCCGCTCGCCGCTACGTGCCAGAATGTCCAGCCGTTGCACGAAGGAGCATTCTGCAACGCGGCCGCGACCTTGTGGATCGAGCCCGAGTGTGTGGCGCAGACGATTGAGCCATCGGCGCGCACCGAGGCGGTCCATCGGCGCTTGGCGTCGGTCAGAATTGTTCCAGGGGGCACCAGCCCTCTTTCGACCAACACTCCGAAGGCGACGCGCGGCAGTTCGCGCTTGTCGGCGACGGTCTGCATCGCGCTTTCGTCGAGTGGCAGTGTCGAAGCGATGCGCTCACGCGCGACTTTCACGTAAGCCGGCTCGCGCTCGATCCCGATCCAGCGCCGGCCGAGCCGCCGAGCCACTGCGCCGGTCGTCCCGGTGCCGAAGAAAGGGTCGAGCACGACGTCTCCGGGCTTCGTGCAGGCGAGGAGGATCCGGTACAGCAACGCCTCGGGCTTTTGCGTCGGATGCGCCTTCCCGCCGTCGTCACCCTTGACCCTTTCGCCGCCGCTGCAGATCGGCAGCAGCCAGTCGGACCGCATCTGAAGATCGTCGTTCAAGGCTTTCATCGCGCGGTAATTGAAAGTGTAGCGCGACTTCTCGTCCTTGACGCACCAGATCAGGGTTTCGTGCGCATTGGTGAAGCGCGTGCCGCGAAAGTTCGGCATCGGGTTGTTCTTGCGCCAAACGATGTCGTTCAAGATCCAGAAGTCCGCGTCCTGGAGCAGCGCGCCGACGCGGTAGATATTGTGGTAGCTGCCGATGACCCAGATCGTGCCGTCGTCCTTCAGGATCCGCCGCGCCTGCTCCAGCCAATCGCGTGTGAAATCGTCATAAACGGCGAGGCTGTCGAACTTGTCCCAATCGTCGTCCACGGCATCGACGCGGCCGCCTTCGGGGCGGAACAGGTCGCCGCCCAGCTGAAGGTTGTAAGGCGGGTCGGCGAAGATCATGTCGACGCACTTGTCGGGAAGCCGCGCCATCTCGGCGATGCAATTCCCCTCAATGATCGTGTCGAGCGGCAACTCGCGCGTCGCAAGGCGCGCCGGGCGCACAACTCTCCCCCTGTCCGCAATGCGGGCGATGAGATTCATTAGCCTTGCCCCCTTCTCTCGGACGCGAGGGTGAGTCAGGCCGGACTCGCGGTCAAGCGAACAAGGGTTAACGACTCATTTCGGGACAAGAGAACGAAGCGAGTCCGCTCCTCTTGCACCACAAGATGTTGAGTCTGGACTTCCGCCTGTGACTCAACCGGTGGTGGTGTGACTCGAAGGACTCGCCTCGACGATTTCGACGAAAGCAAGCTCCGGCTGAGCCTTTCGAGCCTCGATTTCGCGCACCAGTCCGAAGCTTCGGCGGTGCAGCGGGGTCAGGCCCAGATCGTTGATCGCGCGGCGGTGATCGGGCGTCGGATAGCCTCTGTTATGCTCCCAGCCGTAGCCCGGATATTGGTCCGCATAGTCGACCATCATCCGGTCGCGCGTCACCTTGGCGATGATCGAGGCCGCCGCGATCGAGCGGCATTTGGCATCGCCATCGACGATCGCGCGGGACGGCCGCTGCCAGCGCGGGGTCGCGTTACCGTCGACCAGCACCCAGGCAGGCTCCAGCCCAAGCGCCTCGACCGCTCGGGTCATCGCCAGCATGCGCGCCCAGTAGATGTTGATGCTGTCGATCTCCTCGACGGTCGCAACGCCCACGCCGTAGGCGGCGCATTTGACGAGCCGTTTATAGAGCGATTCGCGCTTTTCGATCGGCAGGTTCTTCGAATCGTCGATCCCGCGCGGGAATTTGCCGCGGTCGAGGATGCAGGCGGCGGCAACGACAGGCCCCGCGAGCGGAGCGCATCCCGCTTCGTCCACTCCGGCGAGCGGCTGCGGATAATCCAGCTCGAGCTTGAAGGAACAGCGCCTCGGCATCGAGTCGCTTTGTGTACGCCTGCGATGTCGGGGGTCTAGACCTGCAACCGATACAAGTTGTGGAAAACTAGGCGCCCTCCATTCGCCACGGCGGAAAACGCCGGGCCTCTCCGGCCTTGTAGAGGAAGATGATATTGCCGTCGGGGTCGCGAAGCCGCGCCTCGCGCCACATCCAGGGCTGGTTGCGCGGTCCGTGCTCGAAGGGGATCCCGCTCCGGGCCAGTTGCTCGACCCGCTCGTCGAGATCGTCGCATTCGAGATAAACCGCGGTCGTGGCGATGATCTTTTCCTCCGGGTCGATCTGGACAGAGAAAGTGACTCCGCCGGACGTCTCGAACCGCGCGTAATCGGGAGGATTGTCCACGATCTGCTTGAGTCCGAGGCGGCGGTAGAAATCGACCGAGCGCTCATAATCGGTGCCGGTCACGGTCACCTGATTGAGCCGCAACGGACCCCCGCAATCGAGCCGGACATTCTGCTGACCGATCGGGCCGGACCCCTGCCCCAGTCCCGGGGCCTCGAACAGAGCGACCCGGACGAATTCGCGGGCCCGGGTGACCGCGTCCGCGAGCGTCGCCCCTTGGCCAAGCAGGGTCGCAATGGCCGTCGCCAGCGTGCAACCGGTGCCGTGAGTCTCCTCGGTATCGATCCGCTGGCCCTGCCAACTCGTCATATTGTCTTCTTCGATGAGGGCGTCGGCGAGTGCGTCGCCCTCGTCGTGGCCGCCCTTGATCAGCACCGCGCAGCCATGACCCCCGACCAGGTGCAGTGCCGCGGCGACAGGGTCTTCCTCCGAGGTCAACCGGGCAAGCTCGGGCAGGTTCGGGGTGGTGAGCGTTGCCACGTCCATCAACCGGCCGAACGCCGCGATCGTCTGATCGTCGGCGAGAGACGCCCCACTCGTCGCGGCCATCACCGGATCGAACACGATCGGAAGATCTGGGTCCATGGCCTTAAGCTCTTGAAGGCGAACGGCAACCTGCTTCGCGGCAAAGGCGCTGCCGATCATTCCGACCTTAACAGCATCAACGCCGATATCGGCCACAATGGCATCGATCTGGGCGAGAATGACTTCGGCAGGTACCGGGTGAACGACGGTGACTCCAAGCGTGTTCTGCGCGGTGATCGCCGTGACGGCGGTCATCGCGTGCCCGCCGAGCATGGTCACCGTCTTGATGTCGGCCTGAATCCCGGCACCGCCACCCGAATCCGAGCCGGCGATAATCAGGATGCGGGCCGTCGAGGTCATCGAATCAGCCTTCGTTCCGCTCCCGGCGGCGAAGTTTTCCATGCGCACGACACAGTCGTTTGGCCGACAAATACCAAGAAAAGGTTCACGCGGCGGATTGAACCGCCTCGCAAATGTCGTCGACCACCCTTTCTACCACCGCCAGGTCGTCGCACTCGGCCATGATCCGGATGAGAGGCTCCGTCCCCGATTTCCGGATGACGAGGCGGCCCCGCCCCTCGAGTTCGGCCTCGGCCGCGGCGATGCGCTTGCGGACGCTGTCGGCCTCGAGCGGCTCGCTGGACCCGTTGAAGCGAACGTTCTTCAAGAGCTGCGGCAGAGGCTCGAACTGACGCAGGAGCTCGCTGGCCGGCCGCTTGGCTTCGACCAGGGCCGCCAACACCTGAAGCCCCGCCACGAGGCCGTCCCCGGTCGTGGAATGATCGGCAAGGATGATATGCCCCGACTGCTCGCCGCCGACATTGCAATCGAGCGCGCGCATTTGCTCAAGCACATAGCGGTCGCCGACCTTCGTTCGGTGGAGCTGAAGCCCGGCTTCCGATAGTTTTCGCTCCAGGCCGAGGTTCGACATCACCGTCGCGACGACCGCTTCGCCCCGAAGCTCGCCCCTGCGGTGCATCCCAAGCGCGATCAGGGCCATCAACTGGTCCCCGTCGACCATCTCACCCTTCTCATCGGCGACGATCAACCGGTCGGCATCGCCGTCGAGGGCGAGGCCGATATCGGCACCGCTCGCCACCACGGTCTCCTGCAGCAGCCGCGGCTGCGTCGAACCGCAATCGTCGTTGATGTTGAGACCGTTTGGAGTAACGCCGAGCGGAAGGACTTCGGCGCCGAGCTCCCACAAAGCATCCGGCGCCACATGATAGGCAGCGCCATTGGCGCAATCGATGACCACCTTGAGGCCGTCGAGGCGAAGGTGTTCCGGGAACGTGTCCTTCGCGAACTGCACGTATCGCCCGCGGGCGTCCTCGATCCGGCGGGCGCGGCCGATCTCGGACGATTTGGCGAGCGTGGGCCCCTTTTCGATCCGCTGTTCGATCGCCTGCTCGGTCTCGTCGCTGAGCTTGTATCCGTCGGGACCGAACAATTTGATGCCGTTGTCGGCGAAAGGATTGTGCGAGGCCGAGATCATCACGCCGAGATCCGCGCGCATCGATCGCGTCAGCATGGCCACAGCTGGGGTCGGCATCGGCCCCAATAAGACAACGTCCATGCCGACACTCGTAAAGCCGGCGACCATCGCCGATTCCATCATATAGCCGGAGAGGCGCGTATCCTTCCCGATCACGACCCGGTGGCGGTGCTCGCCGCGGAGGAAATGCGCCCCGGCGGCCTGGCCGACGCGAAGCGCGGTCTCGGCCGTCATCGGCTCGATGTTGGTCGTCCCCCGAATTCCGTCGGTGCCGAAGAATTTCCGTGTCATCGCGATTTGCATAGCCGTCATTGCGAGCGAAGCGAAGCAATCCAGTCGTCGCTCTGGATTGCCGCGTCGCTATGCTCCTCGCAATGACGGCACTAAAGCCAGCGCCAGAAGCCTGCCGGAATGCTCGCGATCGGGCCATGCAGCCAGGTTGCGAGAAAGAACAACAGCGTCCCGCCGATCAGCGCGACCGCTCCGGGATTTGCGATCCCGCCGGTGAAGGGGACGAAGGCGGTCTGCGCCGTCCATTCGTGCCAGGCATCGCCCATCAGCCGCTTCTTCTTGGCGTCCTGTCCAGCCGCTCCGAACAGCGCCATGATGATGATGGTGCCGTCGAAGAATAATGTCTTGGGCATGGCGAGGACCATCATGTGAACGCCGGCCCAGATCGCGAAACTCCACATCATCGGATGACGGGTCACCCGGAAAACCCCCGTCGGCCCGCCTTTTGGCCCTGGCGCTCCGGGCAATGCCGGATTGCGGATGAAGGACCCGACGAACAGGATCGCCGCAAACCACATCAAGATCGTTCCGGCGATCCACCCGGCGTCGCCCGCATTCCACAGCCGCTCGGTTTCGCGGCCGCACGCGTGATAGAAATAGATCATCGAGCCGAAGGTCAGCAGCGCGATCAGCGAGTAAAGGCCGCGGAACGGCCGCTCGCCCATCGCCCGAACGAGCGGACCGCGCAGCGGATGAGACATCAGGAAATGCGTCGCGAGAAAGGCGATGCACGAAAGGAACATGCCCATTTGTACGGTCAATGCCGGTACGCCTCCGGAAGTTCGCGCCGCGGCAAATAGCGATAGCGGTCGCGAAGTCTGGTCTGATGGGTTTCGAGCGGTTGACGCACGCCGTCGATATAGACTTGTTCGGCCGCGCTGGAACCTTCTAAGGGGTCGCCCGACCAGATGACGACGTCGGCTCGGCGGCCTGGCGCGAGGCTGCCGATTTCGCCGCCCATGCCGACCGCCTGAGCCGGCCGCGAGGTGATCATTGCCAGGGCTTCGCCCCAGCTGACCCCGGTCGCTCCCGGCACTTTCTGAAGGCCGACGAGATTGGCCGCATACTGCCGTTCCATGAACAGGTTCCTGGTGTCATTGTCGTCGATCATCCCGATCGAGATATTGACCCCTTGGGAGCGCATCCGGCCGACGTTCGACTGGGTCGCGGCGAGCTGCTCGAAGGAGGCAGGCAAATCATTCACCGCCGAGGCGATCACGGGGATTCCGGACCTTGCGATCCGGTCCGCGACCATCCAGCCCTCGCTCGCTCCGACCAGGACGATCTTGAGATTGCGGAACTCCCGCCTGAGATCGAGCACTTGCAATATGTCGCTGGCGCGCTCGACGTGAACCAACAAATATTGGCGCCCCTGGAGCACCGGGACGAGCGCCGCAGCGTCGAAGCGGGTCAGGAGCACGTCCTCGCTGCGCCGGGCTTCCAACCCGTACAACCGCGATTCGTTCGGATTGCGAACGATCGGGCGCTCGCGCTCGTCGGGAACTGCGCCGCGCATCGCCTCGATCGGCTGGCCGTAGCGCCGAAGCTCCGCCGCTTCCCGCAACGCATTGCGGAACAGGATGTAGGCCGAGGCGCGCGATCCGCCCGCTTTGTCCTTGCCGGTTTCGCCAAGCTCGACGAATTGGAACAGGCGTGGGCGTGTCACCGGATCCATGTCGGCGCCGGTATCGATCACAGCCCCCTGCCCGGCGAAAATGGTCTTGCCCGCACTCGGAGCAACGAGCGCGCGGGTCACACC
>JBKPOR010000135.1:0-13574 GCA_046765675.1 Pseudomonadota bacterium
GGACCTCACTGGTCGTGAGTGCGAAGCTGACCGGGGTCTTGAACTTGGCCCAATGCATGTAATCAGACTGAATTGTCCTCACGCGGCGGCCGCCCGGTTCTTGCGCTGCCAATAGAGACAGGCGGGAATGCCCGCGAGCAGGATCGCATAGCCGATCATGCTGTTAAGGGGGTTGCTCCAGACCGTGGCGATGACGACGACCGCGCATGCCGCCACAAAGAAAATCGTCGTGAAGGGGTGGGCGGGCACTTCGAAAAAGGCACGCGTATCCGGACTGCGCCGTCGAAATACGAACAGCGCAGCGCCGGTCAGTCCGAAGAAAATGAAATCGACCGAGACGACGTAGCCCAGGATTTGCCCGTAGGTCCCCGACAGAGCGACGGCCGCTGCTGCGAGGCCCTGGAGGGCGATCGCGAGAATCGGCACTCGAGTGACCGGATGAACCTTGGCGACGCTGCGGAAGAACAGGCCGTCCTCTGCCATGGCGAAGTAGACGCGTGGGGCCGTAAGCATTCCCTGGCTCAGGAAGCCGAGGGTAGAAATCGCGATCCCTAGGGCGATGAAGGTGGCGCCGCGCTGCCCAAGCGCGAGGCGCATTACGTCACTGGCCGGTGTCTTTGAAGCCGCGAGGCCGGCGGGGCCGAGCGCGTAAACGCACACGGCGGCAACCGCGCAATAAAGGAGGATCACGCCGGCAACCCCGAGCAAGAGCCCGCGGGCGAGATCGCGCTTCGGATCGCGCATCTCCCCGGCGCAGAAGCTCGACGTCTGCCAACCGCCGTAGGAAAACATCACCGGCGTAAGGGCCGCGCCGATTCCCGCAAGCGTCGCCGCGGGAAGTGCGGGCATGGCTTCACCGACGGGGGAAACGCCGCCGGGAGCGAACCACCAGCCGAGGATCACCAACGCACCGATCGCGGCGATCTTCAGAACCATGAGGAAGCTCTGGACGTTGCTTCCTGCCTTGACCCCGACGCAATTGACCAGTGTGAGCAGGGCGAGCGCGATGACCGCGACGGCCCCCTCGGGAAGCGCCAGCGGCACGAGCTCCAGGAAATAACGGGCGAAAGTGATCGCGACCGCGGCCATTCCGCCGGATTGGATGACGAGGAGCAGCGACCAGCCATAAAGGAAGGCCGGCATCGGTCCGTAGGCGTCGCGGAGATAGGCATATTGGCCCCCGACTTCGGGGCGCCGTGCGGCCAGCTCCGCATAGACGAAGGAGGCGGCCAAGGCGACGATGCCACCAGCGATCCATACGCCGACGATAAGCAGCGGCGTGCCGACGTGCCGGGCCACCTCGGCCGGGTTGACGAAGATCCCCGCGCCAATGATGCCGCCCATGACCAACATGGTCGCATCGAAGACGCCGAGGCGACGGACGAGGCCGGGCTTCGTCTCGGATTCCCGCATTTCGCCACCGTAGCCATGAAGCGCGGGGCCGCAATGGTGCGCTAAAGCCAGCCCTGCTCGTCATACCAGCGCGCGGTCCGGGCGAGGCCGTCGTGAGTCTCGATTCGCGGGTACCACAAGTCCGATGGAGGACAGTGCCCAGAGCTCACCACCCAATCGGGATGGCTGAAATAAGCCGCTCGGTCCGGGGTAAGCTTGGCTCGGCTGCCGCGCACAAGGCGATCGATCCTCGCGGCAAGGCGCATCAGCGGGCGGGGAGCGGAGAGGGTGACATTGCGCCGACCGACCGCCTGGCCGAGAGCCTTGGCGAACTCCTTGTGGCTCCAGCCGCCGGGCGTTCCGTCGTCGGGCTCTATGATCAAGCGCTTCGGGATTCCCCGCTGCGTCAGCGCGACCAGCAGCCGAGCCAGGTCCTCGACATGGACCAGCGAGACCCGGCCTTTTGGCGGAAGCAGGACCAGACCGCGCTTCGCCATCTTGAACAGTTCGAGCGTTTCCTTGTCGCCGGGTCCATAAACCGCGGGCGGGCGGACGATCGCCCAGTCGAGGCCCGATCCCTTGACGATCTCCTCGGCGCGAGCCTTCGAGGCGCCGTAAAGCGAAAGTTTCGGCTCCCGCGCGGCGAGGGAAGAAACATGGACGAAGCGGTGGACTCCGCCGGCCGTCGCCGCGGCGAGCATCGCGAGCGTGCCAGCGACATTGCCCTGCTCGAAGCCGGCCTCGTCGGGAGCATTGATGACGCCGGCAACATGGATCACCGCATCCGCGTCCTCGACCAAGACTTTGAGGGCATCGCGATCTTCCAGGCTACCGGCAATCCAGTGGACGCGCTTGCGAGGCTCTTGCGCCCGCCTAGTCAGCGCTTTCATCTCGTGGCCGGCTGCGATTGCGGCCGAGATGAGGTGTGAGCCGACGAAGCCGGTGCCGCCGGTGATCGCGAGCTTCATAACGGCGACCAGGGCCTTTCCGGAGCAACCGCATCGCGATCGTCGTCAGCCGTGCCGAGCCGCTCGATCACCGCGTCGAGCAAGGGTTCTAGGCCCTCCTCGAGTGGAGCAGACACGGGGAAGACCCGCTTGCCCGTCGCCTTTTCGAGCGCCTTTCCGACCTTCGCCCGCTGTTTTTCGTCGAGCAGGTCGGCCTTGGTGAGCGCGATCAGCTCGGGCTTGTCGGAAAGATCAGCGCCGTAGCTATCGATCTCGCCGCGCACGACGCGCCAGCTGTCGGCGGGATCGTCGGACGAGGCATCGATCAGATGAAGCAGAAGACGCGTGCGTTCGACGTGTCCCAGGAAGCGGTCCCCGATTCCGGCGCCCTCGGCCGCGCCCTCGATCAGTCCCGGGATGTCGGCGACGACAAACTCCCGGCCCTTGTGCCGGACGACCCCGAGCTGGGGGTGGAGCGTGGTGAACGGATAGTCGCCGACCTTGGCCGCGGCGTTGCTGACCGAATTCAGGAACGTCGACTTGCCGGCGTTGGGAAGGCCCACGAGGCCGACATCGGCAAGCAGCTTGAGGCGGAGCCACACCCACATTTCTTCGCCGGGCTCGCCGGTCTGATGTTGGCGCGGAGCGCGGTTGGTTGAACTCTTGTAGCTAGCATTGCCGCGGCCGCCCTGGCCGCCGCGGAGAAGTACGACGCTTTCCCCCTCCTTCGTCAGATCCGCGAGCAGCGAGCGATCGTCGTCGTCGGCGAGTATCTGCGTTCCCACCGGCACTCGGACGACGAGGTCTTCACCACCTGCTCCAGTCCTGTTGGAGCCCGCCCCGCCTTTGCCGCGGGGCGCGCGAAAGTGCTGCGAATAGCGAAAGTCGATCAGCGTATTGAGGCCCGCAACCGCCTCGAATACGATGTCGCCGCCTTTGCCCCCGTCGCCCCCGTCCGGCCCGCCGAACTCGATGAACTTCTCCCGCCGAAAGCTGACGGCTCCCGAGCCGCCGGACCCCGATTTCACATAGATTTTCGCCTGGTCCAGGAAGTGCATGTCGGCCGACTAAGCGGGAGAGCCTCTCTTGGCGAGTCTGCGCGAAATTCCTCGAATTGTCTCGCTTTGCCAACAGTCAGGCGTAAACCGTTCACAAGACGGATCAATTCACTGCCCGTGTGATTTACGCTTCCCGGTTCCGGCGAGTCGGGTGGGGGAGAATGCAGACACAAAGTCCAGCACAGCAGCGCGCGCCCGAGGCCGCGCTCGGCAATGGCGAGATCACCGAAGGCCTGATGCTGTGGCGCGCCAGCACGCTGAGGATGATCCGCCTGCAACTCGCGATGGAGCAGGGCGATCGCCGAGCGACGCTCGAGACCGTCGACGAGCTCGTGGCTCTCGACCGCCAGCTCCAGGATTATCTCGCACCGCACGTTCCGACCGACGTCATGGCCGAGCTCGAGGCGGAGCGTGCCGCCCTTAACCGCGAGAAACTCAGCCTGGCGGCCGGCGTCATCCGACGGCCGGAGCCTTCGGTCCAGATCGCCGACCCGCTTGCCGATGATTGGCTCGGCCCGCGCGACCTCCCGGATCGGGAAGAGCCGCGCCGCAGCCGTCGGTGGATGATCGTCATGCCGATCGCGGGATCCGCGGTTGCCGGCGCGGCTTACATCCTCGGCTCGCCGGGAGCACAGGCGTGGGTGATCGCCGCGATGAGATCGTTGTCATGATCGAGTCCGACGGCTTCTTCCGGGCGAAAGAGCTCGAGGCCTATGAGGGAATGGGCTCGCTCGACGAGCATGGCGAGATCGTCCGCCTCATCCTGGCCGAGGCTTCACTGCTCGCCGAGAAATATCGCTATGTCGCCCGTCACGACGTGCCCCACGTGCGGGAGCTTGCCGGTCTCATCGACTTGCTCTGGCAGGAGATCGAGATGGAAACCGTGCCGGTGATCGAGCGCAGCCCGCTCGATGAGATCGGAATCTACTGACGGCAATAAAGACGGCGGATATTGTCCACGATGTCGTCGATGAATGCGTCATCGACGCGTCGCGAGGCAATGAACGTCCGGAAGTAGATCGCGCCGGCAGCGAAGGTGAAGAGGGCTTCGCGATCGACGTCGGGGGCGAGCTCGCCACGGGCGATCGCCGCGTCGAACATCGGCTGAAGCTGCGTCATGCGCCGATCGAAATAAGCGCGCGGATAGGTGCCGGTGCCCGATTGAAGCTCGATTGCAACCGCAAGCACGGCCGGCCCGAGCGGCGATTCCAGCGTATCCCTCAGCTTGCGCAGGACGGATCGAAGATCGTTGGCAAAGGTGCGGCCGAGGTCCGGCAGGACATCCTTGGCGGCCACCTCCATGAGCGTGTCGATGATTGCCTCCCAGCGATCCGGGAAGCGGCGATACAGGGTCGATCGCTCGATTCCCGCGCGCTCGGCCACCGCCGAAAAGGTGCAGGCCTGAACCCCCCCTTTGACCAACAGCTCCAGGATCGCTTCGTGCACCCGATGAGTCACTTCGGCGGTCCGGCCGCCGGGCCTGCGGGCAACGGTTACCCCGGCCGAAGTTGACATTCGGTTCACCTTTTTCTAAACGCAACAAGCTGTAGCATTAACAGGGTGCTCCTTACATGTCGATTAACAAATTCCGGTCCGCCCCCGGCGGGCCGTTTTCTTTGCTGTTTTCCGCGGGAATCCCGGCTTGCCGGGATTTACGAGATCGATGAGCGGAGCCGCCGCGAATCGGGGCCTGCGGGTTCTCATCAGCGGCGCTGGAAACGGAGTTGGGCTTGCCTGCGCATACGTATTCGCGGAGCGCGGGGCGGAGTTGATCCTGTGCGACAGTGACGGGGCGTCGCTAACGCGGGCAAGCGAAGTCGCCGGAGCATTTTCGCGCTTTTGCGATGTGATCTCGGAAGCAAGCGTCTCAGTCTTCGCTTCGGAAATCGATGCCAAGTTCGACAGCATCGATGTGCTGATCAATGCTGCTGGGGACGGCTACGTTCGGACTCTCGGAATGATGCAAATGTCCCGGGCGCTGCTTCCGATGTTGCGCCGCGGCCATGGCCGCAGGCTTATCGTCAATGTTGCTCCCGCGGGCGGAATGTCGAGGTCGGGCATGTTTCCCTACGGGAGCTCGCGTGAAGGATTCCAGGGGCTTTCGGACGCGCTTGCGGACCAGACGCGCGGATCGATGATCGATGTCGTGAGTATCGTCCCGAACCTGCAATTCGAGCCCGCTCCGAGCGCCGAAAGTCCATTCTATCGCATTGAAAGAATCGACGAGACCGGCACCGCGCAGCGGATCGCCGAGTTGGTCGCTTCGACGCGTCCCGAATGGCGGCAACGGCCGGTACGACGAAGCCGCCGCGCTTGAGCCTTGCTTACACGGCTGCCGATACTCCGGCGAAACGCTAGGCACTTCATGCCCGCCCGGGCGTTTACTAACTTAGATTAAACTGCGGATAAACTGCGGAGCGCAGCTTGCCCAATGATCGCATCGTAGCGGTTGGCCTGCTCACCGAGAGCGACCTCACCAGGCTTGGCCCGACCTTTACCCGGGTCTGGCCGGTCGAGGATGCGCCGATCTTCGGCGAGCTCCTGCGCGAGATCGACAAGGCGGAGGTCGACCTCAGCCGGCGGGCCGATCATCCGGAAAAGACAGGCGGTTGAGCTAAGCGCGCGGGTGATCGCGTTCCAGCTGCTCGCGAAGGCGCTCAGCGGCCATGTCGCGAGCTGTGTCCCGGGGTAGTCCGAGGGCATCGGCGATCGGCTCACCGAGCAGCGCGTCGCCGAGCGACAGCAAGACCAGCCAAAGCGTCGTGTCGGGAACCTGATGGTCTTCGTGGCCCACGGTAAGCTTCGCGACCAGGTCGTGGATCGATTCGAGGATCCCTCCAAGCGCATCGCGGTTGCCCGACAGGATCATCCAGGCAGCGAGCGCTCCGGCGCCGCCTTTACCGAATGAGTCGAATGTCATGTCCACGATATCGCGAGCGTCGGCTTCCCCCGCCCGCGCGCGCTCCACGGCCGAAGCGATCTTGCCTTTGACCCTGTCGGCCATCGAGCGGGCGAGCTCGGCCTGGAGCCCCGCCGCGGAGCCGAAATGATGGAGGAGATTGGCGTGGGTGCGCCCGATCTCACCGGCGACTGCCTTCAGAGTAACCGCGTGCGGGCCACGCTCGAGCAGGATCCTGCAGGCGGCATCGAGCGCGGCGGCCCGGCTTTCCTCAGGGCTAAGGCGTTTTCGAGTTATTGACATTCGTGTAAGCTAATATAGCTTCGCATCATGAGCACGACGACCCTTCCGACGCCAGCCGACCTCAGCATCACCCCACGCGACCGCAGGTTCGGGCGCGAGGCCGCAACGCCGCGTCTTTGGCACGGCGGGCGCATCGAAGCGACTGCAATCTATAATGCCCTGTCCAGCACGTTCCCGGTCGGCGAAGCCTATTTCGTCGAAAGCGTGCGTGCGGTTCGGGATGGCGCACCGCCAAAGCTCGCGGAGGAAATCAAGGCGTTCACGACGCAAGAAGCCATTCACAGCCGCGAGCATGACGCCTTCAACAAACGCGCTGCCGAAGCGGGCTACGATTTGTCGAGCCTTGAAAAGAGGGTCGAGGAGCGGCTGGCAGTCGCTCGCGCGCGCGGCCCGATTGCGAATGTCGCGGCGACCATGGCCCTGGAACATTTCACCGCAATCCTTGCCCACCAGCTGTTGGCCAATCCCGCGCATCTTGAAAGAGCCGATAAGGAAGCTGCCGAGCTTTGGCGTTGGCATGCGTGCGAGGAGATCGAGCATAAGGGCGTCGCTTATGACACCTGGCTATGGGCGACGCGCGACTGGCCGCGCTTCAAGCGCTGGAAGGTGAAAGCGAAGGTGATGCTTTACGTCACCCGCAACTTCCTCGTCGACCGGACGGCAGGTTCGCTCGAGCTGATGCGGCAGGATGGAGTCACCGGCCTCAAAGCCTGGCGGCTCCTGCTCAGCTATTTGTGGGTGAGACCCGCAATGTTTCGGAAGATCGCCGGCGCCTGGTTCAAATATTTCCTGCCGGGGTTTCATCCGTGGAACGAAGACGATCGGCACCTCCTCAAAGCCTATGATGCGAGCGCGAAGGACGCTCCGCAGCCGCAACGCAAGGTGAGGCGGGCGGCCTAGGCCGCCAGCGCCCCTTCCTCTTCACATGCGCCATCCACGAGCCGGAGCCGCATCAGCCGCGCCGAAATCTCGGCGCCGCGCGCGCAGCTCAATCGCGGAGCGATGACTCCGACCGGCTCGAAACCGAGCTTCTCCAACACCCGCGCCGAGGCTGGGTTGTCGACGAAGTGCGAAGCTTCGAGCTTTGGGAGGGCGAGCGTCCGCGCCATGTCAATCAGTGCCGTGCACGATTCCGTCGCATAGCCTCGCCCCCAGTAAGGGCGCGCGATCCAATAGCCCATTTCGACGGCGCCCGAGGATCGCCGGCCGAGGCCGCAACAGCCGGCGAGCTGCGGCGCTCCGTCGGTACGCTCGAACACGAGCAGCGAGGGAAGCACCGGATCGCGGGGACTCGCCAGGAACGCCTCGGCATCACGCACGCGATAGGGCCAGGGGACGTTCGCCAGGTTGCGGGCGATCGCTTCGTCGGCAATCGCGGCCGCAAGCGCGGGCGCGTCCTCGGGGAACCCGGGCCTCAGCAGCAGTCTTGGCGTCCGCGCGAACATCGCTCTTCTCCTTCCCGGACGGCCCGAAGCCGCCCGTAAGACTTGGGGAGAAGGCAAAGAAAAAGGGGAGACCCCTTCCGGGGGCTCCCCTTCTCCCTTTGGTCTTGATCTTGTTAGATCTCGTCCGGGCCGCCCCCTTGTGGGAACGGTCCCTTTCTGACCGTTCCTATTTGCTCGCTTCCGTCGGCATAATGTGCACGAACTTGCGGCCCATCTTGCCGTCGCGGAACGCGACTTGGCCGTCGGTAAGCGCAAAAAGGGTGTGGTCCTTGCCCAAGCCCACGTTGCTTCCGGGATGCCATTTGGTGCCGCGCTGGCGAACGATGATATTGCCGGCGAGGACGGCTTCCCCACCGAACTTTTTCACGCCGAGGCGCTTGCTCTCGCTGTCGCGGCCGTTGCGGGACGAGCCGCCTGCCTTTTTATGTGCCATGTCGAACTACTTCGCCTTCGGAGATTTCTTGCCCGCGCCCTTAGCAGGTGCAGCATTTTTTGTCGAGGCGGCCTTAGCCGGTTTACCGCCGCCTGTGGCCTTCTTGCCGCTCACCTTCGGTGCGGCGTCGGCGCTCTCGGCCGCCGGGTTGGCCTTCGCTTCGTCCTGCGGAGCGGGGTTCTCGGTCGGCTGCTCTTCGACTTTGGGCCGGGCTTTGGCTTTTTCCTTCGCAGGCGCAGCATCGGCCTTCGCAGCCTTGGCGGGCTTCTCCGCCCCCTCGGCTTTGCTCGGGACATGCTTATGGTCGCCGATGGCCACGATCTTCAGGATCGTGTGCTGCTGGCGGTGCCCTTTCTTGCGGCGATAATTGTGACGGCGACGCTTCTTGAACACGGTAACCTTGTCGCCCTTGGCCTGGGCAACGATCTCCGCCGCTACGGTCAGGCCGCTGGTAGACTTGAGGTTCCCGCCGTCACCGGCCAGCAGGACGTCACCAAGGGTGATCTTGTCACCGGCGTTGCCGTCGAGTTTCTCAACGACGATCTTGTCTCCGGGGTGGATGCGATATTGCTTTCCGCCCGTGCGCACGACTGCGAACATTGGCTCTTCTCTTCTCTTAGAATCCGGTCCCCTACGCGTGCGTACGCTCGTTGAAAGCACCACGGCGCTCGGAGAAGCGAGCCGCCTATGGCAGGGCGCCACGGGTGTCAACCGCGCGACCGGTGCAGAACGGCTGTGGTTCCTCTGCAACAGCAGTGAGTCAGATTTGCGACAAGTCGTAGCAAGAGCTTGCACTGGCGGCAGTTTACTTCTTCCATCCACCGCTGAGCCGGACTCAATCGGCGCACGGGGGAACTAGTCCATGACGAACGCCAGTCGATTCTCGTTGCTCGCGACCATCAGCACCGTCGCGCTGGCTTCACCGGCCGTCGCTCAGACCAATCCGCAAGCGCAGCAGAACGCCCAGGCGCAGGCGCAGGCCCAAGTCAATGCCCAGGGCCAACCGACCACGAACGAGCAAACCATCGTGATCACGGGCACACGCGCCGCCAATCGCACCGTCGCCAACAGCCCGGTCCCGGTCGACGTGATTGGCGCGGACCAGATCAACAACACCGGCCAGACCGAGACCAACCGAGTCCTCAACCAGCTGGTCCCGTCGTTCAACTTCCCGTCGCCATCGATCGCCGACGGGTCGGACGCGCTGCGCCCGGCGACGCTCCGCGGCCTCAGCCCCGACCAGACGCTGGTGCTCGTCAACGGCAAGCGGCGCCACGTCTCGGCGCTGCTCAACATCAACGGCACGGTCGGCCGCGGCAGCGCGGCGACGGACCTTAACCTGATCCCGTCGATCGCCATCAGCCGGGTCGAGGTGCTGCGTGACGGCGCGGCCGCCCAATATGGCTCCGACGCGATCGCCGGAGTGATCAACATCCAGCTCAAGAACCAGCGCAATGGCGGCCGAGCCAGCGTCACCTACGGCAAATATTTCACGACCATCGAGGATGTCGCGAAGGTCACCGGGCTCCAGCTCGATCCGTCGGGCCAGCCAATTCTCAACCCGGCTGACAACCGCTATTTCCTCGCGAACACCGACGGCGAGCGCCACGTCCATGACGGCGCGCAGCTGACCGCCGCCGTGAACGTCGGCGTACCGCTCGGCGCGAAAGGCTTCGTCAACCTTACCGGCGAGTTCCACGACCGAAAGGCGACCAACCGCGCAGGCTTCGACTTGAGGCCCAACTTCATCCGCCCGACGCCGACAACGTTCGACCCGCGTGAAGTCAACTTCGACCGGCTCGAGTTCCGTTTCGGCGATCCCAAGTCGAAGGATTACAACCTGCTCCTCAATGCCGGCTACGACGTCAGCCCCGGCTGGGAACTCTACACGTTCGCCACCTACGGCCACCGTAATGCAACGAGCGCGGCCAATTACCGGCAGGCGAACAATGCCGCGAACCGCGACTTCAGCGTGCTTGCGCCGAACCAGACGCCGAACAACGCGAACTTCGTCCCGCTGACTCCGGAAGGATTCCTGCCGCTGATCGGCACACGCCTCAGGGACTACGCGGCCACGATCGGTATCCGCGGCGAACTCGCCGGATGGAACGCCGACCTGTCCGCCGGGCGCGGTCACGACAAGTTCGACTATGAGGTGAGCCACACGCTCAACACGTCCTTCGGCCCGGCCTCGCAGACGGAATTCGACGCCGGCGGGCTTCGCTACGGGCAGGATATCTTCAACCTCGACGTTTCTAAGGAATATGCGGTCGGTTTCGCCAAGCCGCTGACGGTCGCAGCGGGCGCGGAATATCGTCAGGAGCAGTTCAAGATCCGCCCCGGCGATTTCCAGTCCTGGGCGATTGGGCCGTTATTCCGCGCGTCTTTCGTGACTACGTCCGCGAACTGCACGACAGAACAGGGCGTGTTCAATTCGACGACCGGCGTCTGCAGCTTTCCGGGCCGCGGAGCGCTTGCCGGCGCGCAGGGCTTTCCGGGCATCCCGGAGAACAGCCGCACCAGTGAGCACCGCCATAGCTATGCGGCCTATGCCGAGCTCGACACCGACCCGGTCGAGGGGCTGACGACCACGCTTGCCGGCCGATACGAGCATTATTCGGACTTCGGCTCGACGTGGAACGGCAAGCTCGCCGCCCGCTACGAGTTCGTTCGCGGTTATGCCGTCCGCGGCGCGATCTCCAACGGCTTCCGTGCGCCGTCCCTTCACCAGCAATTCTTCACGACGTCATCGACGAACTTCCTCGGCGGCGTGCCCGTCGACATCGCGACAGTGGCCGTCAACAGTCCGGTGGCCCAAGCGCTCGGGTCAACGCCGCTGAAACCGGAGAAATCGGTGAATCTCAGCTTCGGGGCCACGGCGAACCCGCTTCGCGGCCTCACGCTCACCGCCGATTATTACCACATCAAGATCAAGGACCGAATCGTCCTTACGGAGAATTTGACGGCGACACGCGATGCCTTGGGCAATCCGTGCTTCTCAGGCACCGGCTGCAACGCAATAGGCGGTGCAATCGCCACGATTTTGAACGCGAATACCTTCAACAGCATCGGGGCGGCGCGGTTCTTCATTAACGGCCTCGATACGACGACCCATGGCGTGGACCTGGTCGGGACCTATCGTTTCGGTGCCGGCGAGCTCGGCCGCTGGAACCTGACGGCCGCCTACAATTACAACAAGTCGAAGATCGATAAGCGCATCAACGAGCTCGGGCCGCTCGCCAGTGTCCAGAACCTGGTGTTGTTCGGCCGGATCGAGGGTATTCGATTCACTCACGGCCAGCCGCGCGACAAGATCGTACTCAGCGCCGACGGCGAGAAAGACGATTTCGGACTGACCGCGCGCACCACCCGTTACGGCAAGGTGATCTCACCCGGGACGGCGGCTCCGATCTCGGATCCGACCAGCCTTACGGCATTCGGCCCCGACGACATCTTCCTCGGCGCGAAATGGATCACCGATCTCGAGCTGCGCTACAAGGCCTTCCATCGGGTCGAGCTCGCGATTGGGGCGGACAATGTGTTCGACGTCTATCCCGACCGCTCGCCCTTTGGGCCGCGGCCGGCCGCGGTTGGCGGCGTTTTCCCGCCGAACCAGATCTACATCCCGTTCTCGATCTTCTCGCCGTTCGGGTTCAACGGCCGGTATCTCTACGGCCGGGTCGCGATGAACTTCTGATCGGGGGGAGGGCAGCCGCCCTCCCTTCTTCAATTCGTCAAATCGGGCCGGAGGCGGTATCGACCGCCTTCGCGCTCGAACATCGACGCGACGGCTGGGTGGTCGACCGGCTCATCGCTCTCGTCCGTGATCAGATTCTGCTGGCTGACGTAGGCGACATAGGCCGTTTCCGAATTCTCCGCGAGCAGGTGATAGAAGGGCTGATCCTTTCGTGGGCGCAGCTCTTCGGGAATAGCCTCGTACCATTCCTCGCTGTTTGAGAATTCGGGGTCGACGTCGAAGATTATGCCGCGGAAGTCGAAGATCCGGTGACGAACGACCTCGCCGATCGCGAAGCGCGCCTCGGGCATTGCAATTGACGCTGCCATAGGCGTCGAACGGCCGAGATGGGCAAATGGGCGCATGCCCATCTATCTAGTCAGGACTGGGCCCCAAACAACCGCGGCCCCAAACGAGGCCGCCGAGCCAGGCGGGGCAAAGCCCGGCCCGGCGACCCTTCCGTCACCAAGCTAGCGCGTTGTTTCGGTTTACCAGATGACTCCGTCAGCGGACCAAATAACGCCGTCAGGGCTCGTCCAGATGACGCCGTCATAGGTCCAGATCACGCCTTTGGGATCGACGCAGGTGTCACCGGCTTTATGAATCTCACCGGCGTGAATCTCACCCGCATCGGGACATGCGTGGATCTCACCCGCATCAGGCGTGGCGTGGATCTCGCCCGCATCGGGGCTGTCGGCGGCGGCTGTCATCATCGCCAGAGCTGTCAAAAATGTAAGCATATACCTTACCTTCCTCTCCCTCGTGGGAGTGGGTGGCGTAGGTTTGAGGGGCATGGCGCGGCTATTCGAAACTTAAGACAGACGGGGATTTTTCGGTCGATTTCCGAAATATTGAGCAACGAGGCGGCCCAGACCTTCGCTTGGCAAGGGTCAGCTCCACTGTTAGAGCGCCCGCTCTCGACCCGGTCGGACCCCTTCCGGCAAGCGCGACACCCCCTGCGGAGAGGTGGCTGAGTGGTCGAAAGCACCGCACTCGAAATGCGGCGTACGGGCAACCGTACCGTGGGTTCGAATCCCACCCTCTCCGCCAAATCTTGTCAATTTTCCGGGGACCCGCCGCGACGCCGCTTCACCATCTCCCCGAGTCGCAGCGATTCCGTTCCGCCCCGGGCGCCGCGTCCCGATTCGGGACGGCAGGGAGGTGCTTTTTTGTCGGACTGCAAACACTTTGCGGCACCTTAAACCGATTCAGATAAACACCGCTATTAAACAAGTGTTAAGCATTCCTGCTGCGCAACGGTTATGTCGCGCCGCATGATGCCGCATCAAAAATCAAACAAATGTGGCTATCTGCTACTATCGAAAGGTAAGGTAGGCGTATACTTCTGCCTAATCTGAGAT
>JBKPOR010000136.1:0-3045 GCA_046765675.1 Pseudomonadota bacterium
CATGAAGAACAGCGTGGCAAGCAGCGCCAGCGCGGGCCCGTAGCGTTGCGCCGAAGGTTCTTTCGCCGCTGCGGCCGAGACTGCCCGATCCGACATCGCTGGATTCTCCCCTCGCCCGATTCGATGCGTCAATAAGTCGGACTATGGCTTGGCGCGCAAGTGCGGCTATTCGTGAACACCGATGGGCATGCTTCGTCTGCTGCAGCACCGTGCCGACAACGGGACGCGATCTGTGATCGCCGATAACGGTCGATCCGCGCGCTTCGTGAAGGGCGTGACCTCGACACGCGAGCTTGCGCATTGCGCAATAGACGCTGGGGTCGACATCATCGGCATGACCGCCCGTTGCGGTTTCGGAGCGGAGGTCGAACCTGAAGCGGAGCTATCCGCCGGCACGATTATCGCGCCAATCGATCACGACGACCCGGCTCACTTGATGATGTCCGGCACTGGCCTCACGCATCTGGGCTCCGCCGACGCCCGCGACCGGATGCACCGGATGGCTGCGTCCGAAAAGCAAACAGATTCGATGCGGATATTCCTGGAAGGCGTGGAAGGCGGAAGGCCGCCGGAGGGGGAAATCGGGTGCCAGCCCGAATGGTTCTACAAGGGGGATGGCTCGCAGGTCGTCGGGCCCGGCCAACCGCTCGCCATGCCCCATTTCGCGCTGGACGGCGGAGAGGAGCCGGAGTTGGCGGGCATCTACTTGATCGGACCCGGGAGCGTGCCTTTCCGCTTGGGCGTTTGCCTCGCCAACGAGTTCAGCGATCATGTCACCGAGCGCCACAATTATCTTTGGCTCGCCCATTCGAAGCTCCGGCAGGCTGCGCTGGGCCCTGAACTGCTGGTCGGCCCGCCACCCGATCATGTCGAAGGGACAAGCCGCATCCGTCGCGGCGGATCGGTCGTTTGGGAACAGCCGTTCCTCTCTGGCGAAGCGAACATGTCGCACAGCCTTGCCAATCTCGAATGGCATCAGTTCAAGTATCCGCAGTTCCGGCGGCCGGGCGACGTGCATGTTCACTTCTTCGGGACCGCGACCCTGTCGTTCAGCGACGGATTCAAGACCGAGCCTGGGGACGAATTCGAGATTGAGGCGAAACCGTTCACCCTGCCACTCCGCAACCGGCTCGACCGGTCGTCCGTGCAGCAACAGCAGGGTGTCCGAGTTCTTTGAAGGGGCATGTCGATGGGTTGGAGAATAGTGATAGCGGGACTGGTCTGCGGGGCGGCAATGGCGGGGTCAGCGAACGCCGCGACCGCGCGTCGCGAACCCTTTGGAACATTGCCCGACGGAACGCCGATCGAATCCGTGGTCCTCACCGGCGCGAACGGCGTCAGCGCCCGCGTCATGACGCTGGGAGCGACGCTTCAGTCATTGAGCGGCCCCGACCGGTCGGGCAAGATTGCCGACGTGACGCTCGGCTATGACGATGCGCGAAGCTACGTCGAGCATCCCAATTACTGGGGTCAGACCATTGGCCGCTACGCCAATCGGATCGCCGGGGGCCATTTCACGCTCGACGGCAAGGCTTACCAACTGACGCAGAACGACAAGGCGAACTCTTTGCATGGCGGAGCTGTCGGGTTCGACAAACGCGTGTGGCAGATTGTCGAGGTCAGCCATGCTGGCGGCCTTGCAAGGGTCTCGCTGCGGCTCGTCAGTCCGGCTGGCGACCAAGGCTATCCCGGCACGCTCTCCGTCACGACGACATACACGCTGGACGATCACGGCTCGCTGACGATCGATTACGTCGCGAGCGCGGATGCGCCGACGATCGTCAACCTGACAAACCACGCGCTGTTCAACCTTGCCGGCGAAGGCGCTCCCGGAGGCGTGCTGACCCACCGCCTGACGATCCCCGCGCATCGCTACACGCCGGTCAACGCGGCGCTCATTCCGACGGGAGCGCTGAAAGCCGTCGCCGGAGCACCCTTCGATTTCACGAGCGGCCGCATTCTTGATGACGTCGTCCGCGATGGCCGCGATGCGCAGATCGCCATCGGCCGCGGAATCGATCACAATTTCGTCATCGACTCCGGCAAGACCGCCGAACCCAAGCTTGTCGCCCGCCTCGAGGACCTCCGTTCGGGCCGCATCCTCGAAGTCCTGTCCGACCAGCCGGGCCGTCAGGTCTACACCGGAAATTTCCTGGATGGGACGCTGATCGGGAAGCAGGGACATCTCTATCGTATGGGCGACGGGATCGCGCTCGAGCCGCAACTTTTCCCCGACACGCCGAACCAGCCCGCCTTCGGGTCCGCACGCATCGACCCGGGAAAGCCGTACCACCACCGCATGATCTATCGCCTGTCGGTCGAGCGCTGAGGAGCACTCGCGCAGGCGCTCCTGCCGGCTATGTCTGCTTTGGGTGGAAAGCGGACCTCCGATTGTGTCGAATCCAGATTGGATCAAAGGATCGCGAGGTGCCGGTTGTCGAAGGCGTGGGCGTATTGAGACTTGATCGCGACCTTGCGCTCGATCGATTCGAGACTTGGTACCGAAAAGTCGACCCCTGCCAGTTCGGAGCAGCTGTGGAGGTTCCCGGGTGAGAAGACGTTCACCTCCAGGATCTTGTCGCCGACGATATCGACCCCGATGAGAAACATGCCGTCAGCAAGCAGCTTGGGCCGGATGATCTCGGCCACTGTCAGCTCGACTTTGCCGATCTCGACCGCTTCCGCAGTGCCGCCGGCGTGGATGTTGGAGCGGATGTCGCCCTTCGCCGCGACCCGCCGGAGCGCGGCATATTTGCCGTCGATCTCGAGCGGGCGCCCGTTCATGATGAACAGGCGGATGTCGCCCTTCTTCGCCGCCGGCACATATGCCTGGGCGATGATGTAGCCGTCGCGGCCGATCGCCTCGATCATCTGATTGAGGTTGGAGGCGTTCTTGGGGTCTAGCTTGAACACGCCGGTCCCGCCCGAACCTTGGAGGGGCTTGAGAACGATGTTGTCGCCATGGGCCTTGGCGAATGCCTTGATGTCCGAGGCATGCTTTGTGATCAGAGTCTCGGCACGAGCGTCGGGCGGGAAGCCCTGGAA
>JBKPOR010000137.1:0-19995 GCA_046765675.1 Pseudomonadota bacterium
GCGTACATATTCAGATATTCGCCGAGCGCCCAAAGCACCTCGCCCCAATTGTCATATTCGATGTTCGTGCTGCCCTCCTGCGTGAAGAAGGGCTCCTCAGCGCCGTTTCCGAAATAGCGCACGACCGAAATCTGGTAGTCCGCGCCGTTCACTTGCGCTCGCATCTTGCCGGTGGGCTGCGCGTTGAAATAGGCAAGTAGCGCCGCGCGCGCTTCTGCCTGGTGTCCCATCCGAGCCAGCGCCACCGTGGCCCACGCCATGTCGCGGATCCAAGGCGTCGAATATACCTCGGGAAGGGCGGCGACGATCAGTCCGTTGCCGTGTCGGCCGGCGCGATTGGGCTCGCGGCTTTGCGCCATGCGGAGCATCGTCTCACTTTGCCGCCACAGATGGCGCTCGTTCTCGTTCGAGAAGCGCACGGGCGGTTTTGCCCGCCATTGCTCGAGCCGGGCGATTTCGCGGCTGATCAGTGCTTGGGCGGACAAGCCCGCGCGCCAGCGCACGAAGTCGCGGATCGTCGACCCGGAGTCCTCGTCCTTCTCAATCGCGATCAAGGCCCATGCCGGGCTCGCGGCCAGCGGTTCGTCCACCGGCGCTGTTCGCGACTTTCCTAAAGGAATCAGCAGCAATGCCTCGTCGATCCCTGCAAACCGCACCAGTCGAGCAGCGGTTCTTCCGGCGGTCACGATTTCCTGCCGTTGGAGCGGCTGGTTCCATTCCACGTGCCATCCGGCCGACTCGGAGCTGATGATCAGCGCGGGGTGCTCAAATCCAAACGGCATGAAGAAATAGCCGTTGCCGTCGGCGCGGCGCATTCGGATGACATGCGAATCATTGGCATATGTTGTGCTGCCCGCCTGCCCGGATTTGCGCCAGCCAAGTGACTTGATGAAGTTGGCCGATTCGATCCCTTCGCCAAGGGCATTGACCGGATCGGGCCTGATGTAACTGTGCGGGTGCGGGTAGAAGCTTGTTGCGGTTCCCTTCTCGGGCGCGACGACCGCGAACCCATGCCCATTGCCCGTGACCAGGTGAGATGCCTCTGCCGGTGGACACAGCACAGACCAGATGCCGACTGCCGCAAGGAGGTGGATTGTATTCTTGATGATCGAATCGAGCATGGGGATTAGACCGCGCGCAGTTCAGGCTGGCCGTGCGGCACCGCCCATGTTGCCCGTTTATTGAGCCGTCCACCGGGCCTGCTCACCCGGTCGACGACCATGAAATCGGTGCGAAATTCATCGGGCGTCACGTTGCAGGCGAGATAACCGCGCTGGTTGTTGATGAACTTCAATTGCGGGTTGTCAGCCATGACTTGCACGGCCCAGTCCGGCTGGTCCTGCCCATCGCCATCGCTTGAGATCGAGGTGCCGACGAATTCGACCGCAACGGAACGGTCGCCATCATGTAGAAGCCCGGCGTAGTTGGTGTGCTCATCACCCGTCAGGACGACAACGTTGTCGAGCCCGCGCATGCGTGCCAGAACGCGCTCGCGTTGCACTTCGTAGCCGGCCCAACTGTCGAGATTGAGCAGCTTGCCGGACGCCTCAGCTGGGGTTTTTCGCCAATCGAGCGACATCATCATGACTTGTTGAGCGACGATGTTCCAGCGGGCGTCGTGGCGCCGCAAATTTCGCGCGAGCCACGCTTCTTCCTGGGCATTGATCATGTGCACGCTAGATGAGCTAACCTCAGGGCAAGCGATCTTATAACCGTCGCCGCACGGCTGGTTGGTGCGGAACTGGCGTGTGTCGAGAAAATCCAACCGCGCGAGATTGCCGAAGAGGGCGCTGCGGTAGAGCTGGATCGCAGAACCCGAGGGCATTTGCCGCCGGCGCACCGGCATATGCTCATACCAGGCTTGAAATGCCGATCGCCGGCGCCGGCGGAAGACATCCGGCGTCACCTTGTCGTCATCGTCGAAATCGCCCGCCCAGTTGTTTCGGACCTCATGGTCGTCGAAGGTCATGAAAAACGGATGCGCGGCATGCGCACGCTGCAGGTCGCCATCACTTTTGTACTGGGCGTAGCGGCGACGATAATCGTCGAGCGACCTAATGAGGCCGCCTAAATGCGGTCGGACCGGATTGGGATCAGGACCGTACTCGTAAATGTAATCGCCGTAGTGGAAGACGAACGCCATCTCCTCCTCAGCCAAATGGCGGTAGGCGGTGTAATAACCCGACTGGTAATCCTGGCAGCCCGCGACTCCGAACCGCAGCTGCGCTGGAGCGGCGGCTGCGGGCGGTAACGTACGGGCCCGCCCCGCCGCGCTACGTTCGCCGCCGGCTTCGAAGCGGTAGAAATAGGGGCGATCGGGCCGCAGCCGCGTCACCTCGACATGAATCGAATGGGCGAGCTCGGGCAGGGCCACGGCGTTGCCGCGCGCCACGATGGTCCGGAAGCCCTCGTCGGCCGCCACCGCCCACCTGGCCTGCATCGGTTTGATCGCCATGCCGCCGTGCGCCTCGCCGGGTTCAGGAGCGAGCCTCGTCCAGATCACGAAACCGTCCGGCGATGGATCGCCCGATGCGACGCCGAGGCTGAAGGGATTGTTGCGCCACTTCGACCGAGCGCAGACGATCGCCGGCGCACAGACGAAGCCCGCGGCCCCGCTCGTGATGAAAAGACGCCGAGTGAGCATGATCAATTCTCTAGCGGCCCTCGGTTGCGGCTTCGAGTCCTGTGAGCGATAGCGTTCGGAGTGAAGAACCCTTTGCCTGGTCGGCCATGCGCAAGGTAAGCGAATGGAAGATGCCGACGGTCGAGAAGTTCCGGACCAGCGTGCTTCCGCTTGGCCGGCCCGCCGTGTTGCGAGCGGCCGTAGCGCATTGGCCGCTCGTGGTTATTGGCAAGCGCGACCCCGTCCAACTGGCTTCGATCCTGATGGAATCTGCCAGCGGCGCGCCAGTCGATATTCTCCGGGCCGACCCGGCGGAAGAAGGCCGATTTCATTACGGTCCGGATGGACGATCGCTGAATTTCATAAAGGAGCGAGCGAGCCTTCCTGCCTTCTTCGCCGCGCTGCACGAACAGACTCGGAACACCCAAGCCAGTGCCATCGTCGTTCAGGGTTTGCCCGCAGACCGGCATGTTCCCGGCTTCAGCAAATATCATCCGATGCCGCTGGTACCGGAGGGGACCGAACCGCGGCTCTGGATCGGGAACGCCGCGAAGGTCGCGACGCACAATGACCCGGTCGATAATATTGCGGTGGTGGTTGCTGGTCGTCGACGTTTCACGCTGTTCCCGCCCGACGCCGAGGCCGACCTCTACATGGGACCGGCACACCCACCGCCGGCCGGAACGCCTGTAAGCATGGTGCATGTTACCGCCCCGGACATGGATCGGTTTCCGCGTTACGCCAGCGCGCTCGAGAGCGGGGAGGAAGCGGAGCTCTTTCCCGGAGACGCGATCTTCATCCCCAAGGATTGGTTCCACCACGTCGAGTCGCTCGAGCCCTTCAACATGCTCGTGAATTATTGGTGGGACGCTTCTGTGGGGCAGCCCCCACGTAACGCGAGCCGATAGGCGACATTTTCCAGGTGGCTTATCAAGGCAGGTGACAGACCGAGCTCGCGCGCAGCGCTTTCGTTGGAACCGAGCCGGCGGGGATCGCGGCCAGTCATTCGGGCAAAGACGGTCAGGGCCTCGAGATAATAACCAGCCGTGCTCGCATGATAATGATCGTCGGCCCACAGGTCGACCAAGCCCGGCGCAACGCCATCATAGGGATTGGAATCTGCGATCCGGGAAGCAATGGCGCAGTTGAATGCCTGGCCAACCGGTATCACCCAATTGATCTTACCGCTTGCGCGCAGCGCGCGGTCATTAGCCCGACGGATGTCCAACGCCATGCGCTCGATCGGCTTGCCCGACCAATGCCCTTCCTTCGGGAACGTCTGGTCCGGCCGCGACCATGTGGCGACCAGGCCGATTCGCACCTGCCGATTGCGTGAGCGAAACATGCTCGCGAATCTTGCCGATGCCCTCACCAAATTGGCGGAGTTCCCGGGGCGGTCGGGATCCAGCGTGCTATATTCCTGGAGCACCACATCGTCCCACTTCCGATCGAGCAGCGCCCGGCGGTTTTCCCAATGCCAACGCAGGCTCTGCCCGGCGGCGGTCTCGAGCGACACTTCATACCGGAGGCCGGATTCGTCGGCGAAGCGCTTGAACAGCGCGGGAACTCCGCCAACCCCGTCATGATTGAGGTCGGTGACGGTCGAGGCGTTCCACTCCATCACCGGAGACAGAGCGCCGAAGGTGAAGCTGTTGCCGACGAACAGGACAGACCGCGCCGAAGCGTTGGACGGTGCCAACAGCAATGCGATTGGGATGAAACGAACGAGTGGCCGGAAAGGCATTAGCGAACCTCAGTTCGTGATGAACTCGTAAGCATCGCCTTCGCCGCGCCGGGCATTGATGCCTTTCGCGCGAAGGGCTTCGGTGTGCGGCTCAAGCCTCGCGTTGAACTCCGCTTCGTCTCGCGGGCCTTTCGGACGCCAGGCAATCTCAGCCAGAGCGAGCATTCGCGGGAAGGTCATGAATTCGAGATAGCGCTCGCTCGCGATGAACTCCGTCCAGACGCAGGCCTCAATCCCGAGGACGCGCGCTGACTCGTCCTGGGTGAAGCCGTCGGGCACCGGTTCCCAGGCCAGCATCTTGGCGATCGACTGCGGGCCGCCCTTATTTCCTTCCCATGGGGCGCCTGGCTCGCCGGGCCCCTGGGGATAGTCGAAATAGAGCTGGTCGGCCGGCGAGATCACAAGCTCGTGTCCGCTCTTCGCCGCAGCCGAGAGCACGTCGGGCCTGTCCCGGCGCCACCATTGAATGATGACGCTCTTCGGAGCCTGGGCTTCCACCTGCTCGTCCCATGCCATGGGCCGCTTGCCGAGGCTTTCGATAATCCCGACGACCTTGCGTCCGAAATAGGCTTGTATGTCTTGGTTGGTCTTCAGACCCTGCTCCGCCTTGAGCCGGTTTACGTCAGCCATTCCCTTCCACATCTCGTCGCCAACTTCGTCGCCGGCGAAATCCACGTAAGGCGCGGGGAACAGGTGGGCGACTTCAGTGAGCACGCCGCGGATGAAATCATAGGTCTTCGGGTTCGCCGGGTTGAAGGCACTTCCGTCGGGGTTGAAGAATTCGGGGTAGGATCGGGCAGCAGCTCCCGCGTGGCCCGGCATCTCGATCTCGGGCACGACGACGATGTGCCGTTCAGCCGCATATTTTACGATCTGCTGCATGTCGGACGTCGTGAAATATTGCGGCTTTCCATCGACCAGGGCGCCGACTTCGGTGAGCTTGGGGTAGGCCGGGATTTCCAGTCGCCATCCTTCATAGTCCGTCAGATGGAGCTTGAGGGTGTTGAGCTTGTACGCGGCCATCTCGTCGATGATCTTGAGCAGCGTCGACTTGCCGAAGAAATGCCGGCCCTCATCGATCAGAAGCCCGCGCCAGACGAAGCGCGGGGCATCGTGAATTTCGACGTTGGGAACAACGCGGACCTTGTCGGACCTGGTGGTGACGAGCTGGCGCAGGGTCTGACCGCCGTAGAACAGGCCCCGGGGATCCGATGCCTCAATCAGGACCTCCTTGCCGACCGCCCTAAGATGATAGGCCTCCGGACCGGGCATTTTCGCGGCCCGGACGAGAACCAGGCGAATCCGGCTCGATCCGCCTTTGCCAAGCCTGATTCCTAAGCTTCGCGAAAGATAAGCGGCGGTCGGTGCAGCCGGGCCTTTTGCCTCTATTTCTGTTTCGGCGGTGAGCTTTATCTCGCCGTCACGCCAGGTGACGGAAGCCGGTAGCGGGATCAGGGCAGGCCTGGCCGTCGAGGCTGCGCTCGCTTGCGCCGCAAGCCCGAGAAACACCAACGAGACGACAAGACGAACGAACATAGTTCTTCAGCTCCAACCCCCCCGCGCATACGTGCGTACGATCCCGCAGCAATCCGGCATCCGCAATGGCCGTTGCGAAGCCTGGGATGCGTTGCCAAGCTGCGCGCGCGATGAAGCGAAGTTCAACCATTGACGACGTCGCCAAGGCGGCCGGCGTGGCGAGGGTGACGGTATCGCGAGTCCTCAACAACGGCGAAAATGTGCGGCCCGAGACCCGCGAACGAGTGAGGCGCGCGGTCGAAGAGCTGGGATATTCGGTGAACCAGCAAGCACGGGCGCTCGCCAGCGGAGCGGGCCGACAGATCATGCTGATCCACGCCCACGACCCCGAGCGCGAGCCGAACAGTTATTATCATGCCGGTCTCGAGCTTGGCGCGCTGCGGGCCTGTTCGTCGCTCGGATTCGATCTCGTCACTCGTGCGATCGACCCGCACGGGGACAGTCCGGCGAAGATCCTGTCATCGATCCTCGAGCGCGAACGCCCGCTGGGGATCATCGTATCCCCCCCGCTGGCGGACGACGTCGATCTCATCGAATCGGCGCAGCGCGAGAAGGTCAAAATGGTTGCTATTTCGGCGGGGGAGAAGGCCCGGGCGATCGTCGCCGGCGTGGGTATCGACGAGCGCGAGGCGGGCCGGACGATCGGCGATCATCTCGTTGGCCTGGGACACAGGCAGATCGGATTCGTCCAGGGGCCGCCGGAGCACCGGTCCGCGGCTCTGCGCTATGATGGATTCCTCGATGCCCTCCGCGCCGCCGGGATCGACGACCAGCCCTGGACCGCGACGGGAGACTTCACCTTCAGGTCGGGGGTAGAGGCGGCCGAACTTCTCCTGCACGAGCGGGTCCCGGCGACCGCTCTCGCCTGCGCCAATGATGACATGGCTGCCGGTGCGATGCTCGCGCTTCACCGTGCCGGTCTCGAAATCCCCTCGGCAATGTCGGTCATGGGCTTCGACGACACGCCGATGTCGGAAATCGTCTGGCCGCCTCTCACAACGGTCCGCCAGCCAATCCAATATTTTGCCGAGCGGGCCGTTCATTTACTGTTCGAGGCCCAGGCCGGCTTCCAATATGAAGCGGTCGAGCATCAGCTCATCGTTCGCGAGTCCACGGCGCCGCCCAACAAGTTCCGCGGCGCTTGACAGCACCAAGTCTTTGCATCACCAATGGAAGCGCTTCCATTTAGGGTGTGGAAGCGAGGCATGTCCCGCATCCGCGCGGCGTGCCGAACAGGGGAGAGAAATCGTTGGTCATTCGCTCGCTGCGCTCCCGCCGTGCCATGTTGCTGGCCGGCGGATGTTGCTCGTCCTTGCTGGCGCTTGCGCTGCCGGCCCCGGCCTTTGCCCAGACGACTGATCAACCGACCCCGACGGATCAACCCGTTGCTACCGGTCCGGGAGATGTGAACGCACAGCCGCCGGTAGATAAGGACGCGATTGTCGTCACCGGCATTCGTCGCAGCATCGCCAATTCGATCGCGATCAAGCGGGAAGAACGGAGCATGGTCGAGGCGGTCTCGGCCGAAGAAATCGGCAAGCTGCCCGACGTGTCAGTTGCCGAATCGATCGCGCGCTTGCCCGGTCTAGCCGCGCAGCGCGTCCAAGGCCGAGCGCAGATCGTCTCGATTCGCGGGTTCTCGCCGGACTTTAGCACTACCCTTCTGAACGGGCGTCAGCAGGCCAGCTCGGGGTACAACCGTGCGGTCGAGTTCGATCAATATCCGTCCGAGTTGCTTAGCTCCGTGGTTGTCTACAAGACACCTGACGCGAGCATTACGGGACAGGGTCTGGCCGGCACCGTCGACCTCAGAACCATCCGTCCGCTTGCCTTTGGCAAGCGCCAGTTCACGGCAAACCTGCGCGGATCGCTGGATGAGGACGGAGGCCGGACGGAGATCTCCAAATACGGCTGGCGCGGGACCGTCAGCTACATTGACCAGAATGCGTCCGGCACGCTGGGATGGGCGATCGGCTATGCGCATCTCGACCAGCCGGGTCACACGGATCACACCTCAAACTGGTTCTATGACAATTATGCCGGCCTGCTCCCCGACGGGACGCCTTTCATCCTGTCCGGCCAGGAGGTCTTCGCCAGAACCCGCAGCGACATTCGCGACGGTTTCATGGGCACTGTGGAATGGAAGCCGAGCGACCGGGTTCATACCGTGCTCGACCTCTATTATTCGCGCTTCAAGCAACACGAGATCAACCGCGGCGCGCAGTGGTTCTCTGACGCGTGGGTCGATGGCGTAACCTATAGCAATCTGCAGACCGAGACCCGCGGTAACAATTTGATCGCGGTCTCCGGCCACGTTGGCGGCACACCTGGCGATCCCAATACGGGCATCGCGCCGATCCTGCGCTTCGACGACAACAAGCGCACCGACCACCTATTCGCGGCCGGACTCAACAATGAGTGGAAGGTTACCGACCGCCTCAAGCTCCTGACCGATCTTTCCTATTCGTCGAACAAGCGCGACGAGACCTATATCGAAACCTATGGTGGTTATGGTGTCGGTGCGTCCGAGTTTCGGACTTTCGACGAATATGATTTCGAGATTCCGACCAACGATTTTCCGCAATTCACCGGTTTCGGCCTCAATTATGCCGATGCGAACCAGGTGTCGCTCGGCGATCGAGCACCGTGGGGCGGCTGGGGCCACGACGGCCTCAAGAAATCACCGCACATCAAGGAGACGCTGGCGAGTGGCGACGCGACGCTTCGTTATGACATGATTGACAACGCGCTGGGCGGCTTCTTCAGCAGCGTCGAGGCGGGCGTGGACTACACGCATCGCCGCAAGACGAAGACCGTCGACGAGCTCGACCTTTTCCTCAAGAACAACCGCGCCCAGACGCTCGTCGATCCGCAATTCCTCACGGATCCAACCTCGCTGAGCTTCGCGGGTTTCGGCGACGTGCTTGGTGTCCGCATCGCCGATGCGCTGGATACCTATTACGATATCGTCCAACTCGAGGACGCGAACCATTTCGACAAAGCGTGGAAGATCAACGAGGACATTACGACCTTCAAGGCGAAAGCCAATATCGATGCCGGCGACCTCCATGGAAATGTCGGTCTGCAGGTGGTGATTCAGAAACAGGAGTCGACGGGCCTCCGGATCAACCAGACCGTCTCGCCGCTCGTGCTCACCGAAGCTCAGGAAGGCGCCAAATATACCGACATCCTGCCCAATCTGAACCTCTACTACGACATCACCAATCAGCACCGGCTACGTTTCGCCCTGGCTAAAGTCATGATGCGGCCGCGCATGGATGACATGCGCGCAAATCTTGTTCCGGGCTTCGACGTGCAGATCTGCGCGAATATTCAGCCGCCTCAGCCTCAATGCGGGCCCGGTGTCACAGTGCAGCCGTGGTCGGCCAGCGGCGGCAATCCCAAGCTGGAGCCGTGGCGCGCCAAGGAGCTGGACCTTGCTTACGAATGGTACGGGGGGAAGGCGACCTATTTCAGCATCAACGGTTTCTATTATTGGCTGGACAACTGGATCTACACCCAGGTCCTTCCTGGCGACTTCTCGGATTTCCCGCTGCCCCCGGGCTCGGACGCCATCACGAACACCGGCGCTATCATCGATACGACCGGACCGGTCTCGATGCCGGCCAACGGCAAGGGCGGCTGGTTGGCCGGAGTCGAGGTTAGCGGCGCACTCGAGCTCGGCCGGGTGACCAAACTGCTCGATGGCTTTGGCATGCAGGGGAGCGTCTCCTACAGCGATTACCACCTGCCGTCGGTAGCGTTGAATGACTACGGCGGTGTGCTGCCGGGCTTCTCCAAGTGGGTCTATAATCTGACCGGCTACTACGAGAAGAACGGCTTCCAAGCGCGGGCCAGCTACCGCTACCGCTCGAAGTTCAAGGGCGAAGTCGTCTCGCTCTTCACCAACCTCGGTTACCCATTCGTGCTTGCAGACAAGCAACTCGACGCGCAGATCGGCTACACGTTCCAAAAGGGGTCGAGGCTAGATGGACTCGGGGTCGTCCTCCAGGTTTCGAACGTGCTTGATTCACCCTATCGCACGTCCTTTGACCTGAACGGCACCCAGACGCTCGAAACATTTGAGAAATACGGGCGGCAGTGGCTCCTGGGCGCCAGTTATCACTTCTAGGTGGGGTCGAATGCGTGCGTCGATGAGGGCCCGGGCTGTCCGGCCGAAGCTCCTCCTGTGCCTTGCGGTTGCACTCGCGGCCTCGTCGGATGCGGCCGCCGAGGTCTGGCCGAAACGCCATGCGCCAGCCTTAGATTCTGCCCTCGAGGCGCGGGTCCGCGCCATAGTTGCCACGATGACGCTCGAACAGAAGATCGGGCAGATGACCCAGGCGGAGATCCGCTCGGTGACGCCGGAGGACGTCCGCAAATATTATATCGGATCGATCCTCAACGGCGGCGGCGCCTGGCCATCGATGAACATGCATTCCAGCGTCGGCGACTGGCTGAAGCTGTCGGACGCTTTCTACCGCGCCTCGATGTCGACCGACATGAAAGTGAAGGTACCGGTGATCTGGGGAACGGACGCCGTTCACGGGCACAACAACGTTTATGGCGCGACGCTCTTCCCGCACAATATCGGGCTTGGCGCCGCGCACGATCCCGCGTTGATGATGCGGATCGGCCGGGCGACGGCGACCGAAGTGCGCGCGACGGGCATCACCTGGGTGTTCGCACCGACTTTGGCAGTCGTCCAGAATCCCCGCTGGGGCCGGACTTACGAAAGCTACAGCTCGGATCCAAGTCTCGTGCGCAGCTATGGCGAGGCGATGGTTCGGGGGCTTCAGGGAAAGCTCGGCACTCCGACGTCGGTTATTGCGACGGCGAAGCACTGGCTTGGAGACGGCGGCACGTTCCACGGCGTCGATCAGGGCGAGACTCGAACCAGCGAGGCCAATCTCGCGCGCACTCACGCCGCTGGTTATTACGGCGCTCTCCAAGCAAACGTGCAGACGGTAATGGTGAGCTATTCCAGCTTCACCGACCCGGCTGCGGAAAAGCGTTGGGGCAAGATGCACGGCAACGCCCACCTCGTGGGCGACGTCCTGAAGCGCCGGCTCGAATTCGACGGCCTGGTTGTCAGCGACTGGAACGGCATCGAGCAGGTCGCCGGCTGCACCAAATGGCACTGCCCGCAGGCGATCAATGCCGGCATCGACCTCATCATGGTCCCAGACGACTGGAAGCAGTTCATCGCGGCAACCGCAGATGACGTCCGGGCCGGCCGGATTCCGATGAGCCGAATCGACGAGGCGGTGTCGCGCATCATCCGGGTCAAGCTAAGGTCGGGATTGTTCGATGCGTCCGCGACGACGGGGTCGCACCCGGGTCCGGAAGTCCTGCATTCGGCCGCGGTCCGCGCGCTTGCACGTGAAGCCGTCCGAAAATCGCTCGTACTCCTGAAGAATGACGGCGTTCTTCCCTTGAAGCGCGGCAGGATCCTGATTGTCGGGAAGGGCGCAGACAGCCTTCCGATGCAGGCCGGCGGCTGGTCGCTGACCTGGCAGGGCGATCAGACGACCACAGCGGACTATCCGAATGCCGAAACGCTGCTCGCAGCGATGCGCAAATTCCTAGGGGAGTCTCGGGTCGATTACAGTGCCGATGGAAGCGGCGTTGATGTCCGGCGCTACAACGCCGTCGTCATGGTCGCTGCCGAAAATCCGTACGCGGAGATGAAGGGCGACATCACCTTCCCCGCATCGATGCGCCATACCAGCCGCTACCCCCAGGACCTGCGGACGCTCGATCGGGTGCGCGGCAAGGGCGTTCCCGTCGTCACTCTGCTCTATTCGGGCCGTCCGGTCGCGGCCAACGACCTCATCAACCGCTCGGATGCCTTCATCGCGGCGTGGCTTCCCGGGACCGAGGGGCGCGGGCTCGCCGATATGCTTGTCGCGGGTCCGGATGGACGTGCAGCGTTCGACTTCACCGGGCGACTTTCCTTCGATTGGCCCGCGGGCGATTGCCTTTCGAGGCAAGGCGGAATCCAATTTCCCCGCGGTTACGGGCTTTCACTTGCGTCGCACGGCAAGCGAGGCCGGCTTGCTGAATCACGGCCGGTCATGGCTTGTCCGGCACAAAGCCGTTAGCTTTCAAGCCGATGCGTAAGATTCTCATCGTCGGCGGCGGAACGGCGGGATGGATGACCGCTGCGCTGTTCGGCAAATTGTTCCAGGGTCTCTACAACATCGAGTTGGTCGAGAGCGAAGCCATCGGCACCGTTGGAGTCGGCGAAGCGACGATCCCCGCGATCAAGAAATATAATGAGCTGGTTCAGCTGGACGAAGCCGAGTTCATGCAGCGCACGCAGGGGACGTTCAAGCTCGGAATCCAGTTCGTCGACTGGCTCCGGCCCGGCCACAGATACATTCATGCCTTCGGCGTCATCGGCCAGGATTGGGAGTGGCTGCGCTGCCATCATTACTGGCTGCGCGCTAACCAGCGCGGACGGGCGCGGGACTTCGCCGATTTCTCGATCAATTGCGCTGCGGCCCTCAAGAACAAGTTCATGCACGCGCGGGCCGACATGGAGGATTCGCCGATTGGCCATATCGCTCATGCCTTTCACTTCGATGCGTCGCTCTACGCCAAATATCTCCGCAGCCTAGCAGAACAGCACGGTGTCAAGCGCACCGAAGGGAAGATCGTCGACGTCGGCGCGCATGAGAATGGCGACATCGCCTCGGTCACGCTCGAAGGTAGCCAAAAGATCGAAGCTGACTTCTTCATCGATTGCTCGGGATTTCGCGGGCTCTTGATCGGCCAGACGCTGAAGACGGAATATGAGGATTGGACGCACTGGCTGCCGTGCGACCGGGCGATGGCTGTGCCATGCACTCGAACCGATCCGCTGATCCCGCTCACGCGTTCGACAGCCCGCGCGCCCGGCTGGCAATGGCGCATTCCCCTGCAGCACCGCACCGGCAACGGCCTCGTCTATTCGAGCAAGCACATCGACGACGATGCAGCCGAAAAGCTGTTGCTCGCCAATCTCGACGGAGAGCAGCTCGCCAACCCCAACAGGCTCCGCTTTACGACCGGCAAGCGTCGCAAAATGTGGAACCGCAATTGCGTGGCGATCGGCCTTTCCGCCGGCTTCCTGGAGCCTTTGGAATCGACCAGCATCCATTTGGTTCAATCGGCCGCGATCCGGCTGGTGCGGCTTTTTCCGGACGCCGCGACCGATCAGGCGACGATCGACGAGTTCAACCTGCAATCCGACTTCGAATGGGACCGCGTCCGCGACTTCATCATCCTCCATTACTGGGCGAACGAGCGCCCCGGCGAATTCTGGGAACATTGCCGCACGATGGAGCTGCCCACGACGCTCCAGCGCAAGATCGATCTGTGGCGATCGAACGGCCGAATCTTCCGCGAGAACGAGGAACTGTTCAGCGAGGAAAGCTGGATCCAGGTCTTTCTCGGCCAGGGGATTGTGCCGCAGACCTACGACCCGCTGGTCGAGATCAAGAGCGACCCGCAGATCGAGCAATTCCTCAGCAATATTGCCGCGACGATCGACCGTTGCGTTGACGTCATGCCGACGCACTCGGATTATGTCAGCAAGTTCTGCCCGGCGGAATCTGTGGCGTGAAGCGGGTTGTGCTCGTGCTGCTTGGAGCGCTGACCGCAGCCTGCACGTCGATTCAATCGCCACGCTCGTCGAATGCGCAAATGTGGCTGACGGCCGCCGACGAAACGCAGAAACTCGCGCTTCAGCCGGAGGTCGCGGCAGCTGGCGCTGCGACAGGCGACGAGGCGCTTGTCGTCAATTCGAGTCAGCACTTCCAGCGAATGCACGGCTTCGGAGCCGCGATGACCGATGCTTCCGCGGAGCTATTGAGCCGCCTTCCGGAGGCCAACCGCCGGGCGGTCATGGCCGAGCTTTTCTCCCGGGCCAATGGCGGTCTCGGATTGTCATTCACCCGGTTGACGGTCGGGGCGTCGGACTTTTCGCGGACCCACTATAGTTACGACGACTCCCCCGAAAACAAGCCCGATCCGGAGCTTCGGTTCTTTTCGATCGATCCCGCCCGCAAGTTTGTCCTGCCGCGCGTGCGTGAGGCGCTCGCGATCAACCCCGACTTGAAGGTGATGATCAGCCCCTGGAGCCCGCCGGCATGGATGAAGACTACGAAAAGCCTGATCCAGGGCCAGCTCGAACCGGCCTTCTATGCGGCTTTTGCCAACTATCTCGCTCGAACCGTCGAGGAATTCGATCGCGAAGGCGTGCCGGTGTCGATGCTGACGATCCAGAACGAGCCGGACTTCGAGCCAGGCGACTATCCGGGGATGCGCGTCAATCCTCCGGAGCGGGCGATTATCATTGGCCGGCATGTCGGGCCGGCCTTCCGAGCTCGCGGCCTCGAAACGCAAATCCTCGATTACGATCACAACTGGGACAATCCCGAGATGCCGCTCGCGGTGCTCGCCGACCAGCAAGCGCGCAGCTTCATCGCGGGCGTCGCCTGGCATTGTTACGAGGGCGACGTTCCGGCCCAATCGCCGGTCCACGACGCTTATCCTGATAAAGATGCATGGCAGACCGAATGTTCCGGCGGCGAGTGGGCGCCCAAATTCGGCGAAACGCTAGACTGGATGACCGACAAGCTGATCATCGGAGTGGCCAACAATTGGGGTCGCGGCTCGCTGACCTGGAACCTCGCGCTCGATCCGCAGCACGGTCCGCATAAGGGCGGTTGCGGGGACTGTCGGGGCGTCGTGACGATCGATCCTGCGGCCGGCACGGTCATCCGCAACGTCGAATATTATGTGCTCGGCCACGCGAGCCGGTTCATCCTTCCAGGTGCCTATCGGGTCGGAACGACCAAGCGTGACAAGGGCATTGAAGCCGCCGCATTCCTCAATCCCGACGGTAGCCGGGTTGCAATCCTGCATCGCAATTCGGGCGATGGCCCCGTCACGATCGCCCTCGACGGACTGCATTATTCGGTCGCACTCCCGAGCGGTGCGGTCGCGACGCTTCGCTGGCCCCCCACCAACAAGTCGTGAGTGAGAGCTCACCAGACAGGCGGCGCCCCCTTCTCGCATTCGCGGCGGTGACCACGCTCTTTTTCGCCTGGGGCTTCATCACGTCGAACAATGATCCGCTGATCGTGGCTCTGCGCGCTGCCTTCAACCTCGACTATACCGAAGCGCTGCTGACGCAGATCGTCTTCTTTCTCGCGTACGGCCTGTTGTCACTGCCCGCCGCCTGGCTGACCAGCCGCATTGGGGCAGTGGATATGATCCTTGGCTCGCTGGCGGTGATGGCGGCCGGCTGCCTTCTGGTCGTTTTCAGTACGGATGCGGGCGATTTCCGGCCAATCCTCGCCGCGCTGTTTGTGCTCGCAGCTGGTTTCACCGCCTTGCAGGTGGCGGCCAATCCCCTGGCCGCCGAACTCGGCTCATCGCACCGAAGTCATTTCCGCCTGAACTTTGCCCAGGCATTCAACTCGCTTGGCGTTGTCATCGGCGTTCATTTCGGTTCCCTCGTGATGCTTGGCGATCCGGCGCTCCGACGCGGGTCGAGCGCCGTCGGAAGCCTCAGCAAGCGCGGTGAGCTGCTGGGGGCCGTCGATCGCGCGTTCCTCATCATGGCCGCGTTGCTCGCGGCTTTGCTGGTCTTCTTCGTTTGCCTGCGCGGCTTTCTCATTCGCTCGGTTCCGAATCATCGCAGGGACGTCCACGCTGGAATGTTCGAAGCGCTCCGCTCGTCCTGGGCGATGTTCGGCGCCGCTGCCATCGGGCTCTATGTCGGGGCGGAAGTCTCGATCGGCAGCATCATGATCAACTTCCTTAACCAGCGCCAAGTGCTCGGCCTGCCCTTCGACGATGCCGGGGCATATCTCGCCAACTTTTACTGGGGTGGGGCACTCTGCGGCCGGTTGGTCGGGACTGCGCTCCTGACGCGCATTCGGGCGAACCACTTGCTCCTAGCCTGCGGTGCTGCGGCAGGACTTTTGTGCCTCACCGTCCTTGCCGCCAGCGGCCCCATTGCAGGCTACGCCGCTCTTTCAATCGGCTTTTTCAATTCGATCATGTTCCCAACCATTTTCGCCATCACCCTCGAGCGGTCGGGAGTATCGCAAAGCTCCACGTCGGGCCTGTTGTGCCTCGCGATTTTCGGCGGGGCTTTGTTGCCGATCGCGGTGGGCACGATCGCGGATCGCTTCGGTCTCAGCGCATCCTTCGCCGTTCCGCTCGCCGCTTATGTCTTTATCGCCTTCTTTGCTTTGGCTGCCCGGGACCGGACCGCGACAGAGGGACTACTCTCGACCGAACCGCCGGTGAGCGCGTCGCCGATCCCATGATGATTTTCACGCCCTTGCTAATGATCCTGGCAGCGCAGTCGACGTTCACCGTGACGAACGCGGCCTATGACGGGCCGGTCAAACGGCCGTCCAACGCCCGGCTCGTCTGGCACGACGATTTCGACGGTACGGCGCTCGATACCGCAAAGTGGCGCTACGACACGGCCCGCAACAAGGAAGGCTGGTTCAACGGGGAGCTGCAATATTATTCGGCCGGACAACCTCAGAACATCCGCGTCGGCCATGGCCTGCTAACGATCCTGGCGCGCCATGAAACTCCGGCGCAGTTCCCCGATTGGGGCGGCCAGCATTACACCTCCGCCAAGATCATTTCGAAGGGAGCCGGCTGGACCTACGGCTTCTACGAGATCCGGGCGAAACTGCCGTGCGCCCGCGGCACCTGGCCCGCCATCTGGATGCTGCCCGTCGACATGCAGAGATGGCCGGACGACGGTGAGATCGACATCATGGAGCAGGTCGGGGCGGAGCCCAATTTGATTTACTCATCGCTCCATACCAAGCTCTTCAACCATGTCCTGAAGACTCAGCGGAGCGCCCAGAAGCTGGTCCCGACGAGCTGCGATGATCTTCACGTTTATCAGCTCGACTGGCGGCGCAATTCCATCACCATTGGCGTTGACGGCCATGGCATCCTCCGGGTTCTCAACAACCAGCCCGGCGGCAAGGGCGCTTGGCCCTTCGATGTGCCGTTTGACATGATTCTCAACCTTGCGATCGGCGGCGACTGGGCGGGCGCGAAGGGCATCGACGATGCCGCGATGCCGCAGCGAATGGACGTGGATTACGTGCGCGTCTGGCAAGTGCCGGGCGGGGAGAGGGGCTGAACGTGAAGGAGCGTGACGTGTTTGGGCGCATAAAGATTTCGTCACTGGCCATCCTGGCCAGTCTGGCTTGCTTCGCGCCGGCGAGCGCGACCCCGGGCGATCAACCGTGGCTGGATCCCAACCTGCCGTCCGAAACGCGCGCGCAATCCGCGGTCGCGGCGATGACCTTGGATGAGAAACTCAGGCTGGTATTCGGCTACTCCGACCAGGCGCTGACGGACGTCGCCAAGGTCCCCGACGACATCGTGTCGCCCGAACTGAAAACCTACATCGTCACGCATCTCGTCAAGGGATCGGCGGGATTCGTTCCGGGCGTTCCGCGCCTCGGAATTCCCGACCAGACGCAGACCGACGCATCGATGGGCGTTCGCAACAGCTTCATTCCCAGCACCGCCCTGCCGTCCTCGCTGGCGACCGCGGCGAGCTTCGATCCCGACGTTCCGCGAGCGGGCGGAGCGATGATCGGCGCCGAAGCTCGGGCGACCGGTCACAACACGATGCTGTCGGGCGGCATCAATCTCGCCCGCGAACCGCGCAATGGGCGCAATTTCGAATATGCCGGCGAGGATCCGTTGCTCGCGGGGACCATGGTTGGCGCCCTGATCGACGGCATTCAGTCCAACCGCATCGTTTCGACCATCAAACATTATGTGGTGAACGATTCTGAGACGCAGCGCACGACGCTCGACGTCACCATCTCCGCCGAAGCCATGCGCCAATCCGACCTGCTCGCCTTTGAGCTGGCGATGGAGTCGGGAAAGCCGGGTTCCGTGATGTGCTCGTACAATTTGATCAACGGCCGCTGGGGCTGCGAGAATGATTATTTGCTCAACAAGGTCCTGAAGCACGATTGGGGCTTCAAGGGTTTCGTGATGAGCGATTGGGGCGCGGTCCATTCGACCGGCGCCGCAAACGACGGCCTCGATCAGTTCACCGGCTTTTGCTGCGTCGCCGACAAGCCGTGGTTCGCGCCGCCCGCGATGAAGGCTGCTTTGCAGTCGGGCGCAATCCCGCAGAGCCGGCTCGACAATATGGTGGAGCGCATCCTCTGGGCGCTGTTCGACAAAGGGGCGGTCGACAATCCTGTGAAGAATACGCCGATCGACTATGCGGCTCACGCCGCTGTCTCGCAGAAAGCGGCGGAGGAGTCCCTCACGCTCCTCAAGAATGACGGCGGCCTGCTGCCGCTTCGCGGCGCCAAATCGATTGCCGTGATGGGGGGCAATGCCGACAAGGGCGTGATGGCGGGTGGCGGCTCGTCCGACGTGACCCCCGTCGGCGGCGCCGTGATGATCGACAATCACACCTTCATGCCGTCAGCGCCGCTCGCGGCGCTAAAGCGTGAGCTCCCTCGCACGCGGATCGACTTCGACCCAGGCGCCGATCCAGCATCGGCCGCGGCTTTGGCGGCCAAGTCGGATTTCGCCATCGTCTTCGTTACCCAGCACGACAGCGAAGGCTATGACGGAACGCTCGAGCTGCAGGGCAATCAGGACGCGCTGGTCGCCGCGGTTGCCAAGGCCAACCCCCGAACGATCGTCGTCGTGGAAAGCGGTGGCGCGATATTCATGCCTTGGGCCTCAGAAGTCCCTGCGATCTTGCAAGCTTTCTATCCCGGAATCCGCGGCGGAGCGGCGATTGCGCGCATCCTGACCGGCAAGGTCAATCCGTCCGGCCATCTCCCGATCAGCTTCCCCGCCTCGGCGGAACAGCTCGCGCATCCAGTGCTTCCCGGCCTCGGCCTGCCGGGCGAAACGCCGTCTCAAATCAACTATGATGAGGGCGCCGCGGTCGGTTACAAATGGTATGACGCCAAGGGCTATCGGCCGCTCTACGCCTTCGGACATGGCCTTAGCTACACGCGCTTCACGCTTTCAAACCTTAAGGCAAAGCCGGATGGGAAAGGCGTCCGAGCGAGCTTCTCGATCCGCAATTCCGGCAAGCGGACGGGTAAGGGCGTGGCTCAGTTGTACGTCGCTCCTGCCGATTGGCGCGCTGCGGGATGGGAAGCGCCAAAAAGGCTCGGCGCATTCGCCAAGGCCGGCCTGAAGCCGGGGGAGGGCAAACGGATGGACCTAACGGTCGATCCGCGGCTGCTCGCCACCTATGAAGCAGCCGGCAACAATTGGCATATCAAGGCCGGGACTTACCGCCTGATGCTTGGAGATGCGTCGAATGGTGAGATGGCCTTTGCTGACATGACCTTGCCGGAGAGTCTGTGGAGCGCCTCAACCGCTCCAAGCCGCGGGAGTGATTGAGGGAACCCACGGGCCTTCAAGTCATGAATGACTGAGACGGAGGCTGTCTAATTTCTAAGGGGAAAATTCGACAATCTTGGTCGACGTCCCTCCCTGGCCACCCCAGCAAGAACCCCTTCGTCCTAAGCTCGTCTAATGTCTGTTTTCGACCCATTGCAGACATGAGCGGCTAGGGCTTTATGTTGGGGTCATGGCCGAGCCGAGTTCGTTCGAGGAACAAGTTCAGAGGAATCTACCAAAGGTCGAAGCGCGGCCTGAGTTTGAGGGCGACCGGCTCTGGCTGACGTTCTACCTCTGCGGCCAGCCCGAGGACCTCCGGATACTCTCCGGCTTCCTCGACAATCGCGGCTGGACGAACGTGCAGGGGGGAGAAGGCGGCTTCATTTACCCGAAAATCCAAGTCGAAAAGTCTGTGTCGGCAATCGTGGAAGCGGCGGAAGCGACGCGGGAACTGTGCGACCCGCTGGACGTGCGAATAGACCTTATTGATGCCGATACTTCGCCTGACGTGCAGCGGTCGAAGTTCGAAATCCTGTATCGCGGCCCGAGGTAACGTCCGCTTTCCACCCATTGCGGACATTCGATGGCACGCTAACCTGGGTGGATGCGCGGCCCTCCCGACAGAGTGGATACTTCCGAAGCAATCGCCGCCATACGTAAG
>JBKPOR010000138.1:0-2861 GCA_046765675.1 Pseudomonadota bacterium
ACTTGTGGGACAGCCGCGATTCGAGCACGCCGACGGCAATGGTCGAGCTTCTGAAACGCATCTACCGCGCGGAGCTGATCAGGCCGCACAGCCGCAACTATCTGCTCGACCTGATGGCCCAGTGCCAGACGGGCAAGAATCGGATGAAAGCGCTCCTTCCGAATGGAACACCGGTCGAGCACAAGACAGGGACGCTCACTGGGCTTACCGACGATATTGGCTTCATCACGATGCCCGACGGCCACCGCGTCGCAGTCGCGATCTTCGCTCGCGGAGGGATCAACCGGCCGCGTACCATCGCCGAGGCTGCGCGAGCAATTTACGACGGCTTCACGCGGGTCCTGACCTGGCCGCTCGCCGCTCCAGCTTCGGCCTTTTCCGGCAATTGAGGGTCTCGATCGGGTTTAGGCCCTGATGCTCCTCCACATCGTTGCTCGCGGGAAGATCGGCCGCTCTCCGGAGGCCGATCTGGTCGAGCGATACCTGAAGCGGATCAAATGGCCGACCAAGGTGACCGAGCTTCCCGATCGCGGAGGAAAGCTCCCTGACTTGCCGGCCGGCAGCGTCACGGTCGTTCTCGACGAGCTCGGGAAGTCGATCTCGTCCGTTGATCTCGCGAGAAAGCTGGAAACGTGGCGCGACGGCGGCACGCGCGAGGTGCGGTTCCTCATTGGCGCTGCCGATGGGCATGATGCGGCACAGCGCGAGAGTGCCGACCTTCTCCTTTCGTTCGGCGGTTCGACCTGGCCGCACCTGCTCGTGCGCGCGATGCTTGCGGAACAATTGTTCCGAGCGACATCGATCCTTGCGAACCACCCCTATCATCGCGAAGGTTAGTGCGTGACTCGCGCCGTGCCCTTGCTGCTGCTTGCTCCCCTCGTGCTGGCTGCAAGCGCTCCGGTTCCGCCTCGCGGCGAGACGCTCGGCAGCGCGCTCGAGCGAGCGCGCGCGGAGCAAGCGTCCGCCGAGATCGAAACCCGCCGCCTCGAGCGCGTAGCGGCGAGTGCGCGAACCCAGGTGGAAAAGCTCCATGCCAGACAGGCGGCTGCCGCGCAGGCGATAGAAGTAGCTGAAGCGCGGATCACCGCGGCCGATACGAACCTCCGGTTGATCTCCGCGATCGCCGAACTTCGCCGCGCCGAGCTCAGACGCGAGCGGCAGCCGATCGAATCCCTGCTCTCCGGACTGGCAATGATGGCCCGGCGCCCGCCCTTGCTGGCTTTGGCGGATAGCAACGCCGGCGCCGACGAGCTGGTCAAGGTTCGAGTGCTGCTGGATTCGACCTTGCCCGTCATCCGCAAACGGACCTCGGGGCTGTCGGCGCAGCTCGCCCAAGAGCAGCGCTTAGCGGCTGCGGCAGTCGCTGCGAAATCCGAGCTTCTTCGGAGCCGTCAGGACCTGCTCGCACGGCGGCGGCAATTCGCTTCGCTCGAGGCAGAGGCGCTCAAGGTTTCGGGCGCCGCTCAGGGTCAGGCACTCGCATCGGGCGACATCGCGCTTTCCGTGGGTGAGAATGTGGAAAGTCTCAAATCGGCCGAGGCTGGCAGCCGCGCGGCGTGGGCGATTGCATCGGAGCTTGCCGCAAATGACTCTGCACCGGCGCGTCCGACTGGACCTGAAGGCCCGCAGGTCAGCGCCCCACTGCCCTATGTGCTGCCGGCTCAGGCGCGGGTCACGGCCGGGCTGGGTTCGATCGACCCAAATGGCGTGCGATCGCGCGGACTGACGCTGGAGACGGGCCGCGGTGTCCGGCTCATCGTTCCCGCCTCGGGTACGATCCGCTTCAGCGGGCCGTTTCGAAGCCATGACGGAGTTGTCATCATCGATCATGGCGGCGGCTGGATGAGCCTGATCGTGAACGTCGCCTCGCCGCTGAAACCCGGGGATCGGGTTCGAATGGGCGATCCACTCGGGCGCGCGCTCGGCCGGCTGGGCGTCGAACTGTCCCAAAATGGGCGCAAAGTGTCCCCTGCCCTCATCGCAGGTTCATCTCGAACTCTGTCAAATCAACGCGAAGGCGGGTAAACGCGTTTCCGCCGAAATCCAGGACGAACTCTATGAACGCTATCCGCAAATTCCTGCCGCCCATCGCGCTGGTCAGCGCGCTCGCCCTCGTCCCCGTGACCGCGACCTCCTTCGCTGCCGCGGACACGACGAATTACGAGGAACTCGAGAAGTTCATGGCGGTATATCAACAAGTTAAGCAGCATTATGTCGTCCCCATCGACGACCACACCCTGATCAAGGGCGCGATCGACGGCATGCTGTCCTCGCTCGACCCGCATTCCAGCTATGCCGAAGGGGCGGATTACGATGCTCTCAAGACCCTGATCGAGGGCAGCTACGGCGGCCTCGGCCTGTCGGTCGGAATGGAGGACGGGACGGTCAAGGTGATCACCCCGACCGAAGATACCCCGGCGTGGAAAGCCGGAATCAAGGCCGGCGATTACATCACCCATATCAATAACGAGCTGATCTACGGCTTCACGCTCGACGAAGCGGTCGAAAAGATGCGCGGGAAGCCCGGCACGCCGATCAAGCTGACCATCGTCCGCAAAGGCCGCGACAAGCCGTTCGACGTCACCATCGTGCGCGAGGAGATCAAGCTCCGGCCGGTCAAATGGGAGGTCAAGGAAGGCATCGGATACCTCAACATCAACCAGTTCGCGAACGGCACCGGCGACGCGACCGAAGCAGCGATCACCGCCATCGACAAAGCAACCGGCGGTCACCCGCTCGGCTATATCGTCGACCTTCGCTCGAATCCGGGCGGGTCGCTCGACGAAGCGATCCAGGTCAGCGACGCCTTCCTCGACAGCGGCGAGATCGTTTCGCAGCGCGGCCGCGATAAGGACGATATC
>JBKPOR010000139.1:0-17361 GCA_046765675.1 Pseudomonadota bacterium
TCGCGATGCGCGCGAGCTTGGCGATATGACGAACCTGTTCAGGGGACACAGACATTGCGGGCGGGTCGATAGCGGCGGGGCTATTCAGCGGCAAGCCGGGCCCGAATGGCAAAGCGTCCGTTAAGCGCGCTGGTTTGCGGACGATGATCCCCGGCTGAAGAATGTCGCCAAACCGGCTCGGTTACCCGATCGGTTACCGATGGGACTTGGCTTTGTGGATCGTCCAGCGAGCCCGACGCCGTCTCCAAACGTTTATGGTTAAAATCGCGCGAACCTCAATCCTTCAACGAGTTTTGAAACCCTGCTGGCATTGTGGCCGCCTCGTTTCCAAAAATGTGGGGAATCAAGAAAATGCGTTTTAATATCTGCCTCGCGGCGCTCGCCGCTTCTTTCGTCGTGGCTACGCCGGCGTTCGCCCAGGCAGCTTCAGCTCAGGCTGAAGCTCGTGGTGTCGTTGTCCAGCCGCTCACTCTCGCCCGAGTCCAGGACCTGGACTTCGGCACGGTCGTCGGCAGCGCCGCGGCCGGCACCGTCTCGATCGACGCCGACACCGGCGCGCGCTCGGTTTCGGGCGGCGTCACCGGCGTTCCGAGCTTCCCGGGTGACCGCGGTCTGTTCCAGGGTGCCGGCACTTCGGGCCAGGACGTGATCCTGACCTTGAACGCGCCGACTCTGCTGATCAGCCAGTCGAACCCGCTCGATACCATCACGGTCACCAGCATGGTGCTCGATTCGGGCAACTCGACGACCCGCACGATCGGTGCCAGCGGAATTTTCCAGGTCGGCGTCGGTGGCGACTTCGCCATTGCAGCCAACCAGGCTCCGGCCCTGTATTCGGCCAATTTCGACCTTACCGCGGACTATCAGTAATCCCACTTGCAGTCAGCGATTGAGGGCGGTTGCCAGGTTCCGGCCCGGCAACCGCCCTTTTCCTTTGTCCTAACCTTGCCCGCCGTACGCACGGCCAATAGGGCCATGCGCGATGTGCGCCCGGCGCTTCCTTCTTGCGGTCTTCATCCTGACCTTGCTGGTCGTGGCTGCCGGATTTGCCTTGTTCCAATGGGGCGGGAATGTCCTGCTCAAGCAAGCAACTCCGAAGGGTCATTTCCAAGCGGCTCAGGGCGGCGGAGCGCCGGACTATGCGTCTGGCGACAGCTGGGTTTCCAACGCCCGGTTGAATGGCTCTGCGAAGGACGATCCGGCCCGATGGCTGCCTGACGCAGTGACCCATGGCGCACTTGGTGCGGCAAGCGTTTTCTACGTCCATCCGACCACTTACCTAATGGGGGACCGATGGAACGCGCCCATCCATCCCGACCCGCTCACCGAGGCGCGCACCCAATTGTTCGTCCGGAGCCAGGCGAGCGCCTTCAATCTCGCGGGAGGAACCTGGGCGCCGCGCTATCGCCAGGCGGCATATGGCGCGTTTCTGTTGAAAAGCGCCGATTCCCAGAAGGCCCTAGAGCTCGGGTACCGCGATGTCTCGGCTGCCTTCGATGAATTCTTGAGGCAAGCGCCGAGGGAGGGCGGGATCATCCTCGCCGGCCATAGCCAGGGCGCGCTCCAGCTCGAACGGCTGCTGCGGGAGAAGGTCGCCGGTAGTCCGATCGCAAAGAGAATCGTGGCAGCCTACCTCGCCGGCTGGCCTGTCAGCACGACTACGGACTTGCCGGCACTTGGATTACCGGCCTGTACATCGCCCAAGCAGACCGGATGTATCCTGTCCTGGATGAGTTTCGGCGATCCTCCCAATCCGAGTTTCTTCGGCGAATGGGAGAAGACAAAGGGGCTGAACGGCGGCGAGCGGCGCCGAGAGGATGCATTGTGCGTCAATCCGCTCACCGGGACGGTGAACGGGGCCGCGCCGCCCGAAGCAAATCGAGGCACCCTGATTCCGACGGCCAACTTTCAGTCCGCAAAATTCCAGCCCGGTTTGGTCGGAGCGCACTGTTCCAACGGTCTGTTGATCATCGGCGGCGACATCCCCGCCTATGTTCCCCCACCCCTTCCCGGAAACAACTTCCACATTTACGATTATGCGCTTTTTTGGGGTTCGATCCGCGCCGACGCGGCAAGACGGCTGGCGGCGTGGAATCGATGATCACACTAAATGCCGGCGAGTTCGCGGCCGTCGTTCGACAGGGCAAGCTCGCCGGGCTCGACGTTGGAACCAAGACCATCGGGGTCGCCATTTGCGATTCGGGCTGGCACTTCGCGGGACCGCTGGAGACCATCCGGCGCACCAAGTTCACCAAGGACCTTGATGCTCTCAAGGCGATCGTCGCTCGCGAGCATATTGCCGGCCTCGTCGTCGGACTGCCGCTCAACATGGATGGCGGCGATTCTCCGCGCACCCAGTCCGTCCGAGCCTTCGCCCGAAATATCGCCCCGCTCGATCTTCCCGTACTTCTGTGGGACGAACGTTGGTCGACCCAGGCGGTCGAACGAGCTATGATCGAGGCCGACGTCAGCCGGGCGCGCCGCGCCGAAAAAGTCGACGCCCTTGCCGCGGCCCACATTCTCCAGGGCGCGATCGATGCGCTGGTCAATCTGCCGCACGGCAGTTAGGCCGCGCGCTCGTGGACCTGCTTTCCATCGATTCGCTGAGCGACGACCAGATCGCCAATATCCTCGATCGGGCGGAGCTATTCTTTGCCGCGAACCGAGATCGCCAATCCAGCACCGCGCTTGGCGGAAAGGTCGTCTTCAACCTCTTCTATGAGAATTCGACGCGTACCGCGATGTCGTTCGCGACCGCGGCGCACAGATTGGGAGCTGCTCCGATATTCCTTCCAGTCGAGCAATCCTCGATCAAGAAGGGCGAGACGTTCGAGGATACGGCCCGAACGCTGAATGCCATGCGCCCCGACGCGCTCGTCATCCGGCACCGGGAGAATGGCGCGCCGGCCGCAATCGCAGCAATCATGGACTGCGCGGTGATCAATGCCGGCGACGGGACCAACGAGCATCCGACCCAGGCCCTGCTCGACGCAGCGACCATCCGGCAGCGCTTCGGGCGCTTGGACGGACTCAAGGTCGCGATCTGCGGCGACATTCGCCACAGCCGTGTCGCCCGCTCCAACGCCAAGCTGCTGCCTCGGCTCGGCGCCGAGGTGCGTCTCGCCGGGCCGCCTGAATTCCTGCCCGCGGAGGTGCCACGCCTTTCGGTCGACGACGCGATTGCTGGCGCCGACGTCGTGATGATGCTGAGGATCCAGCGCGAGCGGCTCGAAGAGGAATTGAACGATGCGCCCGGCGAATATCTGGGACGCTACGGCCTAAACGCACAGCGATTAGCAACTGCGTCGCCTGGAGCCGCCGTCATGCATCCTGGACCCATGAACCGCGCCGTCGAGATCGAAAGCGTGATTGCGGACGATCCAGAGCGGTCGCTGATCACGCGCCAGGTCGAGATGGGCGTGGCGGTTCGAATGGCCTGCCTGGAGCTGCTGGTGGTTCGAGACGCCGCTTCGACGTAGCTCAGCGCCTCCTCACCATGGGCGGCTATTTTTTTCCGCTCATCCTGAGGAGGGACTGAGGCTGTCGAAGTCCCGTCTCGAAGGATTAGCGTGAGGCGATTTGGACCGGAGTATCGCCGGCAAATTTGCGGACGAAGCAGGTCGCGCCGCCTCGCCGAAGCGAAGCGCACAGCGCATTTGCCTCGCCGACGCTGGCGAAACCCTTGACCGACAAGCGGTAGAACGTGCCTTTGGGGCTGTCGAACCTGGCGCTCATCGGAGTGTATTCGCGAAGCGCGCCGTAACGGCGAGCCGCGGCGTTCCACGCGGCGGCAACCCGCTGCGCATTGCCGTAGGCACCGATCTGGACGACCGCACCGGAATTGCCGGCGCGGCGGACTGCGAGCTTCGGAAGCTTGGCGTGCACGACCCGGGCCGGCTTCGCGGCGGGAGGTGGCGGCGCCGCGGTGACTTCCGGCGTGAATGCCGGAACGGCCGGTGTTTCAGCCGACGCTACAGGCGCATCGCCCGGAGCAGCCTCCATCGGTCCGATCGGAGGCACCATGGCTTCGGCGACCTGCGGCACTGGCGCTACGGCAGGCGCGGCCTGCGCGACCCGGGTATCCGGCTTTACCAAAGCGAGACGCGTCGGTTCGCCCGGATCGGATGCCGCGGGGGTAACACCAATCAAAGCGGCGAGCTGGTCGCCGGGCTTGGTTGGGTTGGCGAGCTGCAACCACTGATGCAGGCGACCGTCGAGCTGGTCAGCAGGCACATCCTGGGCAGCGATGGTCCGAGCGCTGGTCCAGTCGCCCGATAGGGCATAGGATAGGGCCAGATTCTGACGGACTCTGGCGTCGGCGCCCCCGGTACGAGCGGCAGCACCGAGCATCGCGACGGCGTCCGATGGCCGTCCCGCAAGCGCGAGCGCAAGTCCGTAGTCGGCCGTATCGATCACTCCTCGGGCGGACTCAAGCGTCGCAACGCCTTCTGCATTCTTGCCCTGAGCGATCTGGGCGAGCGCAACCTTCAGCGTGACCTTCGGCTGGTTCGCATCGATCGACAGCGAATCCCTGAACGCAGCTTCGGCGGAGGCGAAGCGGCCGGCAGCGAAATATGCATTGCCAAGCAGAGCTCGGAAACTCGCTTCACCCGGTGTATTTTCGACCGCTTTCTCCGCATAGCTTACGGCTGTGGTGGGATCGTTGGCAGCGAGCGCCGCGAGGGCGCGGATCGCGAGCCCGACCTCCCCGCTCGGCTGGCCGGACGCGCCGCTCGCATGGTGTTGCGGAGCTGCGCAACCCGCGATCGCCGTCGCCAGCGCGACCATGGAGATTGCGGAGCCGAAGCGGATTGGCTTGGACATTGAATTACCCCCTCTTTTTGGCCTTCTCGGCCATCCCATCCAGTTCCGGCATGTCGACGAGCAATTGGTCGAGCGCGTCGGTTACAAGCTGCTGCGCGGATCGTCCGTTGACCGCGCATGCGAGTCGCAGCTTGAGGTGCCGTTGTGGATCGAGTCTCAGTGTGAAAGCGGCCTTCGCCTTGCTGCCTGGAGCAGCGCGCGGCTTGGGCGCGCGGTATGGTACCGGTGCGACGGTCGGAAGGATCGCGACGGGAACCGGCTCAGCCTCATAGGGCTCGGCCGTCTCGTCAAATTCCTCTTCGGGATCGTCGACTCCCAGGCGGTCCGCGATTTCGGACTGCTGGATGTGCACCGGCGAATGAACGGGTGTCAGGCCAGTCGGGTGGACGGGCGCGTCCTCGTCGATTTCCTCGCCGAATGCGTCGTGAGCGTCATCGCGCGGAGGCTCGGCCGGCTTGGGCGGTTCGAAGCCCATGTCGTTCCAGCCGAGATCCTCGAGATTTCCTCCGCCCATCTGACCGAAGCCTTGCGGCTTCATCGCCGGGCGGGCCGCGCCCTTGCGGGCGAGCAATCCCGAGGAAAGCGAGGCGAAGGGCTTTTGTTCGATACCGGCCACGTGGATCGCCCCTTACTGACCGACCACCCGGCGGCCGAAGCCGCCGACCGGACGTGGACTGGCCGGAGCGATCCCCTGCGCCTGATTCGGCGCAGCAAAGACGGTCCGGCGGAAATTCTTCTCTAGGCGGTCGGAGATATACTCCCACAACTCGACGATCTCGTTAGCGGAACGGCCCTGGGGGTCGATTTCCATGACCGTCCGGCCGTCGATCATCGACGCAGCGAAATCCGTGCGGTGGTGGACCGTCACGGGCGCGACCGTGCCATGCTGCGACAGAGCGACAGCAGCTTCGTACGTGATCTTAGCCTTGGGCGTCGCCGCGTTGACGACGAAGATCAGGGGCTTGCCCGCGCGATCGCACAAATCGACAGTAGCGCCGACGGCGCGCAAATCGTGCGGGCTCGGCCGGGTCGGAATGACGATTAGCTCGCCAACGGCGATAACGCTCTGGATCGCCATGGTGATCGCCGGCGGGGTGTCGATCACCGCCAGCCGGAAACCTTGCTGGCGAAGGACTTCAAGGTCGGAAGCAAGCCGAGCGACGGTCGTCTGCGCAAATGCCGGCATTTCGGCTTCGCGCTCGTTCCACCAATCGGCAAGGCTGCCCTGCGGGTCGATGTCGATGAGGCAGACGGGACCTGCCCCCGCCAGCTGCGCCTGCACCGCAAGGTGACCGGACAGGGTTGTCTTGCCCGACCCGCCCTTCTGCGATGCCATAGCCAGAACGCGCATGCTTTCCCCCTCGCGTGAATTGACGTCAGTTCAGGGCCGGAAGTGACACCCAAGCCTCTAAAATCTGGTTAACAATCATACGACCGTGTTTGCCGATCGCGACAAGTTCGCTACACTTGATGCAGAATGGGATAATCCATGCGTTACAAATATTTAGCGGCTTCAGCCCTGATCGGATTATTGGCAACGCCGGTTTCGGCCCAGTCCGTGAAAGCGGGGATCGAGGCATGGCAGAGAGCCGATTATTCGTCCGCTGTGGCGATTTGGCGCCCGCTCGCTGAAAAAGGCGACGCAGACGCGCAGTTCAACCTTGGACAGGCCTACAGGCTCGGACGAGGCGTTCCGATCAACCTCGCGGCGGCGCAAAGCTGGTTCGAACGCGCGGCCGACAAGGGCCATGTCGACGCCCAGACGACGCTTGGCCTGCTGCTGTTCCAGAACGGCAACCACACCGGTGGATTGCGCTGGTTGAAGGGCGCTTCAGACCAGGGCGAGCCGAGAGCGATGCTGGTCTACGGCACGGCATTGTTCAACGGCGATGGAGTGCCGCAGGACCCGATCCTCGGTTACGCCCTTGTCAGCAGGGCAGCCGCCCAGGGCCTGCAGGCGGCGAAGGAGACGCTCGGCCAGCTCGATCAGATCATGCCGATCGAGGATCGCAGGAAGGGTCTCGCGCTGGCGCTGTCGAAGGCAAAGGCGAAACCTCCTCCGGTGTCCAAGGCTCCGGTGAGAAAAACGCCGAAGGTCGCCGCGCCAAAGCCAGCTCCCGCCAAAGCGGCGCCGCCCGTGATCGCCGCTCCAAAGCCCCAGCCCAAGCCGCCTGCCCAGGCTCTTACAATTCCGGCAAGCGGATTCTGGCGGATCCAGCTCGGCGCTTTTTCGCAGCGCTCGTCGGCGGAGGCCTTGTTCCGCAAGCTTTCGGGCAAGCTGGCCGGCAGGCAAGCTTATTATATCCCGGCCGGAGCCGTTACCCGCCTGCAGGTCGGCCCATTCGAGAGCAAGGCGGCAGCGGCGGCAGCCTGCCGTTCGGTCGGCCAGGCCTGTTTCCCTGTGCCGGGCAAATAATCAGCCGCGAAACCAGTCGCGGCGGCGCACACCCTGTACCCACAACAGGGCGTCGAGCCCATGGTGCCTGAGTTCGGCGTCCGCCACTTCGGCCAGCGCGGCTTTCGCCCGAAAGGCGATGCCGAGGCCCGCTTCCTCGATCATCAGCATGTCGTTGGCGCCATCGCCAATGGCCATCACGTCTTTGCTCGCCAATCCAAGCTGGTCGCGCGCCTCGACGAGCGCTTCGCGCTTGGCCATGGCATCGACGATTGGATCACCGACTTCACCGCTCAATTTCCCTCCCGCGAATACCAGCCGGTTTGCCTTGACCATGTCGAACCCGACGGCCTCCGCGATCGGATTGGCGAAGGACAGGAAGCCGCCGGAGACAAGGAGGCAATTCGCCCCGCCCGCACGCATGGTCTGGACGAGCGTTTCGGCGCCTTCCGTCACCTGGACGCGCTCGTCGAGGCAGCGGCTGAGCTCGCGCTGATCCAGCCCGGCGAGCAGGCGCACCCGCTCCCTTAAGGCGCCGGAAAAGTCGATTTCCCCCTGCATTGCGCGCTCGGTGATGCGCGCGACCTTGTCCTTCAGCCCCGCATAATCGGCCAGTTCGTCGAGGCACTCTTGTCCGATGATCGTCGAATCCATGTCGGCAACCAGCAGACGCTTCCACCTGGGTTCGTCGGCCTGCACGACGCAATCGACGTCGGAAAGGCCATTGAGCACCCAGCGCGCCGCTTTGAAATCGCCACGGAATTTGAGATCGGCGGCGTCGCCCTCGTCGATCCAGTGAAGGAAGGTCGCGCTGGGGTCGACCTCGCGCAAGAGGCCGAGCGCCCGATCGACGATCCTGTCATCAAGTCGTCCCGCTGCTATCAGAGTCACAATTGCCATGGTCGAGCGCCCGAATCCTCCTCTCGCTCTAATTGCCGGGCCGACCGCCAGCGGCAAGTCGGCACTTGCGCTTGCTCTTGCCGAGCAGACGGGCGGAGTGGTCGTCAACGCAGACAGCGCCCAAATCTATAGCGATCTCCCGATATTGAGCGCGGCCCCAACCGAAGCCGATCGAACGCGCGCGGAACATCGTTTATATGGATTCCTCGACGGGTCGGTTCCTTGTTCAGCAGCGGATTGGGCCGAACAAGCCAAAAAAGAAATCGGCGATATCCACGCGAGCGGGCGATTGCCGATCCTCGTCGGGGGTACAGGCCTTTACATGCGCACGTTGCTGGATGGGATCGCGCCGGTTCCCGCCATCGATGCCGAGGTTCGCAAAAAGGTGCGCGAAAGGCCGGTCGAGGAAAATCGCGCCGAGCTTGCCGCGCTCGATAGAGCCGCAGCCGACCGGCTCAACCCTGCCGATTCCGCCCGCATCGCGCGCGCCCTCGAGGTCGTGGTGAGCACCGGGCGGACGCTTGCCGAGTGGCAGCGGGACCGCGTCGGCGGAATAAGCGGCGAGGTCGATCTTCGCGCCGTGATCCTGCTGCCGCCGCGCGATTGGCTTTACCCGCGGTGCGACGCGCGTTTCGCGCATATGATCGAGGAAGGTGCGGTCCAGGAGGTGGAGGCTCTGGTCGCTCGAGGGCTCGACCCGAACCTGCCGGTCATGCGCGGGATCGGGGTGCCGGAGATATCAACCTATCTGAGCGGTGAGCTGACTTTGGCTGAGGCGATTGTCGCCGGACAGCAGTCGACGCGGCGCTACGCCAAGCGCCAATATACGTGGTTCGCTCACCAGCCGCCGGCCGATTGGCCGCGATTCACGGAGCCGCTGGAAGCCGAGAACCTGTCGGCCGCGCTGGCCCTGCTAGACCAAAACCGTTCGCCCTGAGCCTGTCGAAGGGCTGCTTTTTCTTCTAGGGCGCAAAGAAAGGGCAGTCCCCCGACAAGCTCGGGACGAAGGGAAATATGGATTTACTCAAAGACAACGACATCGATCCCTCGCCGCTGGCCGGTAGGAGGGTCGCCGTTCTGGGCTACGGCAACCAGGGCCGTGCGCAATCGCTGAACCTTCACGATAGCGGTATCGACGTGGTCGTCGGCCTTCGCGGCGGGTCGGGAAGCGCGCTCGAGGCGGAAACAGCCGGCCTTGAGGTCGACCTGATCGAAAATTCCGTACGCTCTGCCGACGTCGTCATGATGCTCGCCCCCGATGAGATTCACGGCGCGCTGTACGGAGAGATCGAATCTCACCTGCGCAAGGGAGCCGCGCTTGGCTTCAGTCATGGACTCTCGGTGCGGTTCGGCCTGGTCGATCCTCGTCAGGACCTCGACGTGTTCCTTGTTGCACCCAAGGGTCCGGGAACCGCGCTTCGGTCGCTCTACCAGCAAGGCAAGGGCATGATCGCCTTGTGGGCAGTCGAGCAGGATGCGTCCGGTCGCGCCCGCGATATCGCCCTTGCGTACGGCCAGGCGATCGGCTGCGCGCGCGCCGGACTGATCGCGTCGAGCTTCGCCGAGGAAGCCGAAGCCGATTTGTTCAACGAGCAGGCCGTCGTGTGGGGCGGAGTGCCCGAACTGCTCATTGCCGGGTTCGAAACCCTGGTCGCGGGGGGCATCTCACCCGAAGTGGCGCTGCTCGAATGCGTCGGCGAGCTGAAGCTGATCGCAGACTTGATCGACGAGCGGGGGATCGCCGGTATGCGCGAGGTCATCTCGAACACGGCCGAGCTCGGAGCCATGCTTGGCGGCACGAGGATCGTCGACGCTTCGGTCCGGGAGCGAATGGCCGAGGTCCTCGCGGACGTGCGTGCGGGCCGTTTTGCCGATCAGCTGAGAAAGGAAGAGGCGACGGGCTATCCGCGCCTTAAACAATCGCGCGCCAGCGCGCGAGCGGCCTTGCTCGAACGGACTTTCGTGAAATTGCGGGACGCCGAAGGCTGAAGGTCAGCCGATCGGTTCCGACGTCAATTCCGCTCGGCCCCCGACGCTGGCGCGCTCAAGGTAAGCGCGCTGCATCCGGCGATGCGCACTGGCAACGATCGGGTCGCTGGCGGCCACGGCCAGCTCCTCCTCTTCGGCAGCGCGCCGGGCGAAATAGATCCGGTCCTTCTCGTTCATTGCGCCGCTCCTTCCCCGGAGAGAGCTTTATAGCCCAAAACAGCCGAAGAGTCTTTCCTTTAAGGCAGTGACCGGGCACCTCGATCGCCTTCAGGAGCATGTTCTCGGCCCCTATCAATTCGATGGTCACGGCAGCGGAAACCGGCGTTCGAACAGGGCAAGCCCGACGAACAAGGCGACAAGGCTGGCGAAGACCGATCCGACGACATAACCGGCCGCGGTCGCATAGGCGTGGCGTTCGATCAGCAGGGCTGTGTCCAATGAGAAAGCCGAAAAGGTTGTGAAGCCTCCGAGCAGTCCGGTGGTGAGGAACAGACGAATATGCTGGCTGATGCCCGGCCGGAACGCGAAATAGCCCGCGAAAAGACCGATCACGAACGACCCGAGCACGTTCACGATCAAGGTCCCGAACGGGAATTCGTATCCCAGGACCCGCACCGCCGCGACATTCACACCGTGCCGAAGCGCTCCGCCGATTCCGGCACCGAGAAAGACGATCAGGTAGAGCACTCCGACGCGCTTACTTCCGCCCGAACAATTTTTCGATCTCGCCGTGCCCGAGCTTCACCCAGGTCGGACGCCCGTGATTGCACTGGCCCGATCGCGGAGTCACCTCCATCTCGCGCAGCAACGCGTTCATCTCGGCAACCGACAGCACCCGCCCCGCCCTCACCGAACCGTGGCAGGCGATCGTCGCCGCCACATGGTCGAGCTTGTCGCGGAGGGACAGCGGTCCGCCAAGCTCCGCGATCTCGCCCGCGAGGTCCGCAAGCAGCTTGTCGACATCGGTCTTTCCGAGCGCCGCAGGAAACGAACGAACGAGGATCGCGGACAGTCCGAACCGTTCGATCTCCAAACCCAGCTCGCCAAGTTCGGAGATCGCGCCTTCGAGCCGGTCGCAATCGGGCTCGTCGAGCTCGACCACTTCCGGGATCAGCAAGACCTGGCGGGCGACCGCGCCGCCCTCGCGCGCTGCCCGCAAGCGCTCGAGCACAAGCCGTTCGTGAGCGGCGTGCTGGTCGACGATGACTAGGCCGTCTTCCGCCTCCGCGACGATGTAGGTCGCGGCGACCTGGCCGCGCGCGACTCCGAGCGGATAGCTGGGCACCGGTTCGACGGCCGGTTCTGCCCGAGCGGCGGGAGCCTGGTCGAAGAGACGCTGATCCTCCTTCAAGGCCGTCATCCTCGCGGAAGCGGGAATCGCGGTGCCTTCAAAAAGAGCGCGATCGGCGCTTTCGCGGGGATGACGGATAAGGGCTTCATCGTATGTCGCGCTGCTCGTCCACATGACCGGCGCCGCCGCCTGCTCCCGAGCAGCGCTGCGCTGAGTCTCCTCGTCCAGCGCTCGGCGAAGCCCTCCAACTATGAGCCCTCGCACCGCGGCCGGATCGCGGAACCGCACCTCTGTCTTCGCCGGGTGCACGTTTACGTCCAGATCGTCGAGCGGGACTCCGAGGAAGAGAGCGGCGATCGGATGCCGGTCGCGGTCAATGAGGTCGCGATAGGCCGCACGAAGCGCTCCGACGAGGAGCCGATCCTTTACCGGCCGCGAATTGACGAAGAGATATTGCCGGTCCGCCAATCCTCGATTGAAGGTCGGAAGGCTGATGACGCCGGTAAGGGTGAGGCCGTCGCGAGCGCAATCGATCCCGACCCCGTGGCGGTCGAGCTCATGGGTCAAGATCTCGGCCACCCGGGCCGGCGCGCTCGACGGTTGGAGGCTGAGAATTCTCCGGCCGTCATGATCCAGCGTGAAGGCGACATCGCTCCGAGCCATTGCGAGTCGCTTCACGCTGTCGAGGCACGCAGCATATTCGGCACGCGGGCTGCGCAGGAACTTGCGCCTGGCCGGTACCTTTTCGAAGAGCCGCTCGACCGCAATTCTCGTGCCCGGCGGAAGCGCGGCCGGCCCTTCCGGCCCCAGCTCGCCATGGTCGATCTCGATTCGCCAGCCATCGGCCCCGCGCCCCCGGCTTTCGAGTCGCAGTCGAGATACGCTGGCAATCGACGGCAAGGCTTCGCCGCGGAAGCCGAAGCTCGTTACCCGATCTATCGAATCGTCGGGCAGCTTCGACGTGGCGTGACGTTCGAGCGCCAGGCGCATCTCGTCAGGCCTCATTCCACAGCCGTCGTCGACGACTTCGATGAGCTCGAGCCCGCCGGCCGAAAGCCGCACGGATACTTGGCTCGCGCCGGCATCGAGCGCATTTTCGATCAGCTCTTTCAGAGCGCTTGCGGGCCGTTCCACCACCTCGCCCGCAGCGATGCGATTGACGAGCTCGGGGGGCAGCCTTCTTATTGACATGTTAAGCATTCCTAGCCCATTCGGAGCCAGCCGGCGAAGCGCTGATTTTTCGCGGAAATTCAGGCCGCATTCAATGGGAAGTGTTTAATTCAAAATGAAGCTGCGGACGCTTGTCCGTCGCTTTCTGATCAGGTCGGGGATACGGGCATCAATGTTCTGGAATCGCTGGTTCAAGTGGATGTCGCATGACATGGCGATCGACCTCGGGACGGCCAATACCTTGGTCTATGTCCGGGGGCGCGGCATTGTCTTGAACGAGCCGTCAGTCGTTGCGATCGAGACCATCAACGGCGTCAAAAAGGTCAAGGCGGTCGGCGACGACGCCAAGCTCATGATGGGCAAGACGCCGGATCAGATCGAAGCAATCCGCCCGCTACGCGATGGAGTGATCGCGGACATCGACGTTGCCGAGCAGATGATCAAGCACTTCATTCACAAAGTCCACGGGGGAAAGATGCGCGCCTGGCGCTTCCCCGAAATCGTGATTTGCGTGCCCAGCGGATCGACTTCGGTCGAGCGCCGCGCGATCCGCGACGCCGCGTCGAACGCGGGCGCGAGCGCGGTTTACCTGATCGAAGAGCCGATGGCGGCCGCGATCGGTGCCGACATGCCCGTGACCGAGCCGATCGGTTCGATGGTCGTCGACATCGGCGGCGGGACGACGGAAGTTGCCGTCCTGTCGCTTCGGGGCCTCGCTTACACCACTTCCGTCCGCGTCGGCGGCGACAAGATGGATGAAGCGATCAGCTCCTATGTCCGCCGCAACCACAACCTCCTCATCGGCGAAGCGACGGCGGAGCGCATCAAGAAGGAGGTCGGGATCGCCAAGCCGCCCGTGGACGGTATCGGCAAGACGGTTCACATCAAGGGCCGCGACCTCGTCAACGGCGTTCCGAAAGAGATTTCAATCAACCAGGGGCAAATCGCCGAAGCTTTGTCGGAGCCTGTCGGAACCATTGTCGAAGGTGTCCGGATCGCGCTCGAGAATACCGCTCCCGAGCTCGCCGCGGACATTTGCGACCAGGGCATCGTCCTCACCGGCGGCGGCGCCCTCCTCCAGGGACTCGACGAAGTGCTTCGCGACGAGACGGGCCTTCCGGTCACCGTAGCCGAGGACCCGCTGACCTGCGTCGCGCTGGGCACCGGACGCGCGCTCGAGGAAGAGCAGTTCCGCGGCGTGCTCCAGACGGCTTGAGATAAGGGTTCCGGAGGGTGGCGACCGCTCGTCCCGGCTGGTCGCGCAGAGCCCAATATGGGCTGTTCTTCAGCTTTCTCGCGCTGATCGCGGGCATTGTGATCGGGGTTATCCTGCTCGCTTTGTCGATCGTCGCGCCAGCGCGCTTCGAGACCGTGCGAGGGGCTGCTCTCGACATCACCGGATCGGTCGCGAACGGCCTCTATGAAGTCACCGCGACGGTCGAAGGGGTGTTCACCGGCGCCGGCAATTATTGGGACTCCGCACGGCAGAATGGAGAGCTCAAGCGCGAGCGGGACGTAATGCGCCGCCAGATCCTCCAGGCTCGAGCCATCGTCCAGGAGAATCGCGAGCTCAAGGCCGTGCTCCAGCTGCGCGAGCATCAACGCGATACCATCGCAATCGGGCGGCTGGTGGGCTCGTCGCTGAGCAGCCCGCGCCGATTCGCGATCCTCTCCGCAGGGTCGAGCGACGGTGTACGAATCGGAATGCCCGTGCGCTCGCCCGACGGGCTGGTCGGCCGAGTGATCGATTCGGGCGCGATCGCCTCACGCGTCCTCCTGGTATCCGACCGCGCGAATATCGTCCCGGCACGGCTGCTTCGGGGCGGCATCCCGGTCATCTCCCAGGGGCGCGGCGACGGAACGATCGACGTCCGGCCGCTGGAAGTGGGCCGCAATCCCTTCCGGCGCGGCGACATCATCATCACCTCGGGGACCGGCGGCCTCTATCCGCCGCTGGTGCCGATCGCCCGGATCGTCAAACTCGATGACGACGGCGCCGTCGCAATGCCCCTCGCCGACCCAGCGAACACCAGTTTTGCAATCGTCGAGCAGCCGTATGAACCGGCGGCCGCGGCTGAAGCGACACCCTGATGGTTCGCGCCGCGCTCGCGACCAAGCGGCGGATCGGGCAGGGTCCACGGCTTTTCGCCGCTTTCATTCCCGCGGTCTCGGTGCTCGCGGCCTCGCTGCTCGCGGCCTTGCCGGTGGTAACGACCAGTGGATGGTTCCCGGATTTCGGCTTCCTGGCTCTCATCAGCTGGCGGTTGCTGCGTTCCGATCCGTGGCCTGCCTGGTGGGCAGCGCCGATGGGATTGGTCAACGACCTGTTCACCGGTTTGCCGGTAGGATTTTCCGTTGCATTGTGGACCGCGACGATGCTGGCGCTTGACCTTGTCGATCGCCGTACGATGTGGCGCGATTATTGGATCGAATGGGTGCTTGCGGCGATGCTGATCGCAATTGACGAATGGCTCCAATGGCGGATCGCGGCAATGGCCGGCGCCAGGGTCCCGCTCGTCGCCATTGCCCCGCCGCTGGTCATTTCGATCTGCGTTTTCCCGCTAAGCGCGTGGCTGGTCTCGCGGATCGACCATTGGAGGGTCGGCCGATGAACAGACCGAACCGGCTAACGACAGCGCACCAGTCGATCACCTTTTCGCGACGCATGCTGTTGCTGGGTGGAGCGCAAGCGGGAGTCGGCGCCTTGCTCATCGGCCGGCTCGGCTGGCTGGCGATCGCGCAAAACCAGAAATATCAGCTGCTGAGCGAGAGCAATCGCGTTCAGCTGATCCCTGTCCCTCCGCGGCGCGGCTGGATTATCGACCGTAACGGCAAGCCGATCGCCATCAACAAGGCCAGCTTCCGGGTCGACATCATCCCGCAACAGCTGACCGATCCGGAGCGTGTGGTCGGCCAGCTCGCGAAGCTCCTGAAACTGCCGCCCGACGAGCTCGATCGAATCAGCAAGGAGCTCGAGCATTCTCGCGGTTTCCAACCGGTCTCGGTGGCCGACAATATCCCGTACGAACAATATGCCGCGATCACGGTGCGCCTGCCCGAGCTGTCGGGAGTAGCCGCATCCCGCGGCTTCACGCGATTCTATCCGGGCGGCTCCACGGTCGGGCAGCTGGTCGGCTATGTCGGGGCGGCCAACGAAAAGGAATATGAGGCGGAGAACAAGAACCCGCTCCTGCTCGTTCCCGGTGTGAAGATCGGCAAGGAAGGCCTGGAAAAAGCACTTGAACCGACGTTGCGCGGGACGCCTGGAGGACAACGTGTGGAAGTCACCGCACGCGGAAAACTGATCAAAGAACTCGACCCCAAGCCGGATCGCAGCGGAGGCACGGTCCAGCTTACGATCGACTCCGATCTCCACGAATATGCGGCCCGGCGAATCGGCGACCAATCCTGCTCGGTCGTCGTCCTCGACGTCACCAACGGCGACATTTTGGCGATGCCTTCAATGCCGTCGTTCGATCCCAACAATTTCTCCGACGGGATCAGCAGGAACGAATGGAGGATGCTTTCGGGGGACGACCATTTGCCGCTCGTCGACAAGGCTTTGGAGAGCCTCTATCCGTCGGGATCGACGATTAAGCCGTCAATGGCGATGGCGCTATTGAACGCCGGAATCGACCGCAAGCAGCGCGTCAATTGTACGGGCTCCTACCCTCTCGGCAACCACGTCTTCCACTGCGACAAGCGCCACGGGCCGGTCGATATGGACGCGGCCGTGGTCCATAGTTGCGACATCTATTTCTACGACATGTGCCGTCGGGTCGGCGCCGAGAAGCTCGCACCGATGATCCGATCCATGGGATTCGGCGAGAAGTTTGACCTGCCGTTCGATAACCAGCGGTACGGGACCATGCCCGACCCGCAGTGGCTGATGAAGAAATATCATCGCGAGTGGCAGACCTACGACACCATCAACATGTCCATCGGCCAGGGCATGGTGCTCATCAACCCGCTGCAGCTCGCGGTAATGGCGAGCCGCCTTGCGACCGGCAAGCGCGTGATCCCGCGGCTGCTCAAGAATAAGCCGATCATACCGCAGACGCAGCTCGCGGTTGATGCCGATCACCTGAATTTCATCCGCAGCGCCATGGCCGGCGTCGTGGATCACGGCACGGCCGCCGGCGCCAAGCTTCCGCTCGACGGGATCCAGATGGCGGGCAAGACCGGGACCGCCCAGACTCACCGCCTTAGCGCCAGCGAACGCGGCAACTACACGAGCGCCACTTGGAAGCTGCGCGACCACTCATTGTTCATGGGCTTCGTACCCTTCGACAACCCGCGCTACGCGGCTGCCGCGATTGTGGAACACGGGGGCTTCGGAGCGGCGGTCGCTGCACCGCTCGTCCGCGACACACTCACCTTCCTCTACGACAAACAGAAAGCGATGGCCGCGCTTCAGTCCTTCGAGCAGGGCGTCGGCGGGACGCTCGAGGAGCGCATCGCGCGCAAGACGGCCTCGTGGCGAAGGGCCAACGGACTGCCGCCACTCCCGACCGAAGAGGCATGATCACCTCTGCCATCATCCCGCGGCCGCTCGCGCGGCTGCCCTGGCGCTTGATTTTTCTCATTGCGGCGATCGCGGGATTCGGCTTGCTGGTACTTTATTCGGCCGCCGGCGGCTCCGTTCAGCCGTGGGCCTTGAAGCAGGCGCTCATTTTCCTCGTTTTTCTCGGAATCGCGGTCGGAATGTCGTGGGTCAGCGAATCGACGATCAAGGCGATCACATTTCCGCTTTATGCGGTGACGCTCGTGATGCTGGTCGGGGTCGAGGTCT
>JBKPOR010000140.1:0-2012 GCA_046765675.1 Pseudomonadota bacterium
GCGCAAAGCGCTACCGCGCTTCTAAGAGCTTTCTTTGCGCCTTTGCGCCTTTGCGCGAGAATATTTTTCTTTTCCAAGGTCCTCAGAGTACTTTCGTGCAAGGCTGGGCGGTTAGGCGTTAGCGACTCGCTAGCTTGCTCCGGCGCGCAGTAAACCTAAACGGTAGCGAGCGGAAGTTCTCGCACGCGTGGCGAGTGGTCTTAGAACCGCGAGCTGCAAGAGCCGGAGTAAACCGGGCCCATCTTTCGCCAGTTTCATTAATCGCTTTACTGCATCAAAGCGAGAATTGCTGACCACGATTCTCTCGAACAGCAAGCCGAATTGAATTGACAGCGACTCATCGAATTGTCGTCGCCGCCGCCCGTCTTTCAAAAACCGCTTTCGGTGTTTTTGCAGCACTGATATCGTATGTTCAACCATTCGTATTTCATTTCGAGAATAGTTGCCGGCGTGGACCATGTATTCAATTAGCGGCTCGGCTATGAATCCGAGTCTGGCATCAGGCAGACAACGCAGCCACATTTCGTAATCGTCAGCGGGCACCGCTGCCGGATCGAGTAATCCGTGTTTCTCAAACAAAGACCGCTTTAGCATCACGGAAGACGCACACAAAAAATCGAATCGAATGCATTGTTCAAAAACATCGATCCCGGGATCTGTGGCAGCGCGCTCGACTGCCGCAGCGACGTCAGGAAAACCCCGGCTGTAAATCCATCGATCGTTCTCAGTCACAATGAAAGCATCACTGCACACGATATCGAGGTTGTATTCGGTAGCGTAGTCTATTTGCTTCTGAAGCTTCCCAGGCAGCCAGCGATCGTCATGGTGCAGCAGACAGATCCATTCGCCCCGCGCGTTTTTAATTCCGGTATTTCTTGCGCCTGCAATGCCGCGATTCTCTTGCTGGTGGAGCCGAAAACGGTTGTCCGCGGCCACGTAGGGTTCGACAACTTTTACCGTGTCGTCAGTGGAGCCATCGTCGATGAGAATGGACTCCCAGTTTGTGAAAGTCTGCGCCTTGAGACTGTCGAGTGTATCGCGGATGAAGGCTGACGAGTTGTAGAGGGGAGTGATGACGGTCACCTTTGGCGGCGCGGTCTGCATCGCAAATTATTCGGGTAAGAGTTTACCGGTTGAAGCCGCTGGTTCGGCGGAAGTGTTGCCCGGGTCGGGTTCTTTAGTGGGGTTTGCTTCAGCTCCACTCATTTTTCCTCTAACAACACGCAGCGCACCCGCCAAGCCTTCATCGGCCCACAACCGAAGCAAATTGCTGGTTCGCATGACCAGCGGATGATCGTCTTTCATCCGTTGTGCGTGCCGCACTGCGGCCATCTCTTTTTCAACAATTGAGCGCTTCAGAGTATTCAGTTCTTGCGCCATCTCGACGTGTTGTCCGAGTTGATAGAAGTATTCCCGAATCTGGTTTAGTTCAGATGGTGATGATTCAAACAGCGGGGACAGCGATTCAGGATATTCGCGGCCAGTTGCTATAACCCCCAACCCAAAACCGAACGTTACCTCATAGCTTGGATATCTGGTCCTTAGATCTTCCCAGAGCTTCCACACTCCGAAGTCGTTCTCGTGTACTGCAATATCATGAAAAAGCACAACCCCTCGTTCGCTCATCTTAGGAAGCCAAGTGTCAAAGTCGTTCTTCACCGCGTCGAATGTATGAAACCCATCGATATGTAATAAATCGATCGACGATGACGCGAAACGTTTTGAAGCTTCTGAAAAACTGCTGCGGATCAATTCGGAAAACTGACTGTACAGTGGGTCGTGATGTTGCCTTAAATCGACCAGGACCTCGTCCCCGAAAAAACCCCCTTGCGGATCGCCTTCCCATGTATCAATTGCATAACAACTTGTATCCAGCTCTAGTTCCTTAACTGCCTGGCAAAAGGCGCAATACGAGACACCATAAAACGTACCAAGCTCCACGAAGTTGCGCGGTCGCAAAGCGTCGATGAGGTACATGGCAAAAGGCACATGTTGAATCCAGGTTGAGGGAG
>JBKPOR010000141.1:0-14100 GCA_046765675.1 Pseudomonadota bacterium
AGATTGCCCTTCGAGGTATAGTCGTAGGCGCAGCCGGGATCCTCGGCGATCGCGCGCACGGGAACCGCGACGCCGGGCGAGTAAGCGAGAGCGAGGTCACGCTGTGTCGCCATCGGCTTGGTCGCGATGATCTCGATCTTGCCGGGCCGGCCGCGCGAGTGGAATTCGAGAGCCTCGGCTTCGGTATATTTGACGTTGCTTTCCGACATGGCGGTCGGCCTTAGCGGTTTCCCCCTCGGATCGTCACCCCCGCGCAAGCGGGGTCGCGCTGCCTTCCTTCCAAAGTCGTGGAAAAAGCTGGATTCCCGCTTTCGCGGCAATGACGAACAGGGGTAGTCAGGCAAATGGCCCGAGCCGATGCCCCAACCCCGATGATGGCTCAGTATCGCCGCCTGAAGGAGGAGGCTGGCGATGCCTTGCTCTTCTATCGGATGGGCGATTTCTTCGAATTGTTTTTCGACGACGCCAAGATCGCCTCGGCCTGCCTGGACATCGCGCTCACGAAGCGTGGTGAGGATGCGGGCGAGCCAATCCCCATGTGCGGCGTCCCTGCGCATTCGGCCGAATCGTACCTCGCACGACTGATCAAGGCCGGGCACCGAGTCGCCATTGCCGAGCAAACCGAGAGCCCCGCCGAAGCGCGCAAGGCGCGAGGCTCGAAAACCCTTGTCGAGCGAGCGATCGTCCGCCTGGTCACGCCTGGGACGCTGACCGAGGAGACTTTGCTCGAATCCGCATCGGCCAACTGGCTCGCGGCCGTCGGCCGCGCCGGTGACGAATGGGCCATTGCCGCGGCGGACATTTCGACCGGCCGCTTCGAGCTGGTTGCCTGCGGACCCGGTGAGCTTGCCGCCGAGCTGGCACGGCTGGCGCCCGCTGAGACGATCGCAGACGAGCCGATACCGGGAATCCGTACATCACCGGGCAAGGGTAGTTTTGACAGCCTGCTGGGCGAACGCGCATTGAAAAGCCGCTTCGGCCTGGCGACGCTCGATGGGCTGGGATCTCCGTCGCGCGCGGAGCTTGCGGCGGCGGGCGGCCTCCTCGGTTATCTCGACGCCACTCAAAAGGGCGCTGCGGTGCTGCTCGACGCTCCGCGTCGAATCGCCCGCGCAAGCCACATGGGAATCGATGCCGCGACCCGCGACAGCCTCGAGCTGACAAGGTCGATTTCGGGCGGGCTCGCGGGAAGCTTGCTCGTGGAGATCGACCGCTGCCAGACCGCCGGCGGGCGGCGCCTCCTTTGCGAGGACATCAGCGCGCCGCTGACCGACAAGCCGGGGATCGACCTCCGGCTCGGCTTGGTCAGCTGGGTGAACGAGGATGCGATCCGCCGGGAGCGTGTGCGCGGCCGGTTGAAGGCCATGCCCGATTTCTCGCGCGCACTCGCCCGGCTTGCTGCGGGGCGCGGAAGCCCGCGCGACCTCGCCTTGTTGCGCGACGGACTCGCGGCGGCCGCGGAACTCAGGCGGGAGCTGGAGGATGAGCCCGACCGGCCCCCATTGCTGGAAACATTGCTTCCACGGTTGGGCGGGCATTCGGAACTCATCGACCGGCTATCGCGCGCACTCGTTGCCTCGCCGCCGATCGACCCTTCGAAGGGTGGCTATATTGCCGAGGGCTATGATGCCGCGCTCGACGCACTTCGCGAAGCCGCTTCCGATGGCCGCCGGGCGATCGCCGCGCTCGAGGCACGATATCGCGAGTCGAACGGCATCAGCTCGCTGAAGATCCGGCACAATGCGGTGCTCGGTTATCATGTCGAAGTGTCGGCGAAGCATGCCGACAAACTGATGGCCCCAGACAGCGGCTTCACCCACCGCCAGACGCTCGCTGGGGTCGTACGCTTCAACTCGCCAGAGCTTCACGAGGAAGCCTCGCGCGTCGTCGAAGCCGGGTCGCACGCGCTCGCGGCCGAGGCGGCGCATGCCGAGGAGCTTGCCGCGCTGGCCGTCGCCGCCGCGCAGCAGATTACCGCAACGGCGGAAGCAGTTGCCAGGATCGACGTTGCGGCCGGCCACGCTCATCGCGCCGCCGAAGGCGGATGGGCGCGGCCCGAGCTCACCGACCAGCCCTGCCTCGAGGTCGAATCGGGGCGACACCCGGTGGTTGAAAGCGCGGTCCGTGAGGCAGGCGAGCGGTTCGTCGCCAATGATCTCGCGATAGGCCCGAACGACCGGCTGTGGTTGATCACCGGCCCGAACATGGGCGGGAAATCGACGTTCCTCAGGCAATCGGCTCTGATCGCCGTGCTGGCGCAGGCGGGAAGCTTCGTGCCTTGCGCGCGCGCCAAGGTCGGAATCGTCGACCGGCTGTTCAGCAGGGTCGGTGCGTCGGACAATCTCGCTCGGGGGCGATCGACCTTCATGGTCGAGATGGTCGAGACCGCCGCGATTCTCTCGCAAGCGACGAATCGTAGCCTCGTTATCCTCGACGAAATCGGGCGGGGCACTTCGACCTACGACGGCCTGGCCATTGCCTGGGCGGTGGTCGAGGCGATGCACAATGAGGTGAAGTGCCGGACGCTGTTCGCGACCCACTATCATGAACTGACGCGGCTGGCGGGGCGGCTCGACTGCCTGTCGCTCCATCATGTTCGAGCGCGCGAGTGGAAGGGCGATCTCGTCCTGCTTCACGAAGTCGCCGACGGTGCGGCCGACCGAAGCTACGGAATCGCCGTCGCAAAGCTCGCGGGCCTCCCTCCTTCCGTTGTTGCCCGGGCGCGCTCGGTCCTTGCAAAGCTCGAGGCAGGCCGCGACGCGACCGGCGGAATCGCCGCCGGGCTCGACGACCTGCCCTTGTTCGCGGCGGCCGAACCGCAGCATGCGCCAGATCCGCTGCTATCGGCGCTCGACGATCTCGATCCTGACAGCCTCACGCCGCGCGAGGCGCTGGAAGAACTCTATCGGCTCAAGCGTTTCGCGTCCGAGCGAGAGCGATGAACCTTCTTGACCTCGAGAATCGCCGAGCGATCATCGACCGCCGAACCATCAACGAGCGGCTTGCCGAGCTGCGCCGCAGCAAGAGACTGCCCGCGGATGCCGCAGCCATCCTACGCGGTGCTCTCGAACATGGCCGCGCCGAAATCGGCAGGCGCCTTAGGAAAGAGCCGGGTGACGGACGCGCCTCCGCCCAGGCAACGGCTTTCCTTCACGATCAGCTGGTGCGGCTGGTCCACGACTTCGTGAACAAGCGCCTGCTTCCCGAACCATTGAAAGCGGACCTCGCGCTCGTCGGGCTCGGGGGCACGGGCCGCGGTGAGATGGCGCCCTTCAGCGATCTCGATTTGATGTTCCTGACCGCGAAGGCTCCTTCGGCTGAAGAGGAGCAGGCGGCGGAAGCGATGCTTCACTTGCTATGGGACCTGAAGCTCAAGGTCGGCCATTCGATCCGCTCGGTTGCTCAACTCGTCGGCCTTGCCAAGAAAGACATGACAATCCGCACGGCTGTACTCGAGGCGCGCTGGCTGTGGGGCGATGAGAAATTGTTCGACTCGGCGATGCGCCGGTTTCGAAAGGAGGTGGTGGCCGGAACGGCCGCCGAGTTCGTTGCGGCCAAGCTCGCCGAACGCGACGAGCGCCACATCCGGATGGGCGACAGCCGTTATGTCGTCGAACCCAACGTCAAGGACGGCAAGGGCGGGCTTCGCGACCTCCACACGCTATACTGGATCGGCAAATATGTTCACGGCGTCGAAAAGCCGGCCGAGCTGGTCGGTGCCGGGCTGTTCACGGCCGCTGAATTCCGCCGCTTCGATCGCGCCGAGCGATTCTTCTGGTCGGTCCGTAGCCATCTGCATCTGCTCGCCGGCCGCGCCGAGGAGCGCCTGAGCTTCGATTATCAGATGCGCATCGCGGAGATCATGCATTACGCCGATCGGCCCGGGAAATCCTCCGTCGAGCGTTTCATGCAATTCTATTTCATCAACGCAAAGGCGGTCGGCGATCTCACTGGAGTCTTCCTGGCGCAGCTCGACGAACAATTGGGCAAGAAGGGATTCCGGTTCGCACTGCCGACCATCCGCCGGCGTCCCAAGCGACTGTCGGGCTTCATCCTGGATCGCGGGCGAATTTCGATCCCGACCGATGATTTCTTTCGTTCGGATCCCACCCGGCTTCTCGAATTGTTCGCCGTCGCGGCACGCGAGAAGCTCGAAATCCATCCGAATGCCATGCGCGCCGCGACGCGGGACTCGGCGCTGATCGATCGCAAGGTTCGCGAGGACCAGCGCGCCAATGCCTTGTTCCTGGATGTGCTCGCCTCGCTCAATCACCCGGAGCTCGTGCTTCGCTGGATGAATGAAGCCGGCGTCTTCGGCCGCTTCGTTCCCGACTTCGGACGAGTCGTCGCCCAAATGCAGTTCGACATGTATCACCATTATACCGTCGACGAGCATTCGATCCGCGCCATTGGGCTCCTGGCGGCAATCGAGCGCGGTGAACTCAAAGCCGACCATCCGCTTTCGAGCGCGATCATCAAACAGTTGGCGTCGCGCCGGGTGCTCTACGTGGCGGTGCTCCTCCATGACATCGCCAAGGGTCGCGGCGGCGACCACAGCGTGATCGGCGCGGAGATCGCTCTCAAGCTTTGTCCCCGGTTCGGGCTCGACGCCGCCGAGACCGAGACTGTGTCATGGCTCGTCCGCTACCATCTTCTGATGTCGTCGACCGCGTTCAAGCGCGACCTCGCGGATCCGAAGACGATCGAGGACTTCGTCCGCCAGGTGCAAAGCCCGGAGCGGCTGCGGCTGCTCCTCATCCTCACCGTGGTGGACATCCGGGCGGTGGGGCCGGGCGTCTGGAACGAGTGGAAGCGAACCTTGCTTCGAACCCTGTTCGAGGCAGCGGAAGAGAGGCTTCGGCTCGGTCACAAGCAACACGGCCGGAGCGAGCTGATCGAGGCGCGACAGGAGGAACTGGCCGCACGGCTTGGGTGGAAGAGGAGCGTGATCCGGGCGCATTCGAGACGGCTGCCCGATAGCTACTGGCTCGCCGAACCGCTCCCCTGGCAGGTGGCGAACGCGAGACAGGTGGCAGCCGCCGAAGCGCATATCGGTGAGGCCAAGCCCAATGTCGTCGCCGAGGAAGACCCCGAGAGCGGAGCGACTCGAATCAGCGTGTTCACCCCGGACCGAGAGGGGCTGTTCTACCGGATCTGCTCCGGCCTCGCCGCCGCGGGCGCGAACATCATCGATGCGCGAATCCATACGACGCGCGATGGAATGGCGCTCGACAACCTTCTCGTGCTCGATGCGCAGGGGCAGGCCTATTCGGACCGCCGGCTTCGTTCGCGCCTGGTGCGGTCGGTGGAAGGCGCCCTGATCAGCGCGGAACCTCCGCCGCTTCCGGTGGCGGAGCGTGGCCGTCCGCGCAGCGCTGCTTTCCGGGTCGCGCCATCGGTCGCGGTTGCCGATAAGGCGTCGAGCCGAACCACAGTGGTTGAGGTGAACGCGCTCGACCGCCCGGCGCTGCTCGCCGCGCTAGCCGCCGCAATTCATGCCCAGGGTCACCAAATTCATTCGGCGCATATCGCAACCTACGGCGAGCGGGCGGTCGACGTTTTCTATTTAACCCGCGCGGATGGGAAAAAGCTCGAGGCCGACGATATCGAGACGTTGAGGTCCGCGCTCGTCGACGCTGCCCGGGACGCGCCGCGCGCCAGAGCCGCTTAAAGCAGAGGGCTCCGCCGGTACCGGCGGAGCCCCCCAAGTTGAACCTCAGGTGTCTTTAGTTGCCGCGCTGACCCCGCTCGACCGGCGGTGGGGGCGGAGGCGGAGGCGGCGGTGGCGGAGCTGGCTCAACCACTGGCGGCGGAGGCGGCGGGGCCGGCGGCGGCGTGTAGATCGGTGCTGCCGGCGGCGGCGACCATTTTGCCCGCAGCGTGATCCCGAACGTCCGCGGCTCACCCAGGAACGCTCCGTAGAGCTGGGTTGCGCGGAACGGCGTCGGCGCCGCGCAGAATCCATTAACTGCGCCGCGGGTCGTGCAGCTGCCCTGGATGGGGGCGTCGAACGCGACCTGCAGATAATCCTCGTTTAGGAGGTTCTGGCCCCACAGCTCGACTGCCCAGGCATCGTTCCGACCATGGATGCCGACGCGGGCGTTGAACACCTGATAGCCGTCCTGGATTTTCTCGAAGTCGAGGTCGGAACCGGTGTTGTACGAGCTTACGAATCGCCCATCGACATAGAACAGCGCGCGCATGCCGCTGTCTCCAATCGGCGGTGTGTATGCAACGGATGCCGTCGCGGTCCATTGCGAAGAGTTGGAAATCCGGCGACCCGGCAACTGGAACAACGCGTTCGTCAGGGCCCGTCCGTCCGCGCCGACGAGGTTATGCCGGTACTTGGTGTTAGCCCAGACTACGCCGCCGTTGACCGAGAGGTCCTGCATCGGGCGAGTGAAGGCCTCCAGCTCGACGCCATAGCTCTTAACTCCGGCTCGCGTTTTGCCAGTGCAGGCCCCCGTGAGGGCGCTGTTGTCGCTGTCGGCGCCGCCTAGATCGTCGTCGCAGCTGTTGACGTTCTCGACGACGAAGTTGAGGCCGTTGAACGTGTTCAGCTGAAAGTTTTTGAACAGTTGGTGGAAGGCGGCGATGTTGATGTCGACGCCCACGCCGTTGTACTTCGCGCCCACTTCGAATGCGTCGTTGGTTTCCGGCTTGAACTGGAGATTCGCACCCGAAGCGACGATCCCTTGGCAGCCGGCCTGCGTCGCACTGACGCAAATCGCGCCATTGCCGGACAGTGGCGGGGTCGATAGCACTGCAGTCGGCAGAGTGGCCGGTGGGAGGACCTGCGCTCGCCAAAGCGCCGAACGATCGAGGTTGAACCCGCCGGCTTTGTAACCGCGCGCGTAGCTGACATAGGTCAGGAGACGGTCGGTCGGCTTGTAACTGAGAACCACCGTACCCGACAGCTTCGACTCGGATTTCTTGTCGCTGAGCGACAGGGCTCCGCCAGGAATTCCCGGATTCACGCACGGTAGAGTTTGAAGCGAGGTTCCCGACAAGAGCGTGCACAGGGTATTGTTGTCCGCAAGGTCCGCGTCGAGCTTCTTGCGCTCGTGCGTGTACCGCGCTCCGACCGTCAATTTCAGCCGATCGGTGATCGAGAAAATATTGTGCGTGAACAGCGCCCAGTTGTTGCTCGACTGATCGTACAGGTCATCGAGCGCCGTGCCGTTCAGCGTAAGCAGCGGGCTGGTGATGTTGGAAAAGCCGCTGTTCGTGAACGTCGGGGCATTGAACGGAGTCAGTCGCGCAAAGGCGCGGAATACGCCCTGTTGCGACGCGGGGAGAAGGCCGACGATCGCTCCCGCGGTGGCCTGGTTGAAACAGGTCGACGGACCCGTCCCGCCAAGTGAGCCGGCCGTGCCGGGCTGGACCAGCGATGCCCCAAGCGCCTGGACGGGGGGGACGCCCGATGCGATCAGGGCTTGCGCGAAATTATTGGCGACCAGGCAGTTCGCGTAGGCGGCGTAATCGTTGCCGTAAGCGAGGTTGTCCTTCAGCCGCAGCTTCTCGTTCGCGAAATAGCCGCCGACGAGCCAATCGAGCTTGTTGCCGAAGGCATTGCCCTGGAGCCGAACCTCCTCAGTGAACGTCTTGAAGCGGTTGAACGCGCCGCCGCTCCCGTCGCGATAGAGAATGTCGAGATTGTTGAAATCGGCGTCCTGGCCGCGGATGTATTTGTTATAGCGATAGGCCGTGATCGAGGTCAGCTCGGCGCCGCCAAAGTCATACACGACCTCGCCGGAGAGCCCGCGATCATTGACGTCGCTGTTATAGCTGCGGTTCGGCGTGATCGACACATGGCGATGGAATGTATCGTCGTTGATGATCGCGCCCATGCGCCGCTCGATATCGGCTATAGTCGAGGGCGCTTCGATCGCACTGCCGCCCGAACCGACGGTGTCGTGAGCGGGCAGGTAGGTCGCCGCGCAACATTCCTCGCGGCGCTGCGACCAGTCGCCGATGATCCGGACCGAGAGGTCGTCGTTCGGCTGGAAAAGAACTTGTCCGCGCAGCATCCAGCGGTCGCGGTCGTTCACGCGCCGTCCTGAAATGTCGTCCTTCAGGAATCCGTCGCGCTTCATATAGACGCCGTCGATCCGCGCAGCGATCGTGTCGGTGATCGGCCCGGTAAGGCTAAGCTCGGCGCGGCGTTCGTTGTAATTGCCGATGTCGATCTGGCCGCCGACTTCGGTCGTGAAACGCGGCTTGGCGGTGATGATGGAGATCAGGCCCGCCGACGTGTTGCGGCCGAACAACGTGCCCTGGGGCCCGCGTAGGACTTCGATTCGGTCGAGCGGTCCGAGCTCGGTGAGCGCGACACCGGCTCGCGAGCGATACACTCCGTCGATGAACACACCGACCGAGCTTTCGAGGCCGGGGTTGTCGCCGACCGTGCCGATGCCGCGAATCCGAGCGACGCCTGCGCCTGCTTCGGACGACGTCGAGGAGACCAACAGGGACGGAGCGACCTGGTTGAGCTGCCGGATGTCGCTGGCCCCGGTATATTCGAGCTGCTGTGCCGTGACGGCGCTAACGGCCATCGGAACATCCGACAGCGCCTGGTTGCGCCGAGTCGCGGTGATGACGATGTCGCTGGTATCGACCACTTGCTGTTCGCGGGCCTGGTCCTGGACGGCCGCGCCTTCGGTCGCGCTTTCCGGCGGCTTGGCCGCGCTTTTGTCGGTATCCGTGGTGGATTGTGACGTTTGGCCAATGGCCGGCGATGCAGTTGTGACGAGCGCTGCCGAAAGCAGCCACACCGACTTGCGCATATTCCTCTCCCCTGTCGGAGCAATGCTCCGGCAAAGGACGCTAATGCCGTTCGCGTAACAAGAAAAGCGACGGCGACCGAAGGGTCACCCAAAGCCTGCGCAGATGAAGCATAATTGCAACAGTGTAAGTAGACCGCCGGGCGCGCCTCAAGCGTAGCTTTCGAGGTATCCGCAACGGCGGCAGCGATAGGTCGCAACCTCGATCTGTTCGCTTCCGCCGAGCTTAAGGCCCCTCCAGAAGCTCTTCTGCGGCTCGCCGGCAACCCACTTCGCGATGACGCTTTTGCCGTAGCCCTCATCGACGATGAACCCCGGCTCCATGCTTCCCGAGCAGCGGGGGCAGTCGAAGGATTTGTTCCAGGTACCCATGGCTTATTTCGGCGCGAGCACCATCAGCATCTGCCGGCCTTCCATGCGGGGATGGGCCTCGATTTTGGCCATGTCGGCCGTCTGTTCCTGCACTCGGCGGAGCACGGCCATGCCAAGCTCGCCGTGGGCCATCTCGCGCCCCCGGAAGCGCATCGTGACCTTCACCTTGTCGCCTTCCTCGAGGAACTCGAACACCTTCTTCATCTTGGTGTCATAATCGTGATCGTCGATGTTTGGACGCATCTTGATCTCTTTGATTTCCTGCGTCTTTTGGCGCTTGCGCTGCTCGGCGGCCTTCTTTTGCGCTTCATATTTGTAGCGGCCGATATCGAGGAACTTGGCGACCGGCGGATCGGCATTGGGGGAGATCTCGACCAGGTCGAGCCCGACGCCCTGCGCCTGCTCGAAGGCTTCGCGGGTAAACATCACGCCCAGATTTTCGCCGTTCTCATCGATCACCCGGACCTTGGGCGACTGGATGAACTCGTTGTAGCGGGGGCCGGACATCGGCTGCGGCGGCGCCATTCCTCGGCGCGGATAGGGCGGTGGTATAGCAAAGACTCCATTATCGTTGGTGGACAAGATGCGAGTTAGGCATTCGGACGCAGGAAGGAAAGTCCGAGCGAACATAAGTGAGTCGTTTTTGCCGCAACCTGTGGCGGACTCGCGTCAGAGCAGATCCGGCGGCACGGCCTCATCTCGGATCATTGCGACCGCTTCGTCGAGGCCCATCATCACCTGCGGATCGTCGCTTCCGAGCCGCCGCAGAGCGATCGTGCGCTGCTCCGCTTCGCGCTTGCCCACGACCAAAAGCAGCGGAACCTTCGCAAGGCTGTGCTCGCGCACCTTGTAGTTGATCTTCTCGTTGCGAAGGTCTGTTTCGACCCGGATACCGGCCTCGGCGAGCCGCGAAGACACCTCGCCGGCATAGCCGTCGGCATCGGACACGATGGTTGCGACCATCGCCTGCACGGGCGCCAGCCAGAGCGGAAACTTGCCCGCATAATGTTCGATCAAGATGCCGATGAACCGCTCGAAAGTGCCCAGGATCGCACGGTGGAACATAAATGGATGGTGCTTTTCGCCGTCCTCGCCGACGTAAACCGCGCCGAGTCGCTTTGGCATTTGCGGGTCGAGCTGGTGAGTCCCGCACTGCCAGGTCCGGCCGATCGCGTCGGTCAAATGGAATTCGAGCTTGGGCCCGTAGAATGCGCCCTCTCCGGGAAGGATCTCATATTCGAGTCCGGTTTCCTTGAGCGCGGTCTCGAGGTCGGCCTCGGCGCGGTCCCATTCCTCGTCGCTGCCGATGCGTTCGTCCGGCCGAGTCGCGAGCTTCACTTTGTAGTCGGCGAAACCAAGATCGCGATAAACGGAATCGAGAAGAGCGCAGAAGCGCTTCGTCTCATCGACGATCTGCTCGTGGGTGCAGAAAATGTGCGCATCGTCCTGCGTGAACTGACGGACCCGCATGATCCCGTGGAGCGCGCCGTGCGGTTCGTTGCGATGGCAGCAGCCGAACTCCGAGAGCCTTAACGGCAGCTCCTTGTAGCTCGTGATGCCCTGCTTGAAGACCTGGATATGCGCCGGGCAATTCATCGGCTTCAAGGCCATCAGCTCGGCATCGCCGGAGATGACGGGCTTGCCCTCCTCGGTGGAGGGGACCTCATCGGGCACCACGAACATATTCTCGCGAAACTTCCCCCAATGGCCCGACTGGACCCACAGCTTGGAATCGATGAGCTGGGGAGTCTTGATCTCATTGTAGCCGGCGGCATCGAGCCGGCGGCGCAAATAGGCCTCGAGCTGGCGCCAGATCACCCAGCCCTTGGGATGCCAGAAGACGCTGCCCTGCGCTTCGGTCTGGAGATGGAAAAGATCCATATCTTGCCCGATCTTTCGATGATCGCGTTTGGCCGCTTCCTCGAGGCGCAGGAGATATTCGTCCAGCTGCTTCCGGTTGAGCCAGGCGGTGCCGTAGATTCGCGAAAGCATCGGGTTTTTGGGATCGCCGCGCCAGTACGCGCCCGACACCCGAGTGAGCTTGAACGCATTGGGATCGAGCTTGCCGGTCGAAGCGAGGTGCGGCCCGCGGCACAGGTCGACCCACGCGCCCTCGCCTTCGCCGGTCCGGTACATCGTGATGGTCTCGCCGTCCGGCAGCTCCATCACCCACTCGGCCTTGAACGCCTCGCCCGACTGCTCGAAGAAATCGCGCACCTGGTCGCGGGTCCAGATCTCGCGCACCAGCGGCTTGTCGGCGGAAATGATGCGCCGCATCTCCTCTTCGATCGCCGGCAGGTCCTCCTCGGTAAAGGGGCCGCGTTCCGCCGTCGGAGCGAAATCGTAATAGAAGCCGTCATCGGTTGCCGGACCGAAGGTGATCTGGGTCCCCGGAAACAGGTTCTGCACCGCCTCGGCGAGAACATGGGCGTAATCGTGGCGGACGAGCTCGAGCGCATCGGCCTCGTCCCGCGACGTGATCAGCGCCAGGCTGGAGTCGCCTTCGAACGGCCGCGTGAGATCGCGGATCTCTCCGTCCACCTTTGCCGCCAGCGCGGCCTTGGCGAGGCCCGGCCCGATGGCCACGGCGACGTCCGCCGGGGTCGAGCCTTCGGGCATCTCCTTCACCGAACCGTCGGGAAGCGCGATCTTGAACATCCTGGTCATTGCGCCGGGCATGTAGCGGGGGGCAGGCAGGGCCTCAACCGTGCACGGCAAGTACTTGCCTAGTCCTTTTTGCCCGCACGGCAAGGCCGAACGGGTAAAGTACACTTGACATGATCCTCGACTCTTTGTAAAGCTTGCTTGTCAAATCGACAAAGGAGCTTTACAGATGGTTGGCGCAAAGTGGTCTGATTTCACGCCAGCGCAGCGGGCGCACACCCGGCGCGTGCTGTGGCTTTTGTTCGCCTATGCGATCGTTCTGCCGCCGCTCGTTTGGCTGCGAGCGACAACTTCGGTCGCGGGCTACGTCCCGCTGCTGATGGCCATTGCCGCGGCGCTTCCCGTGCTTGGCATTTTCGCCAGTTGGGGGCGCTATCTCTCGGATGAGCGCGACGAATATCACCAGGCCCTGACGCTCCGGCGAATTGCAATCGCCACCAATGCGACGATGGGCGCGGCGGTCGTTTGGGGCTTCCTCCAGGCTTTCGGAGTGATGCCGCTGATCGAGGCATATTGGGTGCCGTTCGTGTGGGTGATCATCCAGGGCATCTACGGCTGTGTCGATTTCTTTTCGGCCCGCCGTGGCTGAGCCTCACACAGGAAGGAATTGATCATGGCGAATTCTACTGCGTGGAAACGCTACAACTGGCGGATGATTTGGCTGTGGCTGCTTTATACAGCCTTTCTGCTGCCCGCAGTTTATGGGTTCAAGCACAAGCTCGTTAGCGGCAATCTTGCCTACGTCATTGCCGTTCTTCCAGCCATTCCGATCCTCGGAGTTTTCGCCTCCGTCGGCCGCTATCTCGTGGAGGAAGGCGACGAATACCTGCGGATGCTGATGGTCCGGCAGACCCTGTGGGCGAGCGCCTTCGCGCTGAGCCTCGCGACGGTCTGGGGCTTCCTCGAAGCCTTCGAGCTCGTCGACCATATCGAATCCTACTACATCGCGGTCGTGTGGTTCTTCGGCCTTGGTGTCGGAGCGATCATGAACAAGCTGACCCTCGGCGCGGCCCGTTTCTGATGGAAAACCGCCTCCGCCTCCTCCGCGCCGAGCGCAACTGGAGCCAGCAGGACCTGGCCGAGCGGCTCGAAGTATCGCGCCAGAGCGTCAATGCGATCGAGACCGGCAAATATGATCCGTCGCTTCCGCTCGCCTTTCGAGTCGCCGAGCTGTTCGATCTGCCGATCGAGGAGATTTTCGTCTCGCCCTCCCGGCGAAGCTCTAAAGCAATCTGATCAGGCAGGCTGGCCGGCAAGCGCCTCAGCCAGGATCGTTTCGGCCCGCACAAACAGCTGCGTATCGACGATCACTCCGGAAGCGTGAGCGTTCTCGCGGACCTGCTCGGGCCGCGACGCGCCGATGATCGCCGACGCGACGTTCGGCTCGCGAAGCACCCAGGCAAGCGCGAATTGCGGCAAGGTCAGTCCGGCTTCCTCGGCAAGCGGCTTCAGCCGCTGGACCGCGCGAAGCACCGCGGGATGCATCAGACGGTTCATCCATCCGCCCATCTCTTCGCTCGCAGCGCGCGAATCCGTTGGCGGCGGCCGGTCCGGATCATATTTGCCGCTGAGAACCCCTTGGCCGAGCGGCGACCAGACGATCTGCGAAATGCCGTTGGCCGCGCACAGTGGGATGACTTCATCCTCGGGCTCGCGCCACAGCAGCGAATATTGCGGCTGGCTGGAGACGAACTTCGCAATGCCCGTCAAATCGAGCGTGGCTCGAATTCGCTCCGCCGGCCATTCCGAGAAACCAATGTAGCGGATCTTCCCGGATTCGACGGCCCGGGTCAGGGCCTCCATCGTCTCTTCGAGCGGCGTGTCCCAATCGTAGCGGTGGCACTGGTAGAGATCGACATAGTCGGTCCTCAGCCGCTGGAGCGAGGCATCGAGCTGCTTTTCGATCTGCGTGCGCGACAGGCCGCGATCGCTGTCGCTCATTGGAAAATAGACCTTCGTCGCGAGCACGTAGGAATCGCGCGCCCGGGGCTGCAGCGCACCGCCGAGGAAGGTCTCGGCGGCGCCCCGGCCGTAGACGTTGGCGGTGTCGATGAAATTGATTCCGACGGCGAACGCCTCGTCCAGGCAGGCGCGGGCCTTCTCGGCTTCAACCCCGACCCCGTAGGTCAGCCACGATCCCAGCGAAATTTCGGAAACTTCAAGATCGCTGTCGCCGAGCTTGCGATATTTCATGAATGTGCCTCCACTTTCACTTCCGACCGGACCTTCATCGATGGCCGTGCGCAGCCCATACGCGTCTTGACGGGGACGAACCACAGGC
>JBKPOR010000142.1:0-6354 GCA_046765675.1 Pseudomonadota bacterium
ATCATCGATGGTCCGCCTCGATCGTCCCGCCATCGCGGCCCGCGCTGAGTTTGAAGCGGCCGACCGGCCCACCCGCGAGCAGGCCCACGATCACCGCCACCATCGCTGCGATGAAACCGCCGAGCGACCATCCGAAGATGAGGACGATCGTATGCTCCTCGCTCGCCGACCAGCCGCCCCACATCAGGAGGGCGATCATCGCGACCGAGCAGGCGCCGCAGAACATACCGGCGGCAGCGGTGAGCAAGCCGTAGACCAGGCGCTGGCCTTCGGCGAAGGTGCCGGGAGGGGGGAGTGTCAATTTCGTCAACTTCATGAACTTCGTTCCCACTTTCAAACCTCCGGTCGATTTCACAGATCACCAATTCGGTTCGCAAGCCAGCCGTAGAGGAACGCTTCATTGGCTGGCCGACGCTCGGCGAGGCGGAGGTAGCGCTCGCCCTGGAGCGCCTCGAGAGCGCGCAGCAGGACTGCTTCCCCGCTCGCCTCCCCGCGCTTGGCCAGAAAGGCGTCCAGCGCCGCCAAGGTCTCGGCTCCTATGCGTCCGTCCGGCACAAGATCCGGATAATCCGCGCCATTGCGATTCAGGGCCGTAAGGGCGCGTTGGAGGAAGGTCGCGGCGACCGCCGGTCCCATGTTCACGCCCGTGTCGAAAAGCTCAGCCGCAAGGCGCCGGCTGCGCTTCGCGACTTCATCGAAACGCGGGCGCAGCCAGTAAAGCCGGGTGTAAATGCGCGCGGCCTCCGAACGCGGCAGCTGGCGCATTGGCCCGGCATAACCGTGCGCTCGTGCGACCCCTTCTGTGATCCCGAAGCAGGTCGGACCGCCCGCGTCCCCGAGGCGATTCGAAAACCCGCCCTCGCGTTCGACGAGACCGTCAATCAGCTCGTCAATTTCGATTTGATCTTCCATTCCGCGTTCCTTTCGAGTCGCGCGAAATAACCAAATAGGAGCTTGTAGGAAAATGAATTGAACCACACACGTTATGCCGGGCTTGACCGACATCTGTGTTCATTTGCGGTGGGCGGTAGAAAATCGGATCCCGGCTCAGGGCCGGGATGACGTTTGAGAACGAGCTGGCTAACCTGCCGCCATGACGTCACGAGTCCTGTTTGCGTTCATCGCGGCCATCATTCTGTCGGCGCCCGCCGCAGCGCGGCTCAGCGGGCCCGAGCAGGTTATGATCCGCACCGTCGATACCGAACAGGCTCGCACCGTCGCTTTCCTTCAGCGCATCGTCGACCAGAACAGCGGCACGATGAACATCGCCGGGGTCGAGGCCGTGCGGCGCATGGTCGAGCCCGAATTCCGTGACCTCGGCTTCAGGACCGAGTGGATCGACATGAAGGCCGCCGGGCGCTCCGGCCACCTGGTTGCTCGCCACACCGGCAGCCGGACGGGCAAGCGCCTGCTCCTGATCGCCCATCTCGACACGGTATTCGAACCGGATTCCCCGTTCCAGCGCTGGCAGGCCGAGGGCGACAGAGCGCACGGCCCGGGCGCAGGCGACGACAAAGGCGGAATCGCGGTGATAATCGCCGCGCTTCGGGCGATGCGGGCGGCCGGAACGCTCAAATCAGCCAACATCACCGTCTTCCTGACCGGCGACGAGGAGGATGCCGGCAGTCCCATCACTCTAGCCCGCCGAGACCTGATCGCTGAAGGCAAGAAGGCGGACGTCGCGCTCGATTTCGAGGACCTTGCCGTTGACGACGGACCCGATGGCAAGCCGGCCGACTTCGGCTCGATCGCCCGGCGGAGCGCCGGCAGCTGGACGCTCACCGTGAAGGGCCAGAGCGGCCATTCAGCGGGGGTCGGAACGGGCTCGCCGGCCGGAAGCTACGGTGCGATCTACGAGCTCGCGCGGATCATCGACGCATTCCGCCGCGAACTGCCGGACGACCGGCTAACCTACAATGTGGGCCTCGTCGGAGGCGGCCAGTCTGCCGATCTCGATCAAGGCCGGATCAGGGTCCAGGCGACCGGCAAGACTAACATCATCGCCGCGACGGCCGTCGCTCGCGGCGACCTGCGCGCACTCAGCGAAGAGCAGATCGCTCGAACCCAGGCGAGGATGCGCGCGATCGTCGCCCAGTCGCTTCCTGGAGCGAAGGCTGAAATCAGCTTCGATGAGGACGCCTATCCGCCGATGCCTCCGACCCAAGGCAATCGCGCGCTGCTGGCCGCGCTCAATTCCGTGAATCGCGACATGGGCCTGCCGCAAATGGCCGAGCTCGATCCGGCCAAGCGAGGGGCGGGCGACATCAGCTTCGTCGCCAGGGACGTCGACGGCCTAGTCGGACTTGGGCCATCGAGCGAAGGTTCGCACACGCCGCGGGAGGTCGTCGACCTACCTTCGATCCCGAAGCAGACGAAGCGCGCCGCGATCCTCATGAGCCGGTTGGCGAAAGAGCGCCGCTAGCCGCGCAACAGCAACCCCGACGTTGTCTCTGCACTTAATGGTGAAACCGGCGCGGTCGCCACGGGTTTAGCAACGACAAATGTGTGTGTGGCCACCGGAGGGGACCCAATGAAGTGGCAAGCGTGACATCCGACGTTCCTTTCCGGCTGCTCGTCCAGTCGGTCGTCGACTATGCCATCTTCATGCTCGACCCGAGCGGCGAAGTGACGAGCTGGAACGTCGGCGCCGAGCGAATCAAGGGCTATTCGGCCGCCGAAATCATCGGAAAACATTTTTCGACCTTCTACACCGAGGAAGACCGCAAAGCGGACGTTCCGGTCCAGATTCTCGAGACCGCCCGGCGCGAAGGCAAATATGCGGGCGAAGGCTGGCGCGTGCGGAAGGACGGCAGCCGTTTCTGGGCGAGCGTCGTCATCGACGCAATCCATGATCCGAAAGGCAAGGTGATCGGCTTCGCCAAGGTCACCCGCGACATGACTGAGAAGCGCGAAGCCGAGCTAAGGCTCGAAGAATCGCGCGAGCAATTGTTTCGCTCTCAAAAGATGGAGGCGCTGGGCCAGCTGACCGGCGGCCTGGCGCACGACTTCAACAATTTGCTGACCGCGATTCTTGCCGGCTGTGACCTCGCCTTGCGCAATCTTGCCGACGAAGACCGGCTTAGGCGCATGCTCGATGGAATCCGCAGCTCCGCCGAGCGCGGCGCCAGCATCACCAAGCAGTTGCTCGCGTTCGCCCGGGCCCAGCCGCTGGAAATAAAGACCATCGACCTGCGGTCGTTCCTCCCGGACGTGACCACCCTCATCCGGCCGTCAGTGCGCAGCAATATCGAGCTGATCATCGAGGTGTCTGACCATATTTGGAACATCGATGCCGACCCGGGCGCACTCGAGCTTGCGCTTCTCAATCTCGCCTTTAACGCGCGTGACGCCATGAAAGACGGCGGAGTGCTGAGGATCAGCGCGACCAATGAATTTCTCAAAGGACAGCCCGACGGGTTGCATGGCGAGCACGTCGCCCTCCATGTTAGCGACACGGGCGAGGGCATGCCGCGTGAAATCCTCCACCGGGTATTCGAGCCCTTCTTCACAACGAAAGTTTTCGGCGAAGGCACGGGACTCGGGCTCAGCCAGGTCTTCGGTTTCGCCAAGCAGCTCGGCGGCACCGTGACCGCTGAATCGAAATCCGGCGAAGGATCGGTTTTCACGCTTTATTTGCCCGTCGGCTATGGAACTTCGGTCGACGCCACGCGAACGGATGGACAGCCCCTCGGGCGCGTCCTGATCGTCGAGGACGACAGGCTCGTCGCCGAACTGGCCGCCGGCATGCTGGCAGAAATCGGGTTCGACGCGACTGTGACCCACAGCGGCAAGGAAGCCCTTCAGCGCCTCTCGGGCGAACAGCGGCCGACGATCCTTTTCTCCGATATCGTGATGCCCGGCGGGATCAGCGGCATCGAGCTGGCGCGCAAGGTTCGCGGCCGTTTCCCCGAGCTGCCGGTGCTGCTCACCACCGGTTACAGCGAACAAGTGGGCGGTGAACACGACTTCCCTGTGCTGCAAAAACCGTACGAGCTGAAATCGCTCGCCGCCGCATTGGGCAAGGTGCTGAATCGGAAAATCGCCGTCACCTGAACAGCTTGCGCCGACGCGCTTGACAGTCGAAGCCGTTCAGAGCCTGATCGCCCTCCTCGCGCGATATCGCACGATCGAAGGGGAGAGACATGCAACAAGCCGTATCCGCACGGACTCCCGTGCATGTGTGGATCGTCGGGATCCTGGCGACTTTGTGGAGTTGCTTCGGCTGCTACGACTATTTGATGACCCGAATGCGCAACACCGATTACATCGCCAGCGCGATGCCGGGCGTCGATCCCAATGCGGCGCTCGCCTGGGTCGACGGAATGCCGATCTACGCGCAGATCGGCTGGGGAATGGGCGTTTGGCTGGGTTTGCTTGGGTCTGTGCTGCTGCTTCTTCGCAATCGATGGGCGGTTTGGTCCTATGGGCTTTCGCTCGTCGGCGCAGTGCTCAGCCTCGGCTACCAGATTGCCCTCGCCCCGCCGCTTCCCGGTGCCGAAGGGTTCATGTTCACGGTGATGCCCTACGTCATCATCCTGATCTGCGTCGCTCTGTTCCTGTACGCACGCGCGATGGCCGCGAAAGGCGTGTTGCGCTAACCGATCCCGTGCGGGCGCATGCAAGCGCCCGCACTTCATCGCAGACGATAAGCGAGATGCCGTGAATACGAACCGGCTGAACAGTTTCACCGACGGCGTGATCGCGATCATCATCACCATCATGGTCCTCGAGCTGCCGGTGCCGAAGGCCCCCGGAATGGCCGCGCTGAAACCGGAACTCACCTTGTTCGCCGCTTATGCGCTCGCCTTCATCAAGGTCGGCATTTACTGGTTTCAGCACCATCATTTGCTGCAGGCCTCGAAGCGGGTCGACGGCCGAGTGCTTCTCACCAACCTGTTCTTCTTGTTCTGGCTGAGCCTCGTGCCGTTCGTCGTGCGCTGGGTCGGGGAAGCCGGAGTGACGCGCGATACGGTCGTCGCGTTCGGCGTCCTGATGCTGCTCTGCGCCACCTCGGTCGCTGTCCTTCGTTCCGCTTTGCTCGCAGCGAACGACGTCGACGCGCCGATCGCGAAACTCGCGGCTCGCGGCCGCAAGGGGCTGATCACGATTGCCGCTTATGTGGTCGCGATTCCCGTCGCGCTGCTTTCTCCACTCGCCGCGGTCGCAATTTACGTCGCCGTTGCGGCGCTGTGGCTGGTGCCGGACAAGCGCTTCGAGCAGATCGTGGACGGATGAGGCCGGACCGCCTCAATGCGCTGACCGACGGGGTCGTCGCGATCGTGCTGACGATCATGGTGCTGGAGCTGAAATTCCCGGCGGAACCCACGCTTGCGGCCGCGCTCGCGGTTCTTCCGCTCCTCGCTGCCTATCTGCTCGCCTTCGTCAATGTGGCGATATTCTGGAACAACCATCATCACATGATGCAGTCGGCGCATAAGGTGACAGGTTCCGTGCTGTGGGCCAACCATGCGCTGCTTTTCTGCCTCACCCTCTTTCCGCTAATGATCCGGTGGATCGACGAAGCCGGGGTCACGCCGTGGCCGGTCGCGTCGTTCGGCCTGGTCCTGGTCGGCTCCGCCATTTCGTACCAGCTGCTCGAACGCGCACTGATCCGGGCCGAGGGCGAGGAATCGCGCGTCAAGCGGGCGATCGGGTACGGCGGAAAAGAACTGATCAGCTTCGCCTGTTACCTGCTCTCCATGCCCCTCGCCTTCGTGTCGCCCTACATATCGGTGGCGATCTACGTGGGAGTGTCGATCCTGTGGCTCATTCCCGACCGAAGGTTCGAGCGCGAGTTGTAGCCGTTGCCGCTGCTTCCCACATCGTCGCCAAAGGAGACGAAATTGGACAGCTGGCACGGAACAACCATCCTCGGGGTGAAGAAGGGCGGAAAGACCGTCGTCGCCGGCGACGGCCAGGTGTCGCTCGGCAATACGGTGATCAAGCCGAACGCGAAGAAGGTCCGCAGGCTCGGCGCGGACGGTACGGTGATCGGAGGCTTCGCAGGAGCGACCGCGGACGCTTTCACATTGTTCGAGCGGCTCGAAAAGAAGCTCGAACAATATAACGGGCAGCTGCTTCGCTCGGCGGTCGAACTCGCCAAGGACTGGCGGACGGACAAATACCTCCGCAACCTCGAGGCGATGATGATCGTCGCCGACGCCGAACAGATGCTGATCCTCACCGGCAACGGCGACGTGCTCGAACCCGAAGGAGGAATCGCGGCGATAGGATCAGGCGGCAATTATGCACTCGCGGCGGCGCGCGCTTTGTCCGACTATGAGCAAGACCCCGAGGTCCTCGCGCGGAGGGCGATGCAGATCGCTTCCGAGGTCTGCGTGTTCACCAACGACC
>JBKPOR010000143.1:0-10818 GCA_046765675.1 Pseudomonadota bacterium
GATCCACAGACTTTCTTCGACGTTGAGGCTCCCGCCGCGGCAGCGAAAATTCCAGGGCGGCACTCCGCGCGAACGCAGGATCGCGCCCATTCCGTCGGCCGTCGTGGTAACCTCGATCGCGGGCGCAAGGTGAAAGCGCACGGCATAAGGGACCGACTCGCGGATTCTCTTACGGCCCCTGGCGATCAGCTGGTCCGCCCCGCGAAGCTCTTTTCCGTCATTGCCCAGCATGAGGCTGCGCTTGTGGACCATTCCGAATGTGCGGACATAGCCGTCGTGGCTTGCTTCCAGCCGGCTCGCGTCATTGTCCTCGCTGCGATCGATCGTGACGTCCTCGACCCCTTTGCCGAGTGAGCCATCGGCAAGGATGTTGGTCGAGTTGGTATCGGCAAGGACGAGGGTGCTGTGCGCTGCCGTCGTCGCCAGGCCCTGGATCAGCTCGTCGGGTAGATCGGTCGGAAGCCCCGCCGGGCCGCCGCAATTGACGACGACCCGCTGCGTCCCGTCCGAAAATTCAAAGGCCAGGGTCGAAGCCGAACCTGACTCGGCCATTTTCTGCGACGGCGGCGGGGCGGCATCGAGCACCACGACGGTCCCGAGCGCTGACAGCCGCTGGTAACCCCAGCCGCGCGCCTGGCGAAGCGGCCGCGCGCGAAGTCCGCAGCCTTCGACCAAAGCGGTAAGCCGCGACGCCTCGCCGGGATTGCAGCCCTGCCAGCTCGACAAGGCGCCGTCGCCCATGGTGATTCCGTGAAGCGCGGCAAGCGCCGCGGCCGCGGCGGCTTCGATCCCGTCGGGGATCGTCTCCTTCGCGGCAGCGTAGCACGCCCTCAACAGGGATAAGCGATCGACAAGCTGGACCTGCTCGAACGGCGAGCGGGTGATGAGGCCACCGTCGTCGAATTGCGCGCCCGTCAGTGCACGTGCGAGCCCGGCCTCGCCGCGCGCGACGCGGGGAACGCCGCCCTGAACAAGCAGGCCGGCGGCGACCACGCCGCACCAGGCGGTCACGCGCTTGAGGCCAGCCGGCGCCCGGTCGGCGTTTGAATCGAGATGGCGCGCACCGCGGGCAAGCGTGTTGAGGAGGGCGGAGCGATAGCCGAAATCGGCGCTCGAGAGGATATAGGGCGCATAAGCGGTCCAGAACAAAATCCGCTCGCCCCAAAGATGCGGTGCCCAGGCCTCGTCGACGCGAGTGCCATGGCCGAGGAGCCAACGCCCAACGATCGCTTCGGCGAGCTGGGCGCCTTTTTCCCTGGAGGCGGCGGCGCTGAGATCGCGCAGCCAGGAGAAGCCCTGAAGCTTCTCGTTCAGCGCGCCGGATGTGCCACCGCTCGCGAAATCGAGGTCCGCGAGCGGGATCGTCGCGCGCCCGGCCGCGAATCGGCCCGCCAGAAGGGCCTCGCCCTGCTGCCGGTCGCCCGCCACATGGTCGCGCGGAACGGCGACGAGCTTCAGCGCCTGCTTCGAGCGCCTGAGCCGGGAGAAGAACGAACCGCGCGCGAGCTTCTGAACGACATCCTGCTCAGTCGCAGGGATTGCGTCGCTCATTCCCCGCCCCGCAGCGCACGGATATTCTCGGCGTAAGCCGCCGGGCCCCCGCGGAACACGCTGGTGCCCGCGACAAGCACGTCCGCCCCGGCATCCATTGCCAATGGACCGGTTTCCGGATCGATTCCGCCGTCGACTTCGAGGCGGACGTCGAGATTCTCCTTGGAGATTCGGTTGGCGATCGCCTCAATCTTCTTAAGCTGGCTCGAAATGAACTTCTGGCCGCCGAACCCCGGATTGACGGTCATCACCAGGACGAGATCGACTTCACACAGCACATAATCCAGCGCCTTGGCCGGGGTTGCGGGGTTAAGCGAGACGCCGGCCTGCTTGCCCAGCGACTTCACGCGCTGGACCGTACGGTGAAGATGCGGACCGGCCTCCGGATGGACGGTGATGGTATCCGCTCCCGCTTCCGCGAATGCATCGAGCAGCGGATCGACCGGCGAGATCATGAGATGGACGTCGAACGGCTTCTTCGAATGCGGACGAAGCGCCTTCACGACCGCCGGGCCGATGGTGAGGTTGGGGACGAAATGCCCGTCCATTACGTCGATGTGGATCCAATCGGCGCCCGCCTCGTCGATCGCGCGCACTTCCTCGCCAAGCTTCGCGAAATCCGCGGAGAGGATCGAGGGAGCGATCAGGGGAGCCGCTGTGTCCTGGGGCATCGCCCCGATTAGACGGGATTAGCCGCGACGGACAAGGCGGGCGATGAAGAAGCCGTCGAGCCCCCCTTGCGCTTCGAGCAGGCCGGGGAGGATCCTTACCCAGCCTTCGGCGGCCGGACTCACGAAGTCGGGAAGCTCGCCGGGTCTCGGCGAATCGATTTCGAAGTCCGAATTGGAAGCCAGGAAGTCCGCGACGAGCTTTTCACCCTCTTCGGGCTCGAGCGAGCAGACCGAATAGACCAGCATGCCGTCGGGCTTTAGCCAACGGCTTGCCCGAGCGAGCAATCCACTTTGCAATTCGGCACTGTCGGCGATGATGCGCGGCCGCGCCCGATAGAGAATCTCGGGGTGCCGCCGGAAGGTGCCGGTTGCCGAGCAGGGCGCATCGAGCAGGATCGCATCAAATCGTGTCCCGGGCTCCCAGGTCAGCGCATCGGCTTCAACGAGAGTGGCCGAAAGATGCGTTCGCTCCAGATTTTCGCCTAGTCGTTCAAGACGACTTGCCGATGCATCGACTGACGTCACTTCACGCCCCGATGCCGAAAGCTGCATCGTCTTTCCGCCGGGCGCCGCGCAAAGATCGAGAACATGCCCCGCCTGCCTGGGGATCAACCGGGCAGGGAGCGACGCCGCGAGGTCCTGGACCCACCAGCGGCCGTCACCGAAGCCGGCCAAATCCGCGACCGAAGCGCTCTCGAGCCGGACGTGACTCGGCGCGAGCGATGTACCGCCGTGTCGGGACGCATAGTCCTGCGCCTCGGCGTCGTCGGCGAAACTGAGGTCGAGCGCCGGACGCTTTACGATCTGGCGTCGAGCCGCGGCCACGACCTCGTCACCCCAAGCCGCGCGCCAGCGATCTTCGACATCGGCCGGGAGTGCGGGTGCGTGGGGCGCGGGAAGGCCCCGACGAAGCAAAGACCCGAGAACTCCGTGAACCAGCCGCCGCGGGCCGCCCGCGACGAGCGGCAAGGCGGTCGCAACGACGGCATGATCGGGAGTCCCAAGCCCGATCTTCTGGGCGAGGGCCAGTCGCAGGACCATCCGTGCCTTGCTGTCGTCCGGCAGGCGATTCCGGGTCATCCCATCGATCAACGCGTCGAGATCCGGAATTCGGCGAAGCGTCTCGCCGGCGATCGCCAGGGCAAGGGCGCGATCCGGCGCGGAGAGGTTGCGGTCTCCCGATGTTGACGCGTCGAGCGGCGACCCACGCCGAAGCACCGAGTCGAGCATTTTGAGCGCCGCGCGTCGTGCGCCCAGGCCCTCAACGCTTGGCATTGCCGCGACCTATGCGCATCTTGACGTCATGAAACGCCCGAAGCGCCTTGATCCTCCCGCCGATCTCAGCCCATCGCCGCCTGTCCCGAAGCCGGAGGAAGCCAATTCTGCCGAGCCTCCGGAGGACCAAAAGGGAAAGCTCGATCCCACCCGCTACGGGGATTGGGAGAAGAGGGGCATTGCGATCGATTTCTAGACGCCTTCGATTCTGGGCGGGCGGGACAATAGCTCGTCCAGCACCTGATCGACCTTTGCCCGTCCCGCGATCAGCGCGTGAACGGCGGCGACGATCGGCATGTCGATCCCGCGTTCCCGTGCAATTCGGTCGAGCACCGGCGCGGTGAAGGCGCCTTCCGCCACCGTCCGGCGGTCGGCGAGCAACTCGGTTGCCGAGCGCCCCTCGCCGAGCCCTTTGCCGAGCGAATAGTTGCGCGAGCTGGTGGATGAGCAGGTGAGGACGAGGTCGCCGAGGCCGGAAAGGCCGGCCAGAGTCTCGCGTTTCGCACCGCAGGCGAGGCCAAAGCGAGTCATTTCGGCGAATCCGCGGGCGATCAGCGCCGCGCGCGCGTTCTGCCCCAGGCCCCGGCCCTCGACGACTCCGCATGCGATCGCGAGCACGTTCTTCACCGCCCCGCCGATCTCTGCGCCTGCGACGTCGTCGCCGACGTAGATGCGAAAGGTCGGAAGCGCGATTCGGCTTCGCAATTGCTCCGCAAGATCGAGCTCGTCCGCGGCAAGGGTGACGGCCGTGGGCATCCCTTTCGCAACCTCATGAGCGAAGGTCGGACCGGACAGGACCGCGATCCGGGCCCCCGGGCATGCTTCCCTCGCCACTTCGTGGAGAAGCTCCCCGCTCTTTTCCTCGATGCCCTTGGCGCAGAGCACCATTGGCTTGTCGCATTCGGGCGCCTGTTCAAGGACCGCGCGCATGTGTTGCGCGGGAGTAACGACGAGCCATGCGTCACACTGGCCAAGGTCGCCCAGGTTGGATGTCGCCCGAATGGCGGGGTCGAGCTGGATCGACGGAAGGAACAACGGATTTTCGCCGCGCGCGTTGATCGCCTCCACCACCTCCGCTTCCATGGCCCAGATCAAGGTTTCCCGCCCGCCGCTGGCCGCGACCTGGGCGAGCGCGGTTCCCCATGCGCCCCCGCCGACTACTCCGAGCTTCATGCCTTTGCCCCCGCTCCCCGAACTTTTTCCGCGTCGGGATCGAGCGGCCAGCGCGCTCGTGCCGGAGCATCGAGGCCGTCCGATAAACCCGCCGCCAGCCGCTCGGCTCCCGCCCAAGCGATCATCGCCGCATTGTCGGTGCAGAGCCACGCCGGAGGCACGCTGAACTGGCGGCCTTCACGCTCGGCCAGCGCGGCCAGCGCACTCCGAATTGCCTGGTTGGCTGCAACTCCGCCCGCCACGACCAATGCGGGGGCATCCGATTTGGCAAGCGCGATCGACGCTCGGTCGACGAGGCAATCGACGACCGCCTGCTGGAAGCTCGCGGCAATGTCTTCGCTCCGGTACTTGCCCGAGACGGCGGCGCGCTGAAGGGCGCTTTTAAGCCCGGCGAAGGAGAAATGCGGTTCGTCGGATCCGACCAGCGGTCGCGGCAGCGGCACCCCGACTGAATCGCCGGCTTTCGCCAGCTCTTCGATCGCCGGGCCGCCGGGATAGCCCAGTCCAAGCAGCTTGGCCGCCTTGTCGAACGCCTCGCCCGCCGCATCGTCGATGGTGGTCGCGAGGCGGCGATAGTCGGCGACTCCGCGCACTTCCAGAAGCTGGCAATGGCCGCCCGAAACGAGCAGCAGCAGGTAGGGAAAGCCGAGATCCGGGTCGACCAAGCGCGGCGAAAGCGCGTGGCCTTCGAGATGGTTGACGGCGATCAACGGCTTGCCGGCCGCAAGCGCGAGCCCTTTTCCGGCAAGCAGGGCGACCATCACTCCGCCAATCAGGCCCGGGCCGGCGGTCGCCGCGATGGCATCGACATCGCCAAGCGACATCTTGGCGTCATCGAGCACCTGCCGAACGAGGCCGGGCAAGATCTCGACATGGGCGCGAGCCGCGATCTCAGGCACGACTCCGCCATAGGGCTGATGCGCCTGCGTCTGGCCGACGACCGCCTGGGCGAGAATGCGCCGGTCCGACGTCACCAGCGCGGCCGCGCTGTCGTCGCACGAGGATTCGAGACCAAGAATGAGAGTCATGGCAATATCATTTCGCGCCCGGCCCTTTGCCTGAAGGCGCGACGATGCACTAGGGGTAGGGCATGCAAGGGCTTCGTCTCGGGACTCGCGGATCGCCACTGGCTCTGGCCCAGGCACGCAAGGTCGCGGCGGCGATCGAAACGGCGCAGCGATGGCCCGACGGTTGGGTTCAGATCACCGAGATCACGACGACCGGCGACAAGGTCCAGGACAGGCCGCTCTCCGAGCTTGGCGGGAAGGGACTTTGGACCAAGGAACTCGATCGAGCGCTGCTCGACGGGGAAGTCGATTTCTGCGTCCATTCCATGAAAGACGTCGAAAGCATTCGCCCGAAGGAAATTCATATCGCGGCGGTGCGCCCGCGCGGCGACGTCCGAGACCGGCTGATCGGTGCCGAGTCCATCGACGGGCTGAAGAAGGGCGCCATCGTTGGAACCTCTTCGAAGCGACGAGCGGCTCAGCTGCTCCGACTGCGCCCCGACCTCAAAATCGTGTCGCTGCGAGGCAACATCGAAACCCGCCTCAAGAAAGTGGAGACGGGTGAAGTCGACGCCACCCTGCTCGCGGCCGCCGGTCTGAAGCGGCTCGAGATCGCCGCGGGCACCTCCATTCCAACCGAGGTGCTTTTGCCGGCTCCCGGCCAAGCTGTGATCGGCATGGAATGCCGGACCAACGACACGCGTACCCAGAGCGTTCTGACGACGGTCAACAACCAGATCACCTATGATTGCGTGATGGCGGAGCGCGAATTCACTCGGGCGCTCGGGGCGACCTGCGCGTCGCCCGTCGCCGCCTTCTGCGTCCTCGAGGACGGCGACCTTCGAATGCGCGCCCAGATCTTCTCGGAGAACGGACGCGATATGGTCGAGCAACGAGCGGTGTTCGATTGCGGCGACCGCAACACACCCGCTGCACTGGCGCGTGAGATGCTCGCCCAGGCCCCGCAATCGATTCGGAGCCTGTTCGCCGCCCGATGAGGCGCTTGCTGATCCTGCGCCCCGAGCCCGGCGCAAGCGAGACCATGGCGCGAGCCGCAGCGCTTGGGCTCGAGGCTGTGTCGATTCCGTTGTTCGAGGTCGAACGTGTCGCCTGGGAGTTGCCGGACCCGCGGCATTTCGATGGATTGCTGCTGACCAGCGCCAATGCGGCGCGTCTTGCCGGAGCTCGGTTGCAGGAGCTGAGACAGCTTCCGGTCCTGGCTGTTGGGGAAGCGACCGGCGAGGCGGCTCGGAACGCCGGCCTGCATGTCGCTGCGACGGGCAGTTCAGGGGTCGACCAGCTGCTCGAGTCGACCGCTGCCGACTTTCGCCTCCTCCATCTTGCGGGCGAGGACCGTGCCATCCGCACCGCCGAGCGAGCCAATGTGACGAGCGTCACCGTCTATCGGTCGAAACCCGTGGAAAATCCGATGCTTCGCGATATCGCGAGGAGCGTCGCGTTGATCCATTCGTCCCGCGCCGGGCAGCGCTTTGCTGCCCTGGTGGACGATCGGGGCCCGATCGCAATTGTCGCGATCAGCCCCGCTGCGGCTGAAGCTGCCGGGAGTGGATGGGAATCGGTAGATGTCGCCGACCGGCAGGCGGACGACGCCCTGCTGGCCCTCGCCGCGCGGCTGTGCAACAAGCCGGACGCGTAATGAACGGTGGCACCAACCGGAACGGCATGAGCTGGACGGCGCGCTTGCTGGTCGGGCTGGTGCTGCTCCTCGTCGGCGCCGCGGCGGCAATCTGGGGCCTCGCCCACTATCAGCCGGCTGCGCGGTTCCTCGGAGTAGTCCGGCCAGTGCCGGCTCAAGCGGCGCTCACGCCAAGGCCGGTGGTCCTCAATCCGGCCGCCACACCGGAATCGCAGGCGCAAGCGGAAAATCCGCGAATTGCCGAGCTCGAGGCGCGCCTCGGCCGGGTCGAGAATGCGACCGAGCGGGCGGAGGGGTTCGCCGGCCGAGCCGACGCGCTCGTGGTGGCCTTCGCCGCACGCAGGGCAATCGACCGCGGTGTAACGCTGGGCTATCTCGAGCCGTTGCTGGTCGACCGGTTCGGGGCCCAGCACCAGGCTGCGGTCGCGACCATCGTCACCGCGTCGCGAACCCCGGTCCGGCTCAACGATCTCACCGCTGAATATGAGGCGCTCGGGCCCGAGCTCAAGCGCGGTGGGCCCGACGAAAGCTGGTGGAGCGGGTTCAAGCGCGAGTTCGGCTCCATCATCGAGGTACACAGCTCGAACCGGCCGGCGGTGAATGCCGACGCCCGGTATAATCGCGCGCTTCAGCGGCTTTCGACTGGCGACGTGGACCAGGCCCTGGCTGAGACCATGCGCCTTCCGGGCGCTCCGCGAGCAGGCGAATGGACGAGCAAGGCGCGCCGGTACATCGCCACTCACCGAGCGCTCGACGAGGTTGAATCTGCGGCGCTGCTCGGCGGCCAAAACCCCTCACGCTGATTCCAAGAAAACGGGCTTGGCAAGCCGAATCCGGAATGCGATTCTGAAGTCCGCGGCGCACAGCGGATGTTCAGCTGCCGTGAGCCAAAATATTGGAATCGAGCGAGGTTTCTGGGGGATATTGGTGTCATGACGTCAGTTCGCCGGCGTTTGGGAGTGAGTCTGGTTTGTGCTGCGTCGGCCCAGGTTACGGCGTCCGCCGCGGTTCCGCCTCCGGTTCCGGTGTTTCGGCCGAATCCGGCGCAGAAGATCGCTCCGGTACCCGCCCCCGCGGACTTGCACGACCAGGTCATCAATCTTGCGCGCTCGTTCGACGGCAAGGCAGGAATTGCCATCGTTTCGCTTCAGGGTGGGTGGGAAATCGACTGGAATGCCAATTCGCTCTTCCCCCAGCAGAGCTGCTCGAAGCTGTGGGTCGCAATCACGGCGATGGATGCGGTCGACAAAGGCAAGCTCAGTCTGAACGATAAGGTCACGCTCGGCCGTGGCGACCTCACTTTGTTTCACCAGCCGCTACGCGACAAGATCCTCGGCTCCGGCGGGCACACGACGAACCTCGGTTCGCTGATGTTCGATGCAATCACGGAGAGCGACAACACCGCCAATGACAAGCTCATGCGCGCGATCGGTGGTCCCCAGGAAGTGCGCGACATGATCGCCCGGAAGGGCCTCGGCGCGATTCGCTTCTATAATGGAGAACGCGCGCTCCAGTCCAAGATTGCGGGGCTGATCTGGACCCAGAGCTATTCGATCGGAAATGCGTTTTTCGATGCCCGCAAAGCGCTTCCGATGAGCGTTCGCAAAGCCGCCTTCGAGCGCTACATTTCCGATCCCTACGACGGAGCTTCGCCCCATGCGGTCGCAGGCGCGCTCGCGGCATTGAAGAGAGGCCAATTGCTCTCCCCGGCATCTACGGCGAGGCTGCTCGCGATCATGGGACAAACCCGCACCGGAAAAATGCGCGTACGGGCCGCTTTGGCCCCCGGATGGGATTGGAACCATAAGACCGGGACGGGCCAGGAGCTGGGCGGCCGGATCGGCGGCATCAATGATATCGGCCTTCTCACCGCTCCGGACGGCTCGGTCTATGCTATGGCGATCATGGCCGTGCCCGACCATAGCGATGGCGGCGCGCAGGAACTGATGCGGAATGTCACTCGAGCCGTAATCGCCGCCCATGCCGATCGGCGGCGACCAAACTAGGTCTCGCAGGATCGAAAAAGGGGGCATGGCGTGAAGGGGAAAACACTCCACGGCTTGTCCACGCCCCCTTCTCTCCGGTTCTCGAGCACCAGGCTGGTCAGGGGCCTCCGCGGGCGAAGCGACCAGTTGGAAAGTGCTCGGGGTCAGGGCAGACACATCTCACCTGCGGTTCGATGGTTGCGTTGCCCGCCTGACAGGAGTGGATTCCTTCTCCTTCCTAAAAGTCGATCGTCACACCGGCGAACAGGAACCGTCCCAGCGCGTCATAAACTTGCGGGAAGGTATTGCCGTTGCCGAACGGCGCGTTCGCCACTTCGCCGCCGACGATCGGTGGCTGCTTGTCGAAGAGGTTGTTCGCGCCGAGCCGGAAATTATACTTGTCCGCGACGCGCGCCGAGAAGGCCAGGTCGAAGTAGCTCTGAGCGTTGATCCTCTGGTTGGCCGGCGCGACGGGGCCGGGGCATCCCGCCGTGGGGGTCCGACCGGTGATGTCGCAGTCGTTCGACAGCTGGTCGTTTCGCACCGACGAGAAGTACCGCCAGCGACCGGAGAGCCCGAGCCCGTTCGGCATGGTGAGGCCGAGGCGCAGAGAGTGACGATATTTCGGGTTCGGAGCACCGCTGAGGAAGCTTCCGCAGGTGTTGCCGTAGAAGCCGGCGCAATCGAACTTGCCGTCACGACCCGGGAGCTGCTGTCCCAACCCGTCGAGCGGAATGACACCGGTATCGATCTGCAGTTCGCGAAGGATGGTTCCGACGTAGTTGACGCTGATCGTCCCTAGGCCGCCCATGCGATGCGAATAGCTGCCGTTGATGTCGAAGCCCTTGGTCCTCTGGCCACCAATATTGACGTTGGTGGTCTCGATGAAGCTGTTCGCCGCGCCGAATAGCTGCCCGTTGTTCGGGTTGCGATGGATCTTGGAGCAGAAGAACGCATCGCCCGACGACAGACATTGGCTTAAGACCGTCTGGAAGCCGAGCGTGCTAATCAGGTCTAGCACCTTAATGTCGAAATAATCGACGGAGAAGTTGAGGCCCGGAACCCAGCGCGGCTTCAGCAGCAAGCCAACCGTGTACGTGTCGGCCGTTTCCGGCGTCAGGTCTGGATTGCCGCCAATCAACGCGTTGTACTGGTTGGCCGAGTTGGCGTTGATGTTGCCGAACTGCGCGGCGGTAACGCCGGTAAAGGCGCACTGGGCGGCAGTGAAGCCGGCGGCTGCGATCTGGGCGGCAGTACCGGCACAGCTGTCGACCGTTCCGCCGAGGCCCACCGCTTGCGCGGCGAACAGTTCGACGACGTTCGGAGCCCGGACCGCGCGGTTGTAGCTGGCGCGAGCCAGGATGTCCGGGATCGGAGCCAGTCGGGCCTCGACCTTGTACGTGTCGGTGTTGAAGTGGCGACCGGCCACCTTGTAGTCGGAGTAGCGGTAGCCGCCCGTCAGAGTGAACTCGTCAATGAACGAATGGCTGATGATCGGA
>JBKPOR010000144.1:0-8206 GCA_046765675.1 Pseudomonadota bacterium
TCGGACCTTCCCTGTTTTTGCCGTTCGCTACGAGGAGCAACCCCCGGAATGAGATGAGCGTCGGCCAGAGGCTGTTCTGGATCGTGATGATCGCGATCGGAGCGGCGTTCTCGGCGGGCATGTATCTCGCCGGGCTCGAAAGCCTCTCCAGACTTCTGAAGAGTTAACCTCCAGCCGATTAGCCAGATCAGTCCGATAGCCACTCCGGCGTGGGAGCGCCGGGGAAGGAGGACTCATGCGCAAACAGATGATCGAAAACGCCGCTTATGAAGTCGCCACCCAGGTCCGCACCGTCGAGGACAGTCTCGACGCGACGCTGACTGAAATCGCCGAGCTGCAGGCCCGGATGATGCACGCCAACTCCATCGCTCGGGTTGGGCCTGCTGCCATTCACGCAGCGCTCGCGGAGGTTTCCACCGCGCTCGCCAGCCTGGTCGCAGCCCGCGGCTCGATCGTTGCCTGCCATGGCGAACTGGTCGTAGCCAAGGGCAAGGTCCCCGGCCTGCGCACTGTCGCTTTCGGCGACGGAGATTCCTGCCCGCCGCAGGAAGGTCACGTCGATCTGCGCATCGTCGCATGAGAGAGCGATTGACCGGACCGTCGCGAGATGGTCCGGTCATCCTGCAATGAGCCCAACCCTCTACTGGACGCTTCTGGCGGTCTCTTGCGGTTACGCCCTTCTATGCGGCCGCAAATATGAGCGTCTGACGGCAATCATCTGCATTGTGGCCAGCATCGTCTCGGTCCTTCTGAGGGCGCCGCTGCACGAGCGCTATCTCGGAGTCGAAGCCGGCGACCTCCTGGTGGATCTGGTCGTGCTCGGTGCGTTCGTGGCGATTGCTCTCCAATCCGACCGCTTCTGGCCCTTGTGGGTCGCGGGATTCCAGCTGACCACGAGCTTCTCGCATTTCCTCCGGGCAATCGATCCGAATCTGATCCCCCAGGCCTATGCCGCCGCGGAACGGTTCTGGAGTTATCCGATCCTTATCATCCTCCTGGTCGGCGCTTGGCGCAGTCACCGGCGGTTGATGCCAACGCGCGAGCACGAACTTCTCGCCTGATCTATCACCGCCGAAGGCAGGCCAAAGCGCGGTCTTGCCGATCAGTAGCCGCAGCGGCTCGCTTGGCGCCCCCGTTAACCCAGCTTTACCCGATAGTATGGTTGCGTGGGCCGCGCTCGATCCCCATTGGGACCTAATGTCGCGCCGCAAGAAATCACATCAAAGCCACGGGTCCCCCAAGCGCCCCCGCCTTTGGGGAAAGCATGCGGTTGTCGCCGCGCTCGACAACCCCGATCGCAAGGTGCTGCGTGCCTGGGCGACGCGCGAAGCCGCGGCCTTCATGCAGTTTCCGAAGGAGGTCGCCGTCACTCTGGCGGATGTCCAGGATCTGGCGCGGCTGGTGCCGCAGGATGCACCGCACCAAGGCGTGGTGATCGAGGTTGAGGCGCTTGAGGACGCCTGGCTCGATGAGATGCTTGCTCAGGCGCCCGAACGCGCGGTTTTGCTGGTGCTCGACCAGGTGACCGACCCCCACAATGTCGGAGCCGTGCTTCGCTCGACAGCCGCTTTCGGTGGGATCGGGATCGTAACTCAAGACCGCCATTCCCCGCCCGAGAGCGGCGTGGTGGCAAAGGCCGCGTCAGGAGCATTAGAGCGAGTCCGGTGGGCGCGCGTCGTGAACCTCGCTCGGGCGCTCGAGGAGATCGGCGAAGCGGGGTTCTGGCGGATTGGACTGACCGGCGATGCAGAGATTGGATTGAAGGAGGCGCTCGGCTCCCAGCGCGTCGCGCTTGTGCTCGGTGCGGAAGGAGGGGGCCTCAGGCCGAACACGCGCGAGCATTGCGATGCGCTCGCTCGCCTGCCGATCAGCGATGCGGTCGAAAGCCTGAACGTCTCGAACGCGGCCGCGGTCGCTTTATATGCGGCGAGCATCGCCTGATGGTTCGCACGACCAACAGCATTCGCCAGCACGTCGAGGAGCTCGCGGGCCGCGAGCCCGCATTCGCCCGAGTGATCGAGCAGCACGGAATGCCCGAACCGAGAAGCAGCAATCGCGGGGCCGAGACCCTGCTTCGAACGATTGTCGGACAACAGGTCAGCGTCGCCGCCGCCCGGTCCATGTGGTCGAAGCTGGAGGCTGCATTCGGGTCTCCGCCCGATCTGGCGCTGCTGCTTGCCGCCAGTGACGAAAAACTCAGGGCGGCGGGAATGTCGCGGCAGAAGTCGGGCTATATCCGAAGCCTCGCCGAGCTGGTGATTTCGGGTGAGCTCGATCTCGACGCGCTGCCGGCCGACGACGAGGACGCCATCGCTCACCTGACCCGGATCAAGGGTATCGGCCGCTGGTCGGCCGAAATCTATCTGTTGTTCGCGGAAGGGCGAGCCGACGTGTTCCCCGCCGGAGATCTTGCCGTGATGATAGAGCTCGGCCGCCTGATGGGTCTGGACGGGAAGCCGACCGAGAAGCAGCTGCGCGAGATTGCCGAGGCCTGGCGACCCTATCGCGGCGCCGCCGCAGTCCTCGCCTGGCACAGCTACAATTCGGCTGTGCTGTAACCCTATTTGCGAACGTTGATCGGGAGGGGTCGAGCATCAAGGCGGGCAAAGGCGCGCGGACCGGTATCGGCGCGAAGCGGTCCGAGCTTTTCGCCTTTCGTGTCTCGGCCGACCAGATAGGCTGTGGAGGTCTGCCCCGTCCCGCTCCCCTGGCGATAAATTGCGTTGAACGCGACGAGGGGCACGAACACCTGGTGACCGCCGAGCTCGAAAACCTGGATGTTCTGGCGCGGCGCGACGAGCGAGGTCCGGAGGTTGACGTGCTGAAGCGGTGGAATGGCCTGAATCTTCTCGCCCTGCCCAACCGGCTGAGCGAAGAAAACGCCAATGTCCCGGTCCTGCGTGGCCCCTGCGTTAAACATGCTCGCTTCCACCACGATATCGCGGGCAGGTGCGCTGCCACTGTTCGTTAACTGGACCTCGAACTCCAGGGTCACTCGCTCTTCGTCGATGGTGAAGCCGAGCGGGGCGAACGCAATCTCGATCCACGGGCGAAGCCGACTCGAAACCACACCGACCGGCTTTGCCGGCGGAGCCTTCGCCGGAGGAGCTTCGGGCGGAGGCGACGGCGGGGCCGGCCGGGGCGCCGGTTGTGGAGCGACGTAGGCGTCTATCTCGGGACCGCCTGCAAAAGCTTCGCGCGAACGTCGGCGACGCAAGAGCAAGAAGGCTCCGGCGGCGCCGATCACGGCTGCGAGCAATAGCCACGGCCACAACGGAGCCTTCTCGTCGTGGGTAAAGCTCGCCGGACCGCTGTCCGGTTCGGGCGCGAACCCCGATTGCAGCGCGCTCGCCGCGGTCGCGGCCGTCGAGGGAGTCAGGCCCAGGCTCAGCGGCCGGCCTGCGTTCGGCCGCGACGGGGGGGCTGTGGCAGTATTTGTATTCGGTATGCGCGGGGCCGCGCCGCTTGCTGCCGTCGGTGCCCGGTCCGCCGCGGGGGTCGCGGACTGCTCCGGGCTACGGCTCGGCGAGGCTGGGGCCGGTGCCGGCGTGTCCGCCGTCTTGGTCACGGTGCCGTTGAGGCTGAAATTCTGCAGTTCGCGCGGGCCGATCGTATCGGCGGCGGGCGTATTGGTCGTGGTGTCCGGCGCGCTTTGGGCGAGCGACCCCGTCGGCCCGAGCATCAGCCCGGCCGCGACCATTGCCAAACCCACGCGTGAAACCGCTCTCATCCTCTCCCGCCCATGTGCGTGAACCGCGCCGTTTTCGCCGCGCGCGGGAAGCCCATGCCCGCGACGGACCGTTGATTCAAGCACATGTGAGATGAATGGCGCCGGACTCGGGGCTTAGCGCGCGTCGACCAGGATCAGCTCACTGTCTTCGTCGGCCGCGATTTCGATTCGAGCTTCGCCGGTGATCGCGATTCCGTCACGAGCACCCGCCTCGATCCCGTTCACGCGCACCCGTCCGCTCGGGACCAAATAAAGATGTCGCTCGGGATTGGCCTCGACCGCGATGGTCGAACCTGCCTTGACCGTTGCGCCGAGCACCCGGGCGTCGGCGTTGATGGTTAGAGCGCCATCGTCTCCAGCGCCGCTTGCGAGCAGTTGGAACGAGCCTTCGCGCGTGTCCTTGGGGAAGGGCTTGGCGCCCCAGCTTGGGCTTGCGTTCGGCTTGTCGGTCTCGATCCAGATCTGGAACAAGGTCGTCTGCTCGTCCTCGAGATTATATTCGGCGTGCATGACCCCGGCCCCGGCGCTCATCACCTGGACATCGCCGGCCTCGGTGCGGCCCTTGTTGCCGAGCGAATCCTGGTGGGTGATCGCGCCGGTCCGAACGTAAGTCACGATCTCCATGTCACGGTGCGGATGAGGCGGGAATCCGCTCTTCGCCGCAATCTGATCGTCGTTCCAGACGCGGATGCGACCCCAGCCCATTCGGCTCGGCTCGTGATAATTGGCGAACGAGAAATGGTGGCGGGCGTTCAGCCAGCCGTGGTCGGCATGGCCGAGACTGTCGAATTTGCGGACGTCGATCATACCCTGAAAGTGGCAAGCCGTTCGGTGGCTTCAAGTGTCAGCGATGTGCCTTTTGGGCCGTGTGCGCTATAAACCGTGCGGCAACACCTGTTGCCGTAAGCGGATCGGGGGGTCGCATGCGCTTCAGCTCGCTGTTCATCGTCGCCAGTCTCGCAGCATGCAGCGAGGCGTCCACGAACACTTCGCAGCCACAACAGACGGAGGCTGCGGCGCAGCCGGCGGCTGCGGCACCGACGGCCCAGCCGGTTCCTGAAGACGGAGCTCCGTGGCAGGCCGAAATCTACACCGGGCATGTCTATTCGGACGCAGACCGAAAAGGACACCCGCAGTGGGACATGGCCCACCGCTGCGGCGGTTCGTATATCGCGCCCCATTGGGTGCTGACCGCCGCTCACTGCTTTTACAAAAAGGATACGGGGAAGATGGTGCCGTGGGAGGAGAACCACTGGCGCATTCGCCTCGGCGCCCTTGACCTGTCGTCCGACGACGGAGTGACGTTTCAGATCGACCGGGTCATCATTCATCCCGGCTTTGACCTTGCTACTTACGCCAACGACGTGGCGCTCACCCATTTCCGTGCCGACGGTCAGACCGGCGCCGATCTGGACAAGCCCCGCGAACAGCTCAAGAAATTCAAACCCATTGCGCTCAACGGGTCAGCCGAAGGCGACAAGTCGCTCGGTCTCGGGGTCCCCGTAACCGTCATGGGCTGGGGAAAAACCGAGGACAAGGAAGACGCGTCGAACAATCCGCAGCTGTACGAAGCCACGATCCATACCGTCGACTGCAACTGGTTTTACAAGGGGAAGGACGCCAACAGCCTGTGCGCCTTTGGGAAGGGCAAGGATGCGTGCCAGGGCGACAGCGGCGGTCCGCTAATCCGCGCCACCGGCGAACCGATGCTCGTCGGGATCGTCAGTTCGGGAGAAGGGTGCGGCGAGCATCCCGGCCTGTACGTCCGAATCGACCGCGATCATTATCTCGACTGGATCACCGCCAAAATCGCAAGCGACCCTTCGAGAAGGAACTAGCGGCCGTCCCCGCTGGTGCGGCCATCGCCACTAGTGCGGCCATCACCGCTGGTGCGACCGTCGCCGCTGGTGCGGCCATCGCCGCTGGTGCGCGCAGCAGTAGCGGTGTCGCCTGCGCCCTTACCGATCTCATCGCGGAGTGCGGCGAGCTCTTCGTCGGTCAGCAGTTCGTCAGACGCGTCCGTGACGGGCTTTCCCCCAGTGACCATTGGATTTCTCCTTCCGAGCAAAATCGAACGATTGTCGCATGGAATCGTCGGCGTCGATAGACTCTTTGTTAACTATGTCTTTAACGTGCTGAGAAATGATATGAATCTGGGATTCCGTCTGAGAGGGTCGAGCATCGGGTCGGTGCCCGCATAAGTCAGGCCGGAGTCTCCAACCGCCCGCGCCCGCTGGAGCCGGTCCACGGCCTCGTCGGCGCGTCCCCACTGCGCAAGCACCTGCGCTTGCTGATAGGCGGCGCTGTCACCGACCTCGTTGACCAACTGATCAAAGGCCTTTTGGGCAGCCACCCGGTTGCCGAGCCGCAGCTCCGTCACCGCCAGCCCGGAGAGGCGGAACGATGCTCCGGGCTCGGCCTCGAATTCCTTAAGCGCGTCGGCGGTTCGACCGAGGCCCAGAAGGGCGCTTCCGATCAGCGAATGCGCGAAGTTCATCTTGGGATTCAGCTCTAGCGCCCGTCGCAACGGCGGCAGCGCTTCCGAATAACGCCGAGCCGCATAAGCAACGGAGCCTTGGGCGCGGAACGCGCGCGGATTGAGCGGATCGAGGACGACCGCGCGCTGAACGGCCAAAGCGGCTTCGCGAGGACGCCCGGCGCGCGAGCAATAAAGCGCGTAAAGCAGAGCAATCTCGGCGTTCCCGTGACCCAATGCATAGGCCCGCTCGTATGAAGGGCGCGCTCCGGCGATATCGAGTCGGCCGGCGAACATCGCATAGCCGAGCGCGAGATGGCCCTCGGCAAGGTCGGGCGCGAGCTCGACGGCTTTGTGCGCAGCCGCGATGGCTTCCGAATAGAGTGGCTTGATCTGGTCAGCTTGCGCGTCTTCGGCGGCGATGACGGCGAGCGTTCGCGAGCGGCCGGAGTGGGCCAGCGCGAATTTGGGGTCGGCGACGAGCGCCAGTTCGTAATGCGTTAGCGCCGCCCGGTCCGTCGCTTCGTCCTTGGCAAGGTTGAACAGCGCGCGACCCTGAAGGAAATGCTCATAGGCTTCGACATTGGTCGTGCCGCCCGGCGCCGGGCGTGCGGTCGCGACCTGCACCGACATCGCTCCAGCAACCATCCTCGCAATTTCGCTTTGAACCGCGAAGATGTCCGTGAGCTTGCGATCGACGCTCTGCGACCAGCGGCTGAAACCCGTATGACCGTCAACCAGCTCGACGGAGATTCGAACGACGTCAGAGGCGCGCTGCACCGATCCGTTCAGCAAATAGGCGACCCCAAGATCCGCAGCGATAGCCTTTGGATCGCCGCTGTTCTTTCCGGCGGTTTCGGACGAGGTCGCAGCGAGGACCCGCAACTGCTCGATGCGGGTCAGGGCGGTTCGCACCTCCTCCGTCAGGCCGTCGGAGAAATAATCTTGCGCCTTGTCTCCGCTGAGATTTCGGAACGGCAATATGGCGATGCTCAAGGAGTTTGGGTGACTCCAAAGTAGCCCTTTATCCCATGCGAACCAGGCTCCTCCGCCCGCCGCAAGGGCCGCTGCCGCAGTTCCGCCGAGGAGCAAGGTCCGTCGCGACACGGCCGGCCCGTGCTCGACGCCGGGTTCGACCTGCTGCCCGGCCACAGCCGCAATCGCCCGCTCGATCGCGCGGAACTCGGTCGAGGCGCGGCGGCCGTGCCAATGAGTTAGGTCGATGACCTGATATTGGCGGAAGCCAAGTGGCGGATGGCTGCCGTCGAGGGTCAATGGGACAAGACGATGGCGCTCACGGCCCTGCGAGGCTTCGTCGCGAACCCAGTCGGATTCGATTGACCGCGCGGACCAAAGGACCAGCACGGCGTCGGCGGAATCGAGTGCGTCAGCGATCGACTTGGAAAAGGCCGCGCCGCCCTCGATCATCGCATCCCACCACACGACGTATCCGGCGTGCTGGAGCGCCGCCGCCAGCCGTCGCGCCTGCGTTTCGTCGGCGCGCGCGTAGCTGAGGAACAAGGTGACAGGATTGTCCGGCGTGCTCGGCTGGTCTGTCATCTGGCGCCCCCGCTCACACTGTAGAGGCGCATTTGACCGGCCCTGAGTCAAGTGAACGGAATTTCAGCCTAGCCGCTTCACTCGCCTTCTTCGAACGCGCCGACGAATTCCTCCTCGCCCGCAACTCCCTCGAGGTCAGAATCCAGCGCGCGATACTCATCGCCATGCTCGCTTCCGAACGCCTCGAAGTCGCCCGCGGAATTCCAGCGGTCGACGGTCAGCCACCACCCGCCGGGCTCGTCGGGTCGACAGAGGTCGGTGCCGAGATAGCCGCTCGCCTTGCCGAACAAGGCGGCCCACACGCCGTCCGCGCCATAGGCAAGCGCGAACTCCTGCTCGCGTCCGGCCGGCGGGCGGAATTTCCAGATCCGGAGGTGAGTCATCCGGCGGCGACCTCGCTTTGCTCGGATTGCCGGCTTCGGATGTCCCCCGGACATCCT
>JBKPOR010000145.1:0-3195 GCA_046765675.1 Pseudomonadota bacterium
CCCCTGGAGGTGTCGGTCGATGCTATCGAGCGCCTGCTTCAGTAGCCGCTCGGTGTAGGGCTTCTTCAGGCAACCGACTGCATGCGAGCTTGGTGGTGGAACTTCATGACCGGTCGCGAGGAGTGTCGGAACTCCTCGCACCCGCGCATTGCGGGCGAGTTCGATCCCGAGGTCCGAGCCGTGGAGCCGAACGTCGGCGATCACGAGGTGGATCACGTCCCGGTCGAGTCGTTCAATCGCTTCGTCGAAGTCGTCGATCGTTGCGACCACCTCGTAACCGAAGTCGGCGAGCATCGTTTCGGTGTCGAACGCCGTCAGCGGCTCATCCTCAACGATGAGGATCCGCTTGACGACCCGCTTGCGCTTACCGAACAGCATCGACACTCCGACAGCAACATGACACCGACCTCGCAACGAACGAACCAAAATCCGGTGCCGCAGCGCATCGCGAAGATGCTTGCACGCGCCGGCATTGCCTCGCGTCGTGAGATTGAACGCATGATCGCAGACGGCCGCATCGCCGTGAATGGTGAAAAGCTGACGACACCAGCGACTTTACTCGCGGATTTGAGCGGAGTGACGGTCGATGGCCGCCCCGTCCGGGCGGCAGCGGCGACGCGGCTGTTCCGTTTCTACAAGCCTCAAGCGACGATCACCGCGGCGAACGATCCAAAGGGCCGCGCGACAATTTACGACCGCCTTCCCAAGGGACTTCCTCGACTGATGCCCGTCGGCCGCCTCGATTTCATGACCGAGGGCCTGCTGCTCCTGACGAACGACGGGGAGTTCAAGCGCCAGCTGGAGCTTCCGCGAACCGAAGTCGTCCGAACCTATCGCGCCCGCGTCTTCGGCATCGTTACCCAGGCCCAACTCGAAAAGCTGGCCGAGGGTATCACCATCGACGGCGTCCGCTACGGCTCGATCGACGCCAACCTCGAACGGCGCACCGGGCGCAACGCGTGGATCGAGATGAGCCTAACCGAGGGCAAGAATCGCGAGGTGCGCCGGGTCCTCGCCCATTTTGGGCTTCAGGTGTCGCGCCTGATTCGCACCGCTTACGGTCCGTTCACCCTCGCCGGTCTAGAGCCTGGCGCCGTGGACGAGACCGATCCGACCCAGGTTGACGCCTTCCGGCGGACCCTCAAGTGAGGATCATCGCTGGCGAATGGCGCGGACGCTTGATCGAGGCGCCGGTCGGCCGCACCACCCGCCCGTCCGCCGACCGGGCTCGCGAGACATTATTTTCGATGCTGGCCAGCCGCCTCGGGTCATTCGAGGACTTGCGCGTAGCGGACCTTTTCGCGGGCAGCGGGGCGTTGGGGTTCGAGGCCCTCTCGCGAGGCGCGGCGTCAGTCACGTTCGTCGAGAGCGAGCCAGCCGCGGCCGCATCCATTCAGCGCAATGCCGACAAGCTCGGAGCCGCCAACCGCATTCGGATCGAATCCGGCTCGGCCCTCGCTTTGCTTCGAACGGACCCCTTCGACCTGATCTTCGCCGACCCCCCTTATGCTCCAGGCGCAGGGTCGGAGATCGTGCGCGCTGTGCTTCACGCCCGCTGGCTGTCGCCGGGCGGCTGGCTGACCGTAGAAACCAGCCGTGACGACGAGCTCGATCCAGGCGAGCTCACACTCGACGCCACCCGTGACGTCGGCCGGGCTAGGCTTTGGCTCCTTACCTGCTCTTAGCAGTCTTGGATGCCTTTTTGATCGCATCGATTTCCTCGCTGAGGCGCCTTCCGACGGCAGCGGCAGCGGCCTTGCCTGCTTTCTTCACCGCCGTGCCCGCGCGCTTGCCGCCGGAACCTTCGCGACGGCTGAAGCCCCCCTCGGCGAGGGCGGCGAGCGCCGAGCTGGCAGCAACCGCGACGAGATCGGCAACCAGCGGGCTCTGAAGCAGCGAAATGAATGCTTCGCCAGCGGTCGACCCGGAACTTGCGCGAGTGCGGGAACTGCCGGCAGACCGTCGGCCGCCGGGACGTTTCGCCGTCCGTTTCTTCAACTTTGGAGCCGCGCTGCTCCCCCTGCTGCTCACTTTCTTCGCCATCGCGCCGTCTCTCCTCATCTCGGGTTTGGACGCTCAACTCCTGGGATCGACTGACGTATCCGCAGACGGCGCTCGAGTCACGGCTTGCGCCGGAAGGCCCAAACAAGCGCCGAGAGGCTGCTGATGAGCGTCGCGAGGGCGACCAGGACGGGCGGATCGAGGACAAGCATGACAAGCGACTCCGAACTAAGCGCGGAGTCCATGTTCCCTATTTGTTCCCTACATGCAATAGGAAAATTCCTACGGCGGGTGCGTGGTTGCCCCAGAGCGACGGTTCCGCTAAGGCGCGGCCCGTCCGGCGGATGCTCGATTCAGCACCCGCGGCAGCCCGTCCTTTGGCGAGCGCGTACGGTGAACCGGCCGAACCGGCACCGGAACGCGCTTTTTGACATGGACGGATGCTCGAGGGCGCCTCCGGGGCATTCGGCTTCGAAGGCAGTGCATTTGACCAGGTCCGCATGTGAAGGCCCGCCATGGTGGCGGCCACGCGGCAGGCCCGACTGATTTAGAGAGACTACAGACTTTATGGCGACCACGACGTTTCCGACGCGCGACGATTTCGCGGAGCTCCTCAACAAAAGCCTCGGCGGAGAAAACGAAACCTTCGAAGGCAAGGTGGTGAAGGGCACCGTCACCGGCATCGAGAACGACATGGCCGTGATCGACGTGGGACTGAAGTCCGAAGGCCGGGTCCCGCTGCGCGAGTTCGCAGCTCCGGGCCAGAAGGCGGAGCTCAAGATCGGCGATGAGGTCGAGGTCTATGTCGACCGCGTCGAGAATTCGGCCGGCGAAGCGATGCTGTCGCGCGACCGCGCGCGCCGCGAAGCCGCCTGGGACAAGCTCGAAAAGGAATTCGAAGCCGGCAACCGGGTCGAGGGCGTGATCTTCGGCCGCGTAAAGGGCGGCTTCACGGTCGATCTCGGCGGCGCCGTCGCCTTCCTGCCCGGAAGCCAGGTCGACATTCGTCCGGTCCGCGACGTTCAGCCGCTGATGGACCTTCCGCAGCCCTTCCAGATTCTCAAGATGGACCGGCGCCGCGGGAACATTGTCGTGTCGCGCCGAGCGATCCTCGAGGAAACCCGCGCGGAGCAGCGTAGCGGACTGATCCAGAGCCTCGCCGAAGGGCAGGTAATCGACGGCGTGGTCAAGAAC
>JBKPOR010000146.1:0-5817 GCA_046765675.1 Pseudomonadota bacterium
CCTTCGGTGGTCCGTCCAGCGGCTGCATCGCGCGACCGGTTGGCTTGAAGAATGGCGGCCAAATCCGCCTCCGCCCACCCTTCGAGCTTAAGCGAACCTCGAGCGAACGCGTCCTCGGACGCCCCAGCGAGCCGGTCCTCGAGCAGCGCGACCGCACGTCCGCGCGCTTCAGCGATGGCGGCGCCATGTTCCGCCATCGCGTCCTCGAGCGCGGCAAGCCAGGCCGGATCCGGCGTTCCGGGGTCCGCGAGCAGCTTGTTTCGCGCCCGCATCGCCGCGTCGTATCGCGCCGAATGATGCGCATGGCCGGGCTCAAGCGCGAGGACGAGCCGATCGAGGAAGCGGCGGCGATCGCTTGCCGAACCTGTGAATAGCCGGTCCATTGCGGGCGTCAGCCACAGCACCGACAACCATTCGCCGAGCGAATTCACGGCCGCCGGAGCGCCGTTGATCCGCACTTGGCGCCGTTCGGGAGCAACAGGCTGGCTCCCCGTGCCGATGTCGGTTTCGCCCAGCTTGGCAGCAATCGCGAACCCGCCCTCGCCTCCGATCCGCGCCATCTCGCTAAGCGCCGCTCCACGCAGCCCGCGCCCGGGCGTCAGCAGCGAGACGGCCTCGAGGAGGTTCGTCTTCCCCGCGCCATTCTCGCCATAGAGCAGCACGAACCCGGGCCCCGGCTCGACCGTCGCCGAGGCGTAGGACCGAAAGTCGGTGAGTGTGAGGCGGCTGACGGGCACATGCCGTCATTGCGAGGAGTAGCGCGCGCAGGCAAGCTGGGGGCTCGCTGAGCAGATACTCGACGAAGCAACCCAGCAATGACGCTCAATAGCTATATTGGCGCTTGGGTATTGGGCAGACCTTTACCGGTTTGGGCGACGCCGCGGCATTTTGCTTCGACGATTGCGTCCAGCAGTCGTCGAACACCGAACAATAGCAGAGATCGACGGTAATTCGGTCCTCCCTAAAGGCTGTCATGAACTCGCGATCGGTGTGAGTGTCCGAGCCTTCTCCAAAATCGAGATAGAAGATGTTGTCGCCGGCCCTGAGCATTCGCCCGAGAAGCGTCGACGTTATCAGCCCTGTCTTGATCGGGCCGCCGCAGCAAGCCCTGAACAGCTCGCCGGGGTTGGTCACGGAGCGGCCCTGAACCCGGATCTCCACAGACTGGATCTTGGCCGGTCCCACTCCGCTGTTTGTCGCGAAGAATCTCTTGTGAGGCTCCCCAGTGGGGGTCGCGTTGCTGAAGCCTAGTTCCAAGTACGGAAGCGAGTTGGCCTGCACGAGCTTCGCATTCTGCTCGACCAATTCCTTCATCACCCGGCCGTGGTGCCCGGCGATCAGAATCGACACGAACGAGATGAACAAGGCCGCGATCGGAACGATGAGGTCGATCCAGCGGTGCCCGCTGCGATGAATCGCATGCGGACGTTCGGCCTCTACGTCCATGTTCTCCGCCTCGCCCGCATCCGCAGTCACGGTCGAACGCAAGTCACATGCCGGGGGCTCGCGCTATCAAATAATTTCTGAGGTGACGGAGAGAGGACGGAGTCACCGGCGGGCTCAAACCCGCATCGGCATCAGGACGTAAAGCGCGTTCGACTTGTCGTTCTCGCGCAGCAGGGTTGGCGCCGCGGCGTCGGCGAGGTGGACCTCGACCGTGTCGCCGTCGATTTCGCTCAATATGTCGAGCAGGTAGCGGGCGTTGAAGCCGATCTCGAGTCCGTCCGACCCATAGTCCGCCGGAACCTCCTCGGTCGCGAGGCCATTTTCGGGCGAAGTCACCGACAACGTGACCTTGTCGCGGTCGACGCTCATCTTAACCGCTCGGGTCTTTTCGGACGCGATAGTCGAAACCCGGTCGACCCCGGCCGAGAAGCTCTTGGGATCGAGCTTCAGAAGCTTGTCGTTCGCGGTCGGGATCACCCGGTTATAATCGGGGAAGGTGCCGTCGATGAGCTTGCTGGTGAGGACCGCGTTGCCGAGGCCGAAGCGCACCTTGGTCGGCGAAAGCGAGATTTCGACCGTCCCCTCCAGTTCCTCGAGCAGCCGGTACAGTTCCTGAACCGCTTTCCGGGGGATGATCACGTCGGGCATTCCGTCGGCGCCGTCGGGCTTGGCCACCGTCACCCGCGCGAGCCGGTGGCCATCGGTCGCCGCTGCGCGCATCTGGTCGTCGATGACGTGGAGGAAGATGCCCATCAAATAATAGCGAGTTTCCTCGCTGGAGATGGCGAAACGGGTCTTCTCGATGATCTCACGGAGCGTCGCCGCAGGGAGCTCGAACCGAGTCGGAAGTTCGCCTTCGGCGATGACCGGAAAGTCGTCGCGCGGCAGGGTCGAGAGGCTGAAGCGCGAGCGGCCGGCATTGACCTGCATCTTGCCCTCAGCGGCGCTCAGCTCGACCTGGCTGCCTTCGGGCAGCTTGCGGATGATGTCGAACAAGGTGTGAGCGGAGAGCGTCGTCGCGCCCGGCTGCGATACGTTGGCGGGAACACTTTCGTCGACTTGCAGGTCGAGGTCGGTCGCCATGAGCCGGATCGAGCCGTCCTCACAGGCCTCGATGAGCACGTTTGAAAGTATCGGAATCGTGTTCCTGCGTTCCACGACCGACTGGACATGGCCGAGGCTCTTCAAGAGTGTCGCCCGTTCAATCGTCGCTTTCATGTTGCCACTATCCCATAGCCCACGCGTGTGCTCGTTATAGCGAGCCTTCGGCCATGCGGAAGTGGCTGTTTGGAGCAGTTCGTTACTGGCCGGCCTTGGTCGGCGGCTGAGCCGCCGGCTTGGCTGGCATCAGCACTGCGTCGATGTGGTGGACGACGCCGTTAGAATATTTTTCGTCGCCCTGCGTGATCGTCGCTTTGTCGCCCTTGGAGTCCGTAAAAATGGTCTTTCCGCCATCCTTTGTCGCGGTGAGCGTCCCGCCCATCGTCGCGAGCAGGGCCTTGCCCTTGCCCCTGTCGATCGCTTTGTCGATGTCGTCGACGAGCATGGTCCCCGACAGGATCATGTTGGTGAGGACGCCCGTCAGCTGTGCGCGATTCTCAGGCTTGGTGTCGAACGTACCGGCCGGCGCCTTGTCGAACGCCGCATCGTCGGGAACGAGAACGGTATATGGCCCGGCCCCCGCAAGCGTCTGATCGAGGCCCGCGGCCTTCGCTGCAGCCATGAACTTGCTGTTCGCCGCAAGACCCGCCGCAATGGTCTTGGTCCCGGCCGCCTTCTGCGCTTCCGGGGTCTGGGCGTTCATCCGGTTCTCGGACGCTTTGTTGTCGCATCCGCCGGCCGCAAGCAGAACCGCGGCGAGGCCAAGCGTCAAAGCCTGGGTCTTCATGACCTTCTCTCCCTTTATCTCTTTCATGCGAAATGGCCCGGCAACGCGTGCCGGGCCACCCGCGATCCATTTCTGAACCAAATATTCAACGCCTTTAGGTCAGGATCGATGCAACGATCGCCGTCACCAACTGGCTGACCGGATCGACCTGGTAGATGTAGCCGTTGTTGTAGCGGTACATCGCCGACGGAGTGTCGTAGTAAGTCGCCCGATAGGCGTAAGGCACGTTGTAGACGTCATAGCCCATCGGAAGCGGCTGGCCGATATTGAAGCCCGGCGACAGTAGCGCCGCGACCGAGGTGATCATGCTGCTCGACGGATCGTACTGATAGATCGCGCCCGGAGCATACCAATAGCCGTAATCCAACGTGTCATAGTACATGTCCCGATACTGGTACGGCACATTGTAATAGCCGTAGCCGGTCGGAAGCATCTGGCCCACGCCATAGCCTCCGGCGTACATCGGGATCACATTCTCGACGAAGCCCGTCACGCAATCCACCTGGTAGATCACGCCGTTGACGTAGCGGTTACAGGTGTTGTTGCCGTAACCGTAGGGCGAGCCATACCCATAATCATAGCTGGCCGGATAGAAGCTGTTGAGCCCGTAATAATCGGGCACATAGCTATTCATGTACGACGACGGGAAATAGCTTCCCGGCATATAGCCGCCGAACGCGAGCGGGAGCAAAGCGTCGATCAGGCTGGTGCCGCGGTCGACCCGGTACATGTAGCCGTCACCGTAACGATAATAGAAATCGTTGCTGTCCGGATACAGATATCGGACCGAGTAGGGTACCGAGCTCAGTGCCGCGATACGCTCGGCGTCCGAAATCCGGGTTCCCAGTAGCTTCGCGGCCTGACCAGGAGGCATGCAGCCCTTGTCCATCAGGCCCGGCGGGCATCCGCCGAGGGCATAGCCGCGGACCCGGTCGCCGAAGTCCTCGGCTCGAACGACCCGCGTGCCGAGACGCGCGTCGCGGACGAACATTCCATTGTCGCGCTGTTCGATGCGATTGGCACGAAGCTCATCGCGGAACGCCTCGCGGTTGCTGGCGCGCTCGAGGCGATTGCCTTTCATCTCGGTGCGCAGCGCCTGTCCGCGGTCCTGCACCACCTGATGGCCGCGCATCTGTTGGCGCTCGACATTGCGCGCCTGGCGCTGCTCGAAGCGCTGCGCCCTCATATCGGCGCCATGGCCGCGCTGTTCGACGGCCTTCGTCCGACCGACGTTGGTGTTGCGGCGCTCCAATTTCATCGAGCCGCCGCCGTGGCCGTGGCCGCGATCCTGGAAGGCGACGGCCTGGCGCTGCATCCGCTGTGAAGCGATTCCGCCACCGCCGTGGCGCTCAAAGCCGAAAGCGGAAATTGCGCGACCGCCGCCTCGAACGGTGAAATCGCCGCCGCCGTGGCCGCCACCTCGGCTCTGCATGCGCACTGCGCCTCCGCCGCCACCGCCGTGGCCGCCGCCTCGACTCTCCATGCGCACTGCTGCGCCTCCGCCTCCGCCGCCGTGGCCTCCGCCACCGCCGCGAACCTCAGCGGCCTTCTGTCCGCCGCCGTGCGCATTTCCGCCGGGCTTAGCACTCGCCGGCGCCGCAATCGCCAATGCGGCGACGCCCGCGGCCAGGAACAGCCTGGTCATAGAAAATCTCCTTTCAACGTGACGTTCAAACGGACGGTCGCTTCACGCGTTCCACAGTCCGCCGATGCAATCCGCCATGTTGACGCGCTGGCATGAACCTAGGATTTCTTTGTTGTTCAGATACTTACAGTTGTCTGATAAACGCGATGAGCCGATCGACGTCGGCTTCATCCTGATAGATGCCGAAGCCGATCCGAAGCACGTCGCCGCGGACGTCGGTAATGCAGTTTCGGGCCTTCAGGTCGGCATACCAGCGCTGCGCATCCGGGGATCGGAACGCGAGGAAGCGCGCGTGAGGCTGCCCGTCCACCGGATTGAGCAGCTCGGCCTCTCCGAACGGCGTGGTGTCGATCGAATCGAGCAAGATGCGCTGAAGTCCCGCCACGTGCTCCGAGACTGAGGCGGTCGTCAGCCCATGGTCGGCAAGCATTCGCTGCACCGCGTTGAACCGGTATAGGGCCGACGGATCGAACGTGGCGCCCATGAAGCGACTTGCATCCTTGGCATAGCCGACACTTCCCGGCGGCAGGCTGAGGTCCTCGAATTCGGCGAACCAGCCGGTGACCGGCGGCCGCGGACCGAAGCCCGGAGGCGCGTGGAGAAAGGCGCAACCTTCCCCCGCCATCGCATATTTGTATCCGCCGCCGAGGACGAAAGCCGACCGCGCGGCGCTCTCGCCGAAAGGCCGGTCGAGCGCCATGAACGCATGGTAGCCGTCGATGACGACCCATGGCCCGTCGGGACGGCTGAGCGCCGCAAGCTGGTCGACGGAATCGAAGATCCGGCCGCTTCCGAACAGGACCTGGCTGACGAGGATGAAATCGTGATTGCCCGCTGA
>JBKPOR010000147.1:0-19149 GCA_046765675.1 Pseudomonadota bacterium
GAAGTCGCGACTGACGGGCTGCAAGACCGGCGGAGCATAAGCCGGGCGTGCGCGGCTGCTCGACCGCGGTTCGGGGATGGCGTCGAGATAGATGTCGGCCGCAACGGCGCCGGGGGGCGCGTTGAGGCTCCTTTGCAGCGCGGGATGCAACTCTCCAAAAGCGGCGACGACGGTCTTGGGCCCGAGCCGAAGCGTAGCCGACCGTCCAGGGTGCCAAGTTGGTCCAGCGTCGGCGAAGACCTGGAGATTATCGACCGGCGCCCCCGCCGCCTCGAGCAAGGCGCCGACTTCGGCCTTGGCGTCGAATGCGTTGAAAGCCTGGACTTTGCCCGATTGCCATTCGCGATTCCGCCTCTCGCCGGCGAGCAGCAGCGACAGGGTCGGATGTTCCGAATCCCCCAGATAACGCCGTCCAACCTCGAACAGCCGAACGCTCGTTGCCCCACGGTCGAGGTTGCGCCGAGCGGCGGCTATCAAGCCCGGGAGGAGGGAAGGCCGCATGACCTTCATCTCTTCGCTGATGGGATTGGCGAGCCGCCATTCGGACCCGCCGAAAACCGCGGCTTCGGCTTCGGAGATAAAGCTCCAGGTCACTGCTTCGTCGAGGCCGCGGGCCGCCCCCGTTCGGCGAATCCGTCGCTCGATCAGTTGGGAACGGGTTGCAGTGGGACGGGCGACCCCCGGAGCCCGATCGAGCGGTGTCGAGGGTACCTGGTCGTAGCCTGTGATCCGGGCAATTTCCTCGACCAGGTCCGCTGAACCCTCGACGTCACGCCGCCACGTCGGAATCGCGATCGTGTTGCCGTCGACGCCGAAGCCAAGGCCCTGGAGGATCTCGCGCTGGCGCTGTTCGGCGACGTCGATCCCGCCGAGCGCCTCGGTCCGGCCGAAATCGAAGCTGATCGTGCGCTGCTCCGAAGGGGGTTGGCCGGCCCGAACGGTCTCCGATGCCTCGCCGCCGCAAATGTCGAGGATCAGCCCGGTCAGGATTGCGAGACCGTCGTCCAGAAAGGCCGGATCGACGCCCCGCTCGAAGCGGCTGCGCGCATCGCTGGTGAGGCCGAGCGACTGGCCCGTCCGCGCGATCCTCTCGGGCGTGAAGTAGGCGACTTCGAGCATGACGTCGGTTGTCGACTCGCTGACCCCCGAATCCTCGCCGCCCATGATTCCGCCGATGTCGTGGACCTGCCTGTCGTCCGCGATCACCGTCATGAACGGTTCGAGCACATATTCCTTTTCGTTCAGGGCAAGGACCTTTTCGCCCGCTGTCGCCGCTCGCGCGGTAAGGCCGCCCGAGAGCTTGGCGATATCGTAAGCATGCGCCGGCCGGCCGTGCTCGATCATCACGTAATTGGTGATGTCGACCAAGGCGGAGATCGGCCGCTGGCCGGCGGATTTGAGCCGCCGCTGCATCCAGTCGGGCGAGGGTCCGTTCGTGAGGCCGCGAACAGCGCAGCCGAAGAATGCCGGGCAGCCGTTCGGATCGTCGATGCGGACCGGGACGGGGCAGGGGAAGCTGCCTTCGATCTGGGGCACGGCAAGCGGCTTGAGCTTGCCCATGCCGGCCGCGGCGAGATCGCGAGCGATTCCGCGAACTCCCATGCAGTCCTGCCGGTTGGGAGTGACGGCGACATCGAACACCGGGTCGTCGAGACCCGCATATTGGGTGAATGAAACGCCGACGGGAGCATCCTCCGGAAGCTCGATGATTCCGGTGTGATCTTCGCCGAGCTCCAGCTCACGGGCCGAGCACATCATCCCGCGCGATTCGACCCCGCGGATGGCCGCGACTTTCAGCGAGAGGTCGCTTCCAGGTATGTAGGCGCCCGGCGCTCCGAACACGCCGAGCATCCCGGCATGAGCGTTGGGCGCTCCGCAGACCACCTGAATGGCCTTCCCGGTGCCGGCGTCAACCGTCAGCACCTGCAGCTTGTCGGCTTGCGGGTGCTTTTCGGCTGTAAGCACCTTCGCCACCACGAAGGGCGCGAGAGCTTCAGCCGGGTTTGAAAGATCCTCGACCTCAAGGCCGATGGCGGTCAGCTTATCGGCGATTTCGGTGGCGGACGCATCGGTGTCCAAATGGTCCTTGAGCCAGGAAAGGGAGAATTTCATCGAATTCTCTCTTTCCTACCCCGGCGGGCCAGCCGGGGCCCAGGATCAAACAGCTCGAATTTCATGCGCCGACCCCGCCCGAGAGGGTCGGCACGTCGAGGGCCCGAAAACCATAATGCTTGAGCCAGCGGATATCGCCGTCGAAGAAGGCGCGGAGATCGTCCATCCCATATTTGAGCATCGCCAGGCGATCGATCCCGCAGCCGAAGGCGAAGCCTTGCCATTCGTCTGGGTCAAGCCCGCAGTTGGCGATCACACGCGGATGGACCATGCCTGAGCCAAGCACCTCCATCCAGCCTTCCTCCCCGCCCACCACCCGGCGGCCTTTTTCCATCGTATAGCCGACATCGACTTCGGCCGACGGCTCGGTGAACGGGAAGTAGGAGGGGCGCATTCGCAAAACGACATCGTCGCGTTCGAAGAAAGCCTTGAGGAAAGTCTCTAGCGTCCATTTCAAATGGCCGAGCGTGATGGCCTTATCGATCACGAAACCTTCGACCTGGTGGAACATCGGCGTGTGCGTCGCGTCGCTGTCCGACCGGTACACTCGGCCGGGAGCGATCACGTAGATGGGCGCACCATGCATCTCGCCCGCGCGAATCTGGACCGGCGAAGTGTGGGTTCGAAGGACATAGGGTTCCTCGTCCGGAGTTCGCGGCTCGAGGTAGAAGGTGTCCTGCATTGCCCGCGCCGGATGGAATTCCGGCATGTTGAGCGCGGTGAAATTGTACCATTGCGTCTCGATCTCGGGTCCTTCCGCGACGGAAAATCCCAAGTCCGCGAAGATTTCGGCGAGCTCGTCCATCACTTGGCTGACAGGGTGGACCGTTCCGCTCGCGCTTTCCGGCGCCGGAAGTGACAGGTCGATCGTCTCGGTCGAAAGTCTCCGTTCCAGCTCGGCGCCTTCGAGCGCAGATTTGCGGTTCGCAATCGCTTCGGTGACCGCTTCGCGCAACGCGTGGATCTTGGGCGCTTCTGCGGTGCGTGTGTCGGGATCCATCGATCCCAATGATTTGAGCTTCGCGGTGATCTCGCCCGACTTGCCGAGCAGGGACACCCGCACGGAATCGAGCTCGTGCAGGTCCTTTGCCGCGGCGATCCGGTCGAGCATGGGGTCGGACATCGCAAGCGCCTTAGCCGGGCCGAAGCGAAAATTGCAAAGGCGTGTTAGGATGGGCCGATGAGCGACTGGCCCGAGCTCAGTGTCGAGCGCGATCACGAAACCCTTTCGGTCCTTCATTTGGCTGCGCAGATGCTCGGTAAGATCCGCGTCGCGCACGCGCCATGGGTAAACCATGGCTGGCATGCCGCACTCCAGCCCAATGCCCGTGGGCTCGCTGCCTTGCCGACGGCGGCGAGCGGGGGGCGCACTTTCACCCTGACGATTGACCTCTGCCGTCACGCGATGGTGCTGTGGGTCAGCGATGGGTCGCGCGAAGAAGTTCCGCTCAATGCCGGGAGCGTGGCGGCCCTTCATCGCCGGCTCATCGGTATACTCGACCGGCACGACCTGCCGTCGAGCTTCAACGGCATACCGAGCGAGATCGATTCACCGATGCCCTTCGCCGAGGACAACCGCCCCCGCGATTACGACCGCGACTCCGCCGAACGCTTCCGCGGAGCGCTTGGCGCGATGCTGCCCGTGTTCGCGCAATTCCGGGCCGGCTTCACCGGAAAGGCGAGCCCGGTGCATTTTTGGTGGGGCGCCTTCGATTTGGCGGTCAGCCGCTTTTCGGGCCGCACCGCGCCGCAGCACCCGGGCGGATTACCGGGCCTCCCCGACCGGATCACCCGTGAGGCCTATAGCCACGAAGTGGCGAGCGGCGGATTCTGGGCCGGTGGAGTGACCCCGGCCGATCCCTTCTTCTACAGTTACATCTATCCGGAGCCCGAGGGATATCGTGACGCGAAGGTGGCGCACGGCCGCTTCGACGCGACGTTCGGGGAATTCGTGCTGCCCTACGCCGAGGTGCGCGCAGCCGCCGATCCGGAGCGGATGCTCAGCGAGTTCCTTCAATCGGCCTATGAAGCCGGCGCGAAGCTCGCCCAATGGGACCGCGCCTCGCTCGAACGCGAACCGGTCGCGCCGTGACAAAAACATCCTCCCCGAGTTTTCTCGGGGAGGGGGACCAGCGGAGCTGGTGGGGAGGGGTAACTTAAGGCCCCTCCGTCAATCCTTCGGATTGCCACCTCCCCACGCAATCGTGGGGAGGATGAATCAGGCCGCCTTCTTCTCCAGCGCGCCCTTGGCCTGGGCGATGATGGCGCTGAACGCCTCGGCCTCGTGCATCGCGATATCGGCGAGCACCTTTCGGTCGAGAGTGATTCCGGCGAGCTTCAGCGCGTGGATGAACTGGCCGTAGGTCATCCCTTCCGCTCGGACCGCTGCGTTGATGCGCTGGATCCACAAGGCGCGGAAGTTCCGCTTCTTCACCTTGCGGTCGCGATAAGCGTACTGCCCGGCCTTCTCCACCGCCTGGCGGGCGATCCGGATCGTGTTCTTGCGGCGGCCGTAATAGCCTTTCGCCTGATCCAGGAGGCGCTTGTGCTTGGCGCGGGTGGTTACACCGCGTTTGATGCGTGGCATGGTTCCCTACCCCTTATTTGAGGCCGTAGGGCGCCCAGGACTTCACCCGCGCCGTATCGGCGTCGGCGAGAATCTCTGTGCCGCGGTTCTGGCGGATGTACTTGGCGTTGTGGCTGATCAGCCGGTGGCGTTTGCCCGCCACTCCATGCTTGATCTTGCCGGTCGCGGTGAGCTTGAAGCGCTTTTTCACGCCGCTCTTGGTTTTCAGCTTGGGCATTTTCGTCTCCTTATTGCCCTCGCGTATGCGGGGGCGACGTTATCCAATCGCCACGGCAGCCCTAACCGGCCGGGCCATTGGTCTTTCCATGAAGCTGGAAAGCGCGCGCCTATAGAGGCGGATCACCGCACTGGCAAGGTCACCAGGCAAGCTCCGAGCCATCGCGGCGAAGGAATCGGCCCGTCCGCTCGATGGTCAGCTGCTCGATGAGCCGGCGCATCGCCGTGACGCTCTCTTCAGCCGTAATTTCCGCTCCCCGCCCGCCCATGCGGGTCATAACCCAGCCGGGGCTGAGGAGGACGCAAGCGACGCCGCGTGCCCGCCCTTCAAGGGCGAGCGAGTTCCATGCCATATTGAGCGCCGCCTTGGACGTTCGGTAGGGGATCCATCCGCCGCTGTTGTCGCCGATGCTTCCCATTCCGCTCGAGATCGCGATCGCTTTCCCCCCGTCGGCCATTCGTGGAAGGAGCGATTTCGCCAGGACGTAAGGCGCGATCGCATTGACCATCATCATGGTCTGCCAGTCGCGCGAGTCGTCGGCGGACGCGGCATTCATGGGATGATTGGTGCCGGCGTTCGAGATGATGAGATCGAGCGGCTGGTCGATCCGGCCGGAGAACGCCGCGACTGCATCGGCGTCGGCAAGGTCGAGCGTTTCGACCAGCACCCCGAGCGCGCCGAGCTCCGGGCTCGACTGCCGTGCTGTTGCGATGACGTCCCACCCATCGGTGGAATATTGGCGCGCGAACTCCAGGCCGATGCCTCGGTTCGCTCCGGTGATGAGGACTGTGGGCATGCCTGGCTAACGCATCGCCCCTTCACTCGTGCCCAGCCGCATAATCGCCCGCTCCGAGGAAATGCAGCGAAACGTAGGGTTCGTCGCCCACCACCCAGCTGTCGTGGCCTGGCGGGCCCGGCGGGATGTAGAAGATGTCGCCGGCGCGCATTTCCACGACCGGTCCGCCCTCGATCGCGGCGGTCGCGCAGCCGGACACGACGAGCCCGACGTGCTCAACCTGGCATAGCGATTGGCGGATCGGCTTTCCGACATGCTCGGACCACTTCCAGCCCGGCTGATAGGTCGCCCGGCCGATGGTCATTCCGCCGATATTGACGACCTCGAACCGGCCGAGCTCGAACTCGCGGATTTCGTCGGGCGAGTCGAAGCGTTTGAGAATGACGTCCGGGTCCATGCCCTGCTCCTTTCAAGCGGCGCCCACGCTCAATTCTCCAGCCCCGCTCGGCGCGAGCAAGTCTTTGGAGCTGATTGAACCGTCGAGCCAGGAGCGCCAGTCCGGCGGGTAAAGCAGCGCGATCTGCCGATTGTGGTAGGGCGCGATGTCGGGACCTGGGGGAACGGTCAGGAGCGTGAACGCTTCCCCTATCTGAGGGTCGGTGCGCACCAACCCCGCAATCGCGAAATCACCGGGCGGAGCAAACCGCCAGCAATCCTTGCGCTTCTGCTTCGGATCGTTGGCTGCCGTGAATTCATAGAAAGCGTCGGCGAGCACCAGGCAGCGATCCTTGCCGAATTCGCGGCCGTCCGATCGCATGTTGAACACCGGCTTTCCGCCAGCCGCGGGCCAGGACCAGCGGCGCTCGACCAGTTCGGCCGCCCCGCGATCGGGGGCCCAGCGGACGATCGGAGCCTTGTCGGTGATCCGGACGTCGCGCGGCTGGAAGTTCGGGATGCCCTCCGGAAAATCGAGGTGGATTTGCAGGTCGGCGAACAAGCGCCGGACCGCATCGACGCTCTTTTCGAGCTGGTAGAGATTACACATCAGTCAAACAGGCTGGAAACCGAGCTTTCGTCGGCGATCCGCCGGATCGCCTCGCCGAGCAACGGAGCGATGGTCAGTCGGCGGATCTTGCCGTCCTTGGGGTCCGGCTCCCCGCTCCAGATGGTGTCGGTCACAACCAGCTCGCTAAGGACGGATTTGGCGACTCGGGCAGCAGCGGCACCCGAGAGGACGCCGTGAGTGCAATAGGCAAAGACCTCGGTCGCGCCTTCCTGCTTCAAGGCCGCCGCGGCGTTGCAAAGCGTGCCCGCGGAATCGACGATATCGTCGACAAGGATGCAGCTTCGGCCTTCGACATCGCCGATGATGTTCATCACTTCGGATTCGCCGGCCTTCTCGCGGCGCTTATCGACGATCGCCAGCGGCGCGTTGTTGAGGCGCTTGGCGAGGCCGCGGGCGCGCACCACTCCGCCGACGTCGGGAGAAACGACCATCAGGTCGCGATTGGCGAAGCGGGCGTGGATGTCGGCGGCGATGACGGGTGAAGCGAACAAATTGTCCGTCGGGATGTCGAAGAAGCCCTGGATCTGCCCGGCGTGGAGGTCGATCGAAAGCACCCGGCTTGCGCCCGCGACGGTCACCAGGTTCGCAACGAGCTTCGCGGAAATCGGAGTGCGAGGGCCCGGCTTCCGGTCCTGCCGAGCGTAGCCGAAGTAGGGGACGACGGCCGTGATCCTCTTGGCCGACGCTCGGCGAAGGGCGTCGATACAGATCAAGAGCTCCATCAGATTGTCGTTGGCCGGATAGCTCGTCGACTGGATGACGAACACGTCCTCGCCGCGGACATTCTCGTTGATTTCGACGAAAATCTCTTCGTCGGCGAAACGCCGGACGCTTGCCTCGGTCAGCTGGACCTCGAGATAGTCGGAAATCGACTGGGCCAGCGGCAGATTGCTGTTCCCGGCAAGTAATTTCATCTGGCTGTTCCCCGGCGCTGGCAGGGCTTTAGCGAGGCGCACTATGTTCCGTAAAGGTTGCCCGAGGCGGCATGGTCGCTAAATCGCGCGCATGACCGCCAAAGGCACGCAGCGCCTGAAGATTGGCTTCGCGCAAATGAACCAGCGCGTCGGCGACCTCGATGGCAATGCCGAGTCCATGCTGGACGTCCGCCGCAAGGCGGCGGCGGCCGGAGCGGACCTGCTGCTGTGCCCCGAGCTCCAGCTCACCGGCTATCCACCCGAAGATCTGGTGCTGAAGCCCGAATTCGTTCGACGGACGATGGAATGCGCCGAGCGCCTGGTCGACGCGACGGCGGAAGCGGGCCCGGCAATGCTCATCGGAACGGTGATCAACGAAGGCGGGCTCAACTATAATGCGATGCTGCTTGCCGATGAGGGGCGCGTGGTTGGTCGCACACTGAAGCGCGAGCTGCCCAATTACGGAACGTTCGACGAGAAACGGATCTTCGCACCGGGACCGTTGCCGGAGCCGCTGGACTTCAAGGGCGTGAAGATCGGCCTGCCGATCTGCGAAGACATCTGGGAGGAGGTGGTCTGCGGCCACCTCGCTGAAGCGGGCGCAGAGATCATGCTGGTCCCGAACGGCAGTCCGTACGAGCTCGACAAGGACGATACGAGGCAGCGACTGGTGCGCTCGCGCGTGCTTCAGACCGGGCTTCCGATCGCCTATCTCAATCGCGTCGGAGGCCAGGACGAGCTTGCATTCGACGGTTCGTCGTTCGTCATGCATCCCGATGGCGAGCTCGTGGTCCAGATGCCGGATTGGGAGGAGGATCTGCTCGTCACCGAGTGGGTGAGGACAGGTGAGGGATGGCGGTGCGAGACGCGCCGTCAGCACCAGCTCGATCCCTTCCCCGCCGACGTCTACCGGGCAATGACCGTCGCGCTCCGCGACTATGTCGGCCGAAATGGTTTTCCCGGCGTGATCCTCGGTCTTTCGGGAGGGATCGACAGCGCTTTGTCGGCGGCCGTCGCGGTCGATGCACTGGGGCCCGGAAAGGTATGGGGGGTGATGCTTCCGTCCAAATATACGAGCGGGGAGAGCCTCGACGACGCGCGCGAGTGCGCCCGTCTGCTGGGCTGCCGTCATGACGTCGTTCCGATCGTTCCCGCGGTCGAAGCGATCGACGGCATGTTGCCGCAGCTGACCGGTCTTGCCGCCGAAAACATTCAGGCGCGCCTCAGGATGGTGACCCTGATGGCGCTGTCCAATACTCATGGCCACATGCTTCTCACCACGGGCAACAAGAGCGAGATGAGCGTCGGCTATGCGACGCTCTACGGCGACATGGCCGGGGGCTATTCCGTTCTCAAGGACGCCTACAAGAGCACCGTGTTCGCTATCTCCAGGTGGCGCAATCACAACAAGCCCGAGGACTCGCTCGGACCGGACGGACCCGTCATGCCGGCGCGGGTAATCGCCAAACCGCCTAGCGCCGAGCTGCGCCCCGATCAGAAGGACGAAGACAGCCTGCCGCCTTATTCGGTGCTCGACCGCATCCTCGAAGGGCTCGTCGACAAGGAAATGTCGGTCAAGGAGGTCGCGAATGCGACCGGCGAGGATCTTGCGCTCGTGGCCGACATCGAATCGAAATTGCTGAAAGCGGAATACAAGCGCCGCCAGGCCCCGCCCGGAGTGAAGATCGGAAGCCGCAACTTCGGCCGCGACCGCCGCTATCCCATCAGCAACTTCTTCCATTCCGGGCCGAAGACGAAGCTTCCGCGATGAGCGTCGTCACGCGTTTCGCGCCTTCGCCAACCGGGCGTCTCCACGTCGGGAACATCCGCACCGCGCTTCACAATTATCTGTTCGCGCTAAAGCACGGCGGCACCTTCATCCTCCGGATCGACGACACCGACCGTGAGCGATCGACGACCGAATTCGATTTCGCGATCCGCGAAGATCTCGATTGGCTCGGGTTGAAACCCGCCCAGATCGTTCGGCAATCCGAGCGGTTCGACATTTACGAACGCGAGTTCGAACGGCTCAAAGCCGCGGACCGGGTCTATGCCTGCTATGAGACGAGCGAAGAACTCGAGCTCCGGCGCAAGGTGTTGCTCGGGCGCGGACTTCCCCCGGTCTACGAGCGCAGGCCGGCCGACGCGCCCGTGCCCGAAGGCCGCGCGCCGCATTGGCGGTTCAGGCTCGATCATGATTCGCCGATCGTCTTCCACGACCTCATTCGCGGCGAGCAGAGGTTCGATCCCAAATTGCTAAGCGATCCCGTGGTTCGCCGCGAGGACGGCAGCTGGCTCTATCTGTTGCCGAGCGTGATCGACGACGTCGACTTGCAGGTCACACACGTCGTTCGCGGCGAGGACCATGTCTCGAACAGCGCCGCCCAGACCCAGATGTTCGAGGCGTTGGGAGCCAAGCCGCCCCAATTCGCGCACGAAGCGCTGTTGGTCATGGCGGAGGGCAAATTGTCCAAGCGGCTGGGGTCTTACGGCGCGCCGCACTTGCGTGAGGAAGGGGTCGAGCCGATCGCGCTGCTCGACGTGCTCGCGCGGATCGGGACGTCACAGCCCGTCGAACCGGTAGAAAACCTCGAGGATCTCGCCGCCGGCTTCGATTTCTCGACCTTCGGGCGCGCTCCGGCGCATTTCGATCCGCACGATGTTGAGCTGATCAATGCGCGGCTGATGCACAATTTGCCCTTCGAAGCTGTGCGCGATCGCCTGCCGCCCGGAGTCAATGAAGAGGATTGGCTGCTGCTTCGGCCGAATCTCCAGCGGTTGGGCGACTTTGCTGAATGGCTGCGCGTCCTTCACGGCGACATCGACCCGCCCGAGCTCAGCCATGACGAGCGTCTGTTGGTGAAGGATGCGGCTGCGATCGGGGAGGGGCTCGATTGGTCCGGCGAGGCATGGCGCGCGATTACCGAAGAGCTGAAGCGGACGACCGGCAAGAAGGGCCGGGAGCTGTTCCATCCCCTCCGCCTGGCGCTGACCGGGAGGGAGAGCGGGCCGGAGATGGCCGGCCTGGTTGCGCACATGGGCCAGGATCGCGCGGTGCGTCGCTTGGAAGCCGCCGCCAAGCGCTGATCTGGATATCCCGGACTGAAGCGAAATCTCCGCTTGGCTTCATGTATGTAATGATGTAACATTCCTTACATCATCGTTGCGTGAAGGAGGGTATAATGCTCGCTTACGCCGCCAGCCGCCCCGCGCCGGTCGAGCGCCGCCCCCACCCCAACACATTGCTCGCGATCATCGCCGCTCACGTAGCGATCGTCGCTGCAGTGATGAGTGCGAAGATGGATTTCCCGATCCGCATCTCCCCGAAGCCGACCACGGTAGTTTTCGTGCCCACACCGAAGACGCAGACTCCCGATCCAGAGACTCCGAAGACGCAGCAACAAGCGCAAAACCGGTCCGTCGATCAAATCCAGCCAGTGGTCCCGACGCAACCGGAAGGTGTGGACCCGTTCGAAACCGGCCCGATCACTCTCCCCAATTCCGGGCAGGTCCTTGTGGGGGCGACCGGTACGATCGAGCTTCCGCCGGCGCATTCCATCGTGAAGCTCGGACCTCAGCTTCTAACGCCCCCCTCGGAGCTGAAGCCACCATATCCCGCCTCGAAACTCATTACCGAGGAAGAGGCGACCCTGCGGCTCAAACTCACGATCGACGAGCACGGCCGAGTGACCGGAGTCGATCCCGTTGGAAAAGCCGACCGCGCTTTTCTCGACGCCGCCCGTCGCTACCTGATCGCTCACTGGCGCTATAAAGCGGCGAGTGAGGACGGCCGCGCCGTTGCTTCGTCGATGGTCATCACTTTGCGCTTCCAGCTCGACGGTTAGTCCCTCGCCTCGAGCCCCCGGGCTGGCGGTTCCCCGCCGCCAGCCTTATCTTCGGTCCATGTCCTGGTTCCCGCGTCCGTCGAGCCCGCGCGTCGCATTGCGCGATCTCGCCGCTTTCATGCGCCACAGCAGCCGAGAGCAGCGAATCGGCGCTGCGCTGGCCGTGCTGGTGACCGCAGTCATCGTGATCGAATTCCTGGTCGACTCGCAATTCGGCGCCATGCCGACGCCGACTCCCACCTATGTCGAGCTCTACCCTGCCAACCGGACGGACGCCCAGATCATCGCCGACCAGAAGAAGGACCAGGCCGCGAAAGAGGCTGCGCAGAAGGAAACGCAGCGCCAGTATAAAGAGCTCGAAAAGCGGTTCGGGATTGAGTGACGACCTGAAGTTCATGGGGGAAGCGGTGGCACTCGGAGAGAGTGCCCGAGGCAAGAGCGCGCCCAATCCCAATGTCGGCTGCGTGATCGTCTCTCCGTCGGGCAAGATTGTCGGCCGGGGGGCAACGGCGCTCGGCGGACGTCCGCATGCCGAGCAGATCGCGCTGGAACAGGCGGCCCGGCGAGCAAAAGGGGCGACGGCCTATGCGACTCTCGAGCCCTGCGCTCATGTCAGTGATCGCGGGCCGGCATGCACCGACTTGCTGTTACGGGCGAAGCCGGCGCGGATCGTAATCGCCCTGAAGGACCCTGATCCGCGCACTTCGGGCAAGGGCATTCGCCGGCTGCGCGCCGGGGGGATCGAAGTTAAGCTCGGGGTCGGACGCGAAGCGGCAAGAGGTTCGCTTTCAGGTTGGCTGACGAGGCTCGCCATCGGCCGTCCGCGGATCACCTTGAAGCTCGCTCTTTCGATCGACGGCAAGATCGCGCTTCCGTCCGGCGAATCGAAATGGATCACGGGGGAGGACGCGCGCCGCCACGTCCACTTCGAACGCGCTCGAAGCGATATGATCTTGGTTGGAAGGGGAACCTATCTCGCCGATCAGCCGCGGCTCGACGTCCGGCTGCCGGGGCTCCAGGAACGCTCTCCGCGGCGGGCATTATTGACTCGCGGCGATGCTGTCGATGGATGGGAAATCCTTCGAAATCCGCAGGATGTGTACCGACTTCATGACGTCAACGACCTGCTGGTCGAGGGCGGATCGGCGACGGCCACGGCGTTCCTGGGGGATGATCTCGTCGACCGGATCCTGATCTACCGGGCGCCGATCATCGTCGGCGAGGGGAAGTCATCGTTCGGCTATGTCGGTCTCGACGCGATCGGCGATGCGCATGGCCGCTGGGCACTGGTCGACGAGCGGCGCCTCGGCGTGGATCGGCTCGAAGTTTACGAGCGGATGCGCGAGTCCTAAGGCGCGAACATGTTCACCGGGATCGTAACCGACGTCGGCACCGTTCGGAGAGCCGAGCAACGCGGCGACCTCCGGATAGAGATCGTGACCGAGTACGATCTTGCGACGGTCGACCTCGGCGCCTCGATCGCCTGCTCGGGCGTCTGCCTTACCGTCGTCGACAAGGGCGCGGACTGGTTCGCGGTCGACGTCTCGGGCGAAACCGCGTCCCGAACTGCGCCCGATCACTGGGTCGAAGGGGCCAGGCTTAACCTAGAACGCGCGCTGAGGCTTGGGGACGAGCTTGGCGGGCATATCGTCACGGGACATGTCGACGCCGTGGCAACGGTGGTCGGCACTTGTCCGGAGGGAGATTCGCTCAAGGTCGGCCTCAGCGTCCCGCCTGTCCTGGGCCCCATGATTGCGCCCAAGGGCTCCGTGACGCTCGACGGTGTATCGCTCACCGTCAATGAGGTGCGTGAGGCCGAGGACGGAACCGCCCATTTCTCGGTCAATATCATTCCCCATACGGCTCGATGCACGACGCTTGGCAACATTGAGGCAGGGCAACAACTTAATGTCGAAGCGGACGTGCTCGCGCGCTACATCGACCGGATGTTGGCGGCTCGCTCACACTAGGAACATATCTGTTCCTGCTTTTAATCACATCAAAATGTGATATGCGGCAAATATGAGCACGACACTGATCGAGCGGCTGGAAGCCATTATCGCCACCGGGGAAGTCAGCCGATCCGGCCTCGCCCGCGCTGCGGGCCTTCATCCCAATTCGCTCCGGAAATTGGGCTCGGAAGAGTGGAATCCGACCGCCGACACGCTGACCCGCCTCGAAAAACTCATCCAGCGCGGTACCGACGTCCTCGTCGGCCCCGAAGCTATCATCAACGAGGCTCGCAACGGGCGAATGTTCATCCTCGTCGACGACGATGACCGCGAAAATGAAGGCGACCTCGTCATCCCGGCTCAAATGGCGACCCCCGACGCAATCAATTTCATGGCTCGTCACGGCCGCGGGCTGGTTTGCCTCGCCCTCACCAAGGAACGCGCGGAACAGCTCGGCCTCGAGCCGATGACCCGCACCAACCGTAGCCGCAACGAAACCGCATTCACCGTCTCGATCGAAGCCAATGAGGGCATTTCGACCGGAATCAGCGCCGCGGACCGTGCCCGGACGATCGCCGTCGCCATCGATGCCTCGAACGGACCGGACGCCCTCGTTTCGCCCGGCCATGTCTTTCCCTTGATTGCAAGACCCGGCGGAGTGCTTGTCCGGGCCGGCCATACCGAAGCGGCGGTCGACGTCGCGCGGCTTGCGGGCCTCAACCCGAGCGGAGTGATCTGCGAGATCATGCGCGAGGACGGCACGATGGCCCGGCTCGACGATCTGATGGATTTCGCCAGGGGCCACGGGCTCAAGATCGGGACGATTCGGGACCTTATCGCCTATCGTCTGAAGAAGGATCATTTGGTCGAACGCGTGGCGGCCAGTCCATTCGTCTCGAGCAGCGGCGGGCAGTGGCAGGCACAGGTCTTCCGCGACAAGGCGAATGGAGAGGAGCAGTTGGCGCTGGTGCACGGCACTGTCGATGCCAGCCAGCCCGTTCTCGTGCGCATGCACAGCCTCGACCTTTTCGCCGACGTGCTCGGCGAACCGGGACCCCGTTCGAGGGTGCTTCAGGGAGCGATCCGAATGATCGAGCAGGAAGGCTCGGGAGTGGTGGTGGCGCTCCATGCCGCAGCACCCGGGTCCCTCTCGCGCTCGATCGACCTGCGCGCTGGAAAACCGGTCGAAGCCGGGGACGCCGTGCGCGGCTACGGCACCGGCGCGCAGATCCTCGCCGCGCTCGGAATCCACGACATGATCCTGCTGTCCAATACGCGCCATTCGCCGGTGGGCTTGTCCGGTTACGGGCTCGCCATCGTCGAAGAGCGGCCGATCGTGGTGGAGGGCTGAGTGTCGACGATCCTGCTCGTCGAGGCGCGTTTCTATCCGCATCTCAACGACATGCTTCTCGCCGGCGCCCGAGCTGCGATCGAAGCGGCCGGCCACAAGCATGAGACCTTGACGGTCCCCGGGGCCCTCGAGATCCCGGGCGCGATTGCGCTCGCGGCGAGAAGCGGCCGCTTCTGCGCGTTCGTCGCACTTGGTGTCGTGATCCGCGGCGAAACTTACCATTTCGAGATCGTCGCCGAAGAAAGCGCCCGAGCGCTGATGGAACTGACGGTCCAGGGTTTTGCGATCGGCAACGGGATCCTCACGGTCGAGAATGAGGAGCAAGCGATCGTCCGCGCCCACCCCGCCCAGGGCGACAAGGGCGGCGGCGCAGCCAAGGCTGCTCTCGCCTTGTTCGAGTTGCGCGAACAATATGCGCCCTGAACCGCGTCGATAAGCGCGGCTTATCGGAACCTTCGGCGAACCTGCTTTCGGCGGCGTCGCTATTTCCCTAAGCGGCCTCCCCGTGAATCGCACCCATCCTCACCGCTTCGCATTTCCGGCGCTGCTGATCGGCAGCAGCGCGCTCGCCTTCGGGCCGTGGCTGGTCCGGCTTGCCGGTGTTGGCCCGGTCTCGGCCGGTTTCTGGAGGCTGGCGATTGCGCTTCCCTTTCTCTTCGTGATTGCCGCAATGACCGGGCAGGCGGTGCATTGGCCGGGCCGCCGGCTTGCAGCGATCGCCATGATCGCCGGCTTCTTTTTCGCGGCCGACCTCGCGGCGTGGCACGTCGGAATCCATCTCACGAAGCTCGGCAACGCGACCCTCTTCGGCAACACGTCGAGCCTGATCTTCGCGCTTTGGGGTTTGTGGATCGCGCATCGCAGGCCTTCGGCCGCGCAGGCCGGAGCGCTCGGACTGGCCGCCGTCGGCGCAGCGCTCCTCATGGGCAGCAGCGCCGAACTGTCGATCGACCATGTGAAGGGTGACCTGCTCGCGCTGTTCGCGGGCCTGCTCTACACCGGATATCTGATCGCCGTTCAACGCGCGCGCCAGTCGCTGGCGCCGCTGCCGATGCTGTTCATCGCGAGCCTTTTCGGAGCGGCGATGCTTCTTCCGTTCTCACTCGGGCTTGGCGAGCAAATCATTCCCGCGGACTGGAGCTTCGTCCTCATCCTCGCGCTCAGCAGCCAAGTGATCGGCCAGGGGCTGCTCGTCTATGCGATCGGCTCGCTATCGCCGCTGGTCGTCGGCCTGACCCTGCTAACCCAGCCCGCGATCTCCGCGCTGGTCGGATGGCTCGCCTACGGAGAAGCGCTGTCGCCCATGGACTGGATTGGCGCAGCGGCAATAGCGGCGGCACTCGTCCTGGTTCGGTTGCCCGAGAAGGACTTGCGCGGGCCGGCCGTCCAGCCCAGTTGAGCCATGATGACCAAGCCGAGTCCCCTCGAACAGCTGCGCCGCCGCCTCGCGCTCGCTGTCGGTGAGAATGCGGTCTTCGACGGCTGGAGCCGCAAAGCCGTCGATTCAGCGGCGCAGCAGCTTGGCATCGACCCGGTCCAGGCGCGGCTGGCAATGCCGAAAAGCCAGGCGGCAATGATCGACCTCTATATCCAGGAGGTCGACCGCGCGCTCGAAGCCTGGTTCACTCCAAAGCGCCTCCAGGGAATGAAGATTCGCGAGAAAATCCGGGCGCTCGTCTGGAAGCGCCTCGAAATCATGGGGCCGGCGCGCGAGGCGGTCCGCCGAGGGCTCGCGATCCTTGCAATGCCGCAGAACATCCCGCTTGCCCTCAGGGTCTCGTGGCGGACTGCGGACCTCATGTGGCGTATCGCCGGCGATACGAGCACGGACTTCAACCATTATACCAAGCGCATGACCCTGGGCGCCGTCTACGCGTCCACATTGCTCGCCTGGCTCGACGATCAAAGCGAAGGCTGGAAGGATACCGCCGGCTTCCTCGATCGCCGGATCGACGATGTCATGCGGTTCGAGAAGCTCAAGGCCGAGTGGCGCGGCACGTCGGAGCGGAGCATCAGCCCCTCGCGCTTCTTGGGGCGGCTGCGCTATCCTCCGCGCTGATTGCTGACTTCCCACGGCGCGTCGTTAATGATAATCAGTCGCAAGAATGAATGCGCCATTCCGCCCCGACACGACGAGCCTCGACCTGCTGGAGATCGGGACGAAGGCGCGCGTCACGGCAATAGAGTGGGACTCGCTCGACGAGAGCGAAGCGTGCCGCCTCAGGCACTTCGGCTTCGACGAGCGTGTCATTGTCGAACCGCTTCACCTTGGACCGTTGGGCCGCGACCCAATGGCGATCCGAGTGGGCCGAATGACGGTCGCGATCCGCCGCCGGCACGCAGGCGCAATCCGGGTCGTTCCGCTCGTTGAAACTATCCCGGCCAAGTGAATCCCCTTCCGCTTGTCGCCGTCGCCGGTAGCCCAAATGCCGGGAAGAGCGCGCTGTTCAACGCTTTGACCGGCGCTCGGCAAAAGGTCGGGAATTACCCGGGGGTGACCGTCGAACGGCATTCGGGTCGGCTGATGTTGGCCGATGGCCGCCCCGTCGAGCTTGTCGATCTGCCCGGTGCATACAGCCTTGAGCCCGCGAGCCCTGACGAAGCGGTTACCCGAGACGTGCTGCTCGGGCGCCAGAAGGGGGAGCGCAAACCGGACGCGCTGATCATCGTCGTCGACGCCTCCAACCTCGACAACCATCTCCGCTTCGCGCTGCAGCTGATCGAGCTAGGCCACCCGACCGTAATCGCGCTCAACATGATCGATCTCGCGAAGCGCGACGGCCTTGAGCTCGATCCGCGGCGCCTGGAAGAAGAGCTCGGCGTGCCGGTGATCGAGACGGTGGCAGTTCGAAGGAGCGGAATCGGCGACCTGCAGGCCGCGCTTGACGACATGCTGGCGGCGCCGCGCTGCGGCGTGCACGAGCATGTGAAGAGCGACATTGTCCGCCTGCAGCGGAGAGCTCGGGAGATTGCCGTTGCGGCCGTCGTTCGCGAGACGCCTGTACGCCGCTGGACGCACCGGCTCGACGCCGTTCTGCTGCACCCCGTCTTTGGGCCCGTCATCCTCGCGGCGATCATGTTCGTCATGTTCCAGGCGGTGTTCGCCTGGAGCGCGCTGCCGATGGACCGCATCGGCGATGGAGTCGCGTGGTTGTCGGGCGCGGTCACGAACGCCCTTCCGCCCGGACTCTTCCGGTCGTTGATCGTCGATGGAGCAATCGCCGGTGTGGGGGCGGTGATCACTTTCCTTCCACAGATCCTGATCCTGTTCTTCTTCATCCTGCTGCTTGAGGGCACGGGCTACATGGTCCGCGCCGCCTTCCTGATGGACCGTCTGATGCACGGCGTCGGGCTTTCGGGGCGGGCCTTCATCCCGCTCCTGTCGAGCTTCGCCTGCGCTGTCCCAGGGATCATGGCGACGCGCACCATCGACGATCCCAAAGACCGCCTGACGACGATCCTGGTCGCGCCGCTGATGACCTGTTCCGCGCGCATCCCGGTTTACACCCTGATCATCGCGGCTTTCATTCCGAATACCCGCGTTGCGTGGGGTATCGGCCTCCAGGGGCTGGTCATGTTCGGCCTCTACATCTGCGGCATCGGCGGTGCTCTGCTCGCTGCGCTGGCGCTTCGGCGCGGAGTGCTCAAGGGCGGGGGCGGCGGCTTCATGATGGAGCTTCCCAAATATCAGTGGCCGCCGCTGAAGGACGTGCTCATCGGCCTCCTCACGCGCATCGAGATCTTCCTGAAGCGAGCAGGGACGATCATTCTTGGAACGACGATCGTCCTGTGGGCGCTTGCAAGCGTGCCGCAGGCGGCCCCGGGCCAGAAGCAGAGCGAGGTGTCGGTCGCGGGACATATCGCCAATGGAATCGAGACCGTCGTGAGGCCGATCGGCTTCAATCACGAAATCGCCCTGGCGCTGCTTCCGGCGATGGCCGCGCGCGAGGTGGCGGTGAGCGCGATCGCGACCGTCTATTCGATCGATTCCGCGGGCGACCCGGCGGGCCCGGGAAGTCTTGAGGATCGATTGCGCCACAGCTGGCCGCTGCCCACCGCGCTCGCCTTTCTCGCCTGGTTCGTATTTGCGCCGCAGTGCATTTCGACGATCGCTGTCACCCGCCGCGAGACGAATGGCTGGAAGTGGCCGCTGTTCATGATCGGATATCTGTTCCTGCTCGCTTATTTGGCGGCGGGCCTAACCTACTGGACTGCGGTGACGCTCGGCCTATAGCTGTCCATGAAGAGGAGACTTCCATGGCGGGCGTGAACAAGGTCATTCTGGTCGGCAATTTGGGCGCGGACCCCGAGGCGCGGTCGCTCAACAACGGCGGCGAAGTCGTGAACATGCGAGTCGCCACGTCCGAGC
>JBKPOR010000148.1:0-4926 GCA_046765675.1 Pseudomonadota bacterium
CCGATGGGCCGGGACGCGGCATGACGCGCATGTTTCCGACTGAGGCGCATATGAACATGGGAGGTTCGATCCACGGCGGTGCCATCATGAGCTTTATCGACATGTCGATGTTCGCCGGCGGGCTTTGCGCCGGGATGGAGCGGGGCCATTATGTGACGCTCGACCTTACCACCCACTTCCTCGCTCGGGGGCAGGCCGGAACGCCGCTCGAAGCGCATGTCGAGCTCGTCAGGCAGACACGCGGCCACGCTTTCCTCCAGGGCGTGGTCAAGCAGGACGGCGAGAATTGCTACAGCTTCAGCGGGACGCTGAAACGCGTGAACCGGCCGAACGGACCATCGTCACAATGAGTGGACCCGTTCGGGTCGCTTACGACGGTCTGATTGCTGCTAATGAACTGAAGCCGGATTCGGCACAGGCAAAGGCTGTCGAGGCGCTCGACAAGCTCGCAGCCGGCTTGAAATCTGGCGATGGTTTCTTCACGCGCCTGTTTGGATCGAGCGAGGAAGGACCGGCGGGGGTCTATCTTTGGGGCGGGGTCGGGCGCGGAAAATCGATGCTGATGGACCTCGCCTTTGCGCATATCGACATAAGTCCGAAGCGCCGCGTGCATTTCGCGGAGTTCATGCTCGAGACGCACGCGCGATTGAGGAAAGCGCGGGACAAAGAAGAAGGCGATCCGATCGAGCCCGTCGCCGAGGAGATCGCGGACGAAGCCAGGCTACTCGCCTTCGACGAGATGCAGGTCACAAATCCCGCGGATGCGATGATCCTGTCGCGCCTGTTCGACAAATTGCTCGGTGAGGGCGTGAAGGTCGTGACCACCTCGAACCGGCCGCCGAGCGACCTCTATCTCGACGGCCTCAACCGCGAACTTTTCATGCCCTTCATCGAGCTGATCGAGAAAGACATGCTGGTCGTCGCTGTGGACGGGCCGACCGACTATCGACTTCAGCGCTTGACCGGAGTCGAGGTCTGGCACGTACCGAATGGGCCACAGGCGACCGCCGACCTTTCGCGGGCTTTCTTCCAGCTCACCGATTACCCGGTCGAGGACCGAGCCAAGGTTCCCTCCGAGAATATCGACATCGGCGGCGGGCGGGCCTTGCATGTGCCCAAGAGCCTGAAGGGCGTTGCCGTTTTCTCGTTCAGGCGCCTTATCGGCGAGCCGCGCGGGGCGGCCGATTATCTGGCGATCGCCCGCCGTTATCACACGGTTATCCTGGTCGGCATTCCGGTGATGGGGCCGGAAATGCGCAACGAGGCTGCACGCTTCGTCACGCTAATCGACGCGCTCTACGAACATAAGGTCAAGCTGCTCGCGGCCGCAGACTCGGAACCCTCAGGACTCTACCCGTCCGGTGACGGCAGCTTCGAATTCCAGCGTACGGTCAGCCGCCTGGAAGAAATGCGCAGCGCCGGGTATCTCGCTGAGGGCCATGGCCTGCTGGAGGAGGCAGCATGAATGAGCGTCTAATCGCCCGAATTTGGCATACCGAAGTCGATACTGGCCGCGCCGACGAATATGAAACGTTCGCTCGCGACATCTCACTGCCGATGTTTGACGCGCAGCCGGGATTCGCGGGTGTGCTTATGTTGCGCGACGGCAGCCATTGCCAGGTCATCACTTTGTGGCAGTCGCATGAGGCGATCGCGGCGCTGAATTCATCGGCGACGTATCGCGAGACCGTTGATCGGATTCTCGCCCGAGGCTTCCTTTGCGGCGAGCAGCGAATCGAAGTTCTCGACGCGCACCTGCTGGCGGTTGCTGGCTGAACTTAAACGGGCGTAGGGAAGAGGCGCCCACTGGTTTTTACCCGCAATGCGACGCCGGCTTCGAATTTCAGCGCACCGCCTGCCGGCTCTCGGAAATGCGCAGCGCGGAATATCTGCCGAAGGTCACGGGTGCTGTAACTTGACGGCGCGCGCGGCGGGACTAGCGTCGCCTGACTCAAACCCTTGGGAGGGTGCCCCATGCGTCATTTGATTGCCGCCGCGTCATTTATCGCGCTTGTCTCAACGGCGAGCAGCGCCGCGCCCCCGAAGCTCACGGCTGCCCAGCACGATGCCGCGCATGCGATGTTCGAGCATATCATCAACACTCCGACGGTGATCGGCCGGCACAATGTCCCCGGCATGGCGCAATATGTGGCCGATCAGTTCAAAGCCGGTGGCTTCCCCGAGGCAGATATCCACGTGATGCCATACCACACGGGGAGCGCGACGACGGGCGACGACGACACCGCCGCCCTGATCGTCCGCTGGCGCGCGTCCGGAACGCCGACGGCCAAGCCGATCCTGTTGATGGGTCACATGGACGTGGTCGAGGCGAAGCTCGAGGATTCGACCACCGATCCGTTCAAAATGGTCGAGCGCGACAATTATTATTACGGCCGCGGCACCATCGACATGAAGGACGGCATCACCGCCATCACGCAGGCGATGGTCAATTTGCGCGCCGCCGGTTTCAAGCCGAAGCGCGACATCGTCGTGCTGTTCACGGGCGACGAGGAGACCAACGGAATCGGAGCGAAGAACGGCGCGAGCACATGGCTCGAACTGCTCGGTCATCCGGAGTTCGGGCTCAATGCCGACGGCGGCGGCGGGAGCATCAATACCGACGGCTCTCCCGCGGGCTTCACCATGCAGACCGCCGAGAAGACCTTTGCGAGTTATACCCTGACGGTGCGGAACCGCGGCGGCCATTCCTCCAAGCCGCGCAAGGACAATGCGATCTACAGCCTTGCCCATGCCATCGATAAGATCGAAGCCTATCGCTTCACGCCGATGTTGAATGAGACGACGCGCGCCTATTTCTCCGGGCGTGAGAAGCTGGAGAAGGGACCGCTCGGCGATGCGATGCGGGCGTGGCTGGCCAACCCCAAGGACGGGCAGGCTGCCGATTTCATCGAGGCGAGTGAGAGCGAGGTGGGCCTGACGCGGACTCGCTGCGTCCCGACCCGGCTGTTCGCCGGCCATGCCGACAACGCGCTTCCGCAGCTTGCGACCGCGATGATCAACTGCCGAATCTTCCCCGGCGTCGATCCCAACGCGATCAAGGCCGAGCTCGAGCGGGTCGTCGCCGACCCGGAGGTCAAGGTCACAAGAAACGACGACTATGTCGCGTCCCTCGCCTCGCCGCTGAGATCGGACGTGACCGCCGCCTACACGCACGCCGTACAGGCGCTGCATCCCAACCAGCCAATCTTCCCGGAAATGTCGACGGGCGCCAGCGATGCGCGTCCGTTCCGAGTTGCGGGCATTCCGGTTTACGGCACCAATGGCGGCTGGACGGTGACTCCGATCGACAATCGCGCGCATGGCAAGGACGAGCGCCTGCCCGTTCAAGCGCTCTACGACAATGTCGTGCATTGGGAGATGATGCTGCGCGAGCTCGCGGGTAAATAGGAGTTTCGAACATGAAGCGCGTACTTGCTTTTGCATTTATCGCCGCTTTCGCCGGCACGGCGAGCGCGGCCGTCGATCCCCGCACGGTCCCGACGAAACTGCCGCCTGCGTGGCAGGTGAAGACGCGGGAGCTGTTCAAGCAGGCGATCGAGATCCCCAGCGTCCACAATCGCGGTCAGACTCAGCGCGTGGCGGAGCTGCTCGCGTCGCAATTCAAGGCGGCGGGGATCCCGGCCTCCGATATTCACATCATGCCTTATGAGGCGCTTCCCGGTGACCAGACGGCGGCGCTCATCGTCCGCTGGCGCTCGCCGCATGCGACCAATAAGCCGATGCTGATCCTGGGCCATATGGACGTGGTCGAGGCCAAGCGCGAGGACTGGAAGTTCGACCCCTTCGTCTTCCGCGAGCAGGATGGCTATTTCCTCGGTCGCGGCTCGAGCGACATGAAGAACGGCGACGTGGCGACCACCATGGCCGCGGTCAAGTTGATGAGCCAAGGCTTCAAGCCGAACCGCGACATCATTTTCTTCTACAGCGGCGATGAGGAAACGCGCGGAGTCGGGGCGACCCTGGGCTCGACCAAGTGGCGCAATCTCACGGATTCCGAATTCGGCCTGAATGCCGACGGCGGCTGCGCCGCTTACGACCGCAGTTTCAAGCCCCTGGGCTGCGGCATTTCGATGGCCGAGAAGACCTTCCAGACATATTTCTTCACGACCCACAATCCCGGCGGGCACAGCTCACGTCCGCGCCCCGACAATGCGATTTACGAGCTCAGCGACGCGCTGAAGGCGCTTCAGGCCCACCGCTTCAAGCCGATGCAGAACGAGACGACGCGCGGCTATTTCGAGGAACGCTCCCGCCAGGAAGGGAATAGCCCGCTTGGTGCTGCGATCCGCCGCTGGCTTGCCAATCCGAACGACGGTCAGGCGGCCGACGAAATCGAGGCTAATCCGCTGGAGGTGGGCCTGACCCGGACGCGCTGCGTCGCGACGATGCTTCAGGCAGGACACGCCGACAATGCGCTGCCACAAACCGCGCAGGCGACGGTGAATTGCCGGATCTTCCCTGGAGTCGACCCAAAGACGGTCCAGGCGGAGCTTCAGCAGCTTGCAGGCGCAAAGGTCGAGGTCATTCCCGATCCCAATTACATCGGCGTTCCGACTCCGCCGTCACCGCTCCGTCCCGATGTGCTGAAAGCGGTCACGACCGCGATCCAGCGCTTCCACGGACCGGGGATGCACGTCTTCCCGATGATGTCGACCGGGGCGAGCGACGGCAGCTTCTTCAGGGCGCAGGGAATCCCCGTCTACGATGTCGACGGCAGCTGGGGCATTTCGCCGGATGACGAACGCGCTCACGGCCTCGACGAGCGCATCCCCGTCCGCGCAATGTACGACGACGTCCTGCACTGGGAGATGAGCATCCAGGCGCTTGCGGGCTAGCCTTGCTCCTCCCTGGCCAAAGGCTGGGGAGGGGGACCATCTGTCTCTTATACACATCTGACGCTGCCGA
>JBKPOR010000149.1:0-1869 GCA_046765675.1 Pseudomonadota bacterium
GACTCACGCCGCCGAATAAGTCGTAATGCTGTGCAACCTTCAGCATTCGCTCGCGCGGGACGTTGCGACCACGCAAGACATTTTCGAGAAAGGGAATGACGTCGTCCATGCCTTCGGGTCCCCCGAACGACACTAGCAACAGCGCATCAAAATCCGTCTTCATCCGTGTAATCCGTGGCTCAGCTCGTGCACCATTTCAACGAGCGCAATGACATTCTCGACGGGTGTCTCCGGCAGGATCCCATGCCCGAGGTTGAAAATATGCCCGCCACGTCGCCCTGCTTGATCGAGGATCCGCTTCGCTTGCGTTCGCAGTGCATCCTGGCTTGCAAACAACACGACCGGATCGAGATTTCCCATCACCGCAACATCATGACCGACTCGCTCCCAGCCATCATCCAGACGCACACGCCAGTCAAGTCCGATCACGTCGCCACCCGCTTCGCGCATTAGCTCAAGCAGCGCTGCGGTTCCAGTTCCGAAGTGAATCACGGGAACGCCCGGCGTAACATTCCGAACGACACTTTGAGTGTGAGGCAGCACAAACTCGCGATAGTCGTCGGGAGCCAAACAACCCACCCAGGAATCGAACAACTGCACCGCCTGTGCGCCGGCTTCAATCTGGGCGTTCAAATATTTCGCGAGAGCTCGCGAGATCAACGCCATCATGGCGTGCCAGGCGCCTGCGTCGTCATACATCAACCGCTTCGTATGGATGTAATTCTTAGATCCGCCGCCTTCGATCAGGTATGACGCGAGCGTGAATGGCGCGCCACAGAAACCGATCAAGGGAATGTCAGGTTTGAGTGCGCGCCGCGTTTGACGAATCGCTTCGTAAACAAACCCGAGCGCGTTTACATCTTCGAGCTCACGAAGCCGATCAACATCTGAGGCATTCCGAACCGGATTGTGAATGACCGGTCCTTCGCCTGCCGCAAACTCGAGGTCGATGCCCAGTGGCTCAAGGATCAGGAGGATATCGGCAAAAATTATTGCCGCATCGACGCCAAGGCGCTCGACCGCAGTAACAGTAACCTCAGCGGCCAGCGAAGGCGTCTTGCAGAGTTCAAGAAAGCTGGTTCGCGCGCGGACTTCACGATACTCGCGCATGTACCGGCCCGCCTGTCGCATCAACCAGATCGGCGTGTAAGGAACCGGCTCCCGCCGGCACGCGCGCATGAACACACTGTCTTGTAACGATTGGGTCAAAGGATGAAGATTATATATTTTGTTTTGGAGCGAATGACAGCGCGCCTATAAGTAATTCTGACTTTCTTTTGCGGATTCCTTTCAGGGAACCGCCGGATCCCCTTTGGGATTCGCTGTATCTCTTCCCGGAGTTGAGCCGTCCCCCTCACGGAATTCGTAAACTGCTTACAAGATCCGCGAAGTGTCTCCAAGGCATAATGGATAATTGCGCGGCTCTGTACATCGATTGATTTGTCGTTTAAGACTGCCTGCGCTCTCTGTTTGAGAGCATTCATAATGGTTGCGGTCCGGGTTGTTCGGTTTACGTGAGGTGCTTGTTGACGCACTGTTGCGCTACCATGAGTAGTCATGATCGTCATCCTTTCTATGGAAGGTTGATGGTCAAGGGTCGATCTTGTGTAGTCGCACAAGTCGGCCCGCTTCATTTTTGAGGGGTTGTGCCACCATAGCACAGAAATTTTCACTTGGGTGGTTAAATTGCGGACTCAACTGAAGACTATGTAATCTGCATAGCACCGTAAACAAACTGGACGTATCGTACTGACGCGGGCGTATAATAACCGCGGCTCCTGTTAACACTCGAACTTTCCCGTACGTCCTCACGTTAACCGCAACGGATCTCCCCATTGCGACACTAACAAGAAGTTACCGCTCTCTATG